>JBQTJF010000135.1:0-1728 GCA_052387375.1 Betaproteobacteria bacterium
CGC
The DNA here is from genome assembly GCA_052387375.1 of Betaproteobacteria bacterium. Classification (GTDB taxonomy): domain Bacteria; phylum Pseudomonadota; class Gammaproteobacteria; order Burkholderiales; family SG8-39; genus SCGC-AG-212-J23. The sequence continues at coordinate 4 of JBQTJF010000135.1, forward strand.
GAGCTGGAGCTGGTGATCCGCGACGACGGCGGCACGCCGGGCGACGCGGTGCGCGTCGCCGAGGAGCTGATTTCGCGCGAGCGCGTCGACCTGCTGATGGGCACCTTCGCCTCGCACGTCGGCCTCGCGGTGGCGAACCTCGCCAACCAGCGCAAGGTGCTCTTCCTCGCCTCCGAGCCGCTCACCGACAAGATCGTCTGGGAGAACGGCAACCGCTACACCTTCCGCCTGCGCCCTTCCACCTACATGCAGGTGGCGATGCTCGTGCCCGAGGCGGCGAAGCTGAAGAAGCGGCGCTGGGCCATCGTCTATCCCAACTACGAATACGGCCAGTCGGCCACGGCGTCCTTCAAGAAGCTGCTCTCGCAGGCGCAGCCGGGGGTCGAGTTCGTCGCCGAGCAGGCGCCGGCGCTCGGCAGGATCGACGCCGGCGCCGTGGTGCAGGCGCTCGCCGGGGCGAAGCCCGACGCCATCTTCAGCTCGCTCTTCGCCGCCGACCTGCAGAAGTTCGTGCGCGAGGGCAACACGCGCGGCCTCTTTCGCGGCCGCACGGTGTTCAACCTGCTCGCCGGCGAGCCCGAGTACCTCGATCCCCTGAAGGACGAGACGCCAGAGGGCTGGTGGGTGACGGGCTACCCGTGGCGCGACATCGCCACCCCGGAGCACCGCGCCTTCCGCGACGCCTACGAGAAGCGCTGGAACGACTATCCGCGCCAGGGCTCGGTGGTCGGCTACACCGCCGTCCACGCCGCCGCCGCGGCGATCAAGAAGGCGAAGGCGGTCGAAACCGAGAAGCTGGTCGCGGCGCTCAAGGGCCTGCAGATGGGATCGCCTTTCGGGCCGATCGAATGGCGCGCCATCGACCACCAGTCCACCATGGGTGCCTACGTCGGCCAGCTCGCGAAGAAAGGCGGCCGCGGCACGATGGTGAACTGGCGCTATGCCGACGGCGCGAAGTTCCAGCCCTCCGACGCGGAAGTGCGCAGGCTGCGCAAAGACTAGGATCGGGGATGCGCCTTGAGAATGCTTCCGATCGGAAGCATTTTGGGCACGCCGGGCTCCTTTTCCAAGGCCGCTTAAAGCACCCCCCCTTGTCAGGGAGCCGACAAACATCCTCGTGAGCGGCTCGGCGGTGCTGCTGCAATTCCTGAACGGCCTCGCGGGCGCGAGCTCGCTCTTCCTCGTCGCCGCGGGCCTGTCGCTCATCTTCGGCGTCACGCGCATCGTCAACTTCGCGCACGGCTCGCTCTACATGCTGGGCATGTACCTCGCCGTGTGGCTCGCCGAGCGGGTGGGCTTCTGGGCGGCGGTGCCGCTCGCCGCCCTCGGCGTCGCGGCACTCGGCCTCGCCGTCGAGTTCGCGCTCCTGAGAAGGATCTACCGCGCCCCCGAGCTGCTGCAGCTGCTCGCCACCTTCGCGCTCGTCCTGGTGATCCGCGACTTCGCGCTCTGGGCCTGGGGCCCCGAGGACATGCTCGGCCCGCGCGCCCCTGGCCTGCGCGGCGCGGTGGACATCGCCGGCGGCGCCTTCCCGCAGTACGACCTCTTCCTTATCGTCCTCGGCCCGCTGATTTTTCTTCTTCTTCATGTGCTTCTCCGGAAGACGCGCTGGGGAATCCTGGTGCGCGCGGCGACCGAGGACCGCGAGATGGCCGGGGCGCTGGGCATCAACCAGCGCTGGCTCTTCACCGGTGTCTTCGTGCTGGGCGCGGCGCTCGCCGGCCT
>JBQTJF010000136.1:0-12245 GCA_052387375.1 Betaproteobacteria bacterium
AGTCGCTGGTGCGCCAGGCGCTGGACGTGGCCGACACGGCGCTCACGCCGCTGGATGAGGCGCGCAAGGCCTTCGAGCGCGACTACCTGGTGCGCATCCTGAAGATCACCGGGGGCAACGTCACCAAGGCGGCGCGCCTGGCGGGCCGCAACCGCACCGAGTTCTACCGCCTGCTCGAGCGCCACTCCCTCGAGCCGGGGATGTTCAAGGCCGCTTAGAAAAAGCCCAGCGACGCATCCCGGCTATGGCGAGAGCGCAGGCGAGCGCCAGGCCGCCAATGACGTAGAAACCCGTCACCAGGCCGTAGCGGTCCGCAAGGAAACCCATGATGAGCGGCGTGGTGAAGTGCGAGACGCTCCAGCCCAGGCCGCCCAGCGCCAGGGCCGAGCCCCGCTGCTCGACGCGGCTTGCCTCGGAGATGGTGATCTGGAAGTACAGCGTCATGGCCGCCGAGCCGGCGCCGACGAGCAGCATCCAGAAGGCGATCGGCGCCGCATGGTTGACCGTGGGAACGAACGCCACCGACACGGCGACGGCGATGCCGCAATAGACCGGCCAGAGGGTCTGCGGCCCGCTGCGCACGAACCGGGCGGCGGCCAGGCTGGCGGCGATCGAGCCCACGGCGCGCAGCGCGACCAGAATGCCGGAGCTTTCCTCGCCGTACCCGTACTGCGCGAGGAGCAGCGGATAAAACGAGATCGAGAGCGAGAACGGCAGCGCCGACAGGTAGGCGCACATCACCGCGTAGCCGATGATGCGCTCCCGGAGAAGCGGCAGGTATGCCGCGAGGATGCGCCGGCGCGGGTCGCCCCTGGCGGCGTGCGCCTCGGTGGCAAGGCCGGCGGCGAAGGCGAGCAGCCCGGCCGCCGACAGCATGGCGAACGTGGCCGCGTAGCCGGCCGCCGCGAGCAGAAAACCGCAAAAGCCGGTGCCGGCGATCTGCCCGAGGTTCGTGGCGGCGTTGAGGCGGCCGAGCTGCAAGCCGCGGCCGCCGGGCAGCTCGGTGGCCATGGCCCAGGTGGCCGGCCAGAACGCCGCCCGGGAAACCACCAGCGCCACCTGCCCGAGCATCAGCATCCAGAAGCCCTCGGCGATGATGAAGCACCCGCCCGCGGCCACCGTCGCCCAGCACGAGCCCAGCATGATGCGCCGGCCCCCGACGCGGTCGGTATAAGCCCCGCCCGCCAGGTTGAACGGCACCTGGGCGAACACCGGCGCCGCGAACAGCGCGCCGATCTCTACGTTGGACAGGCCCTGCGAATAGGCGTAAAGGGGGATCGCGAGCCAGCTCATCCCCAGGCCGAAGTTCCAGGCGAACGATGCGAGGAAAAAGAACAGTTGCCGCACCGCGCCCATTATGGTGGCGGGGCGTAAGCGCGCTGGCGCCGTTTCGACCAACCGCCATGCGCCTCGCCCTCGGCCTGCTGCTCCTCGCCCTCGCGCTGCCCGGCCACGGGGCGCCGTGCTCGGCGCGCTCGGGCGAGCGTACGGCTGCGCTGGTCGAGCTCTACACCTCCGAGGGGTGCAGCAGCTGCCCGCCGGCCGACCGCTGGCTCTCGGGCCTCGGCGCGCAGGGACATGCGCCCGAGCGGGTGGTGCCGCTTTCCCTGCACGTGGACTACTGGGACTACATCGGCTGGAAGGATGCCTATGCGAAGCGCGAGTTTTCCCTGCGGCAGCGAAAGCTCACCCAGCTGCAGCGGCTGGCGCTCGTCTACACGCCGCAGGTGATGCTCCAGGGGCGCGACTTCCGCCGCTGGGGAACGAAGGCTTTCGACGAGGCGGTGGCGGCGATCAATGCCCGACCGGCCAAGGCGCGCATCGCGCTGACGCTCGAGCGGGCGGGCGCCGCAGGCCTCGGCGTCGAGGCGAGCGCCGAGTTGCTCGATCGCGCGCAGCGGGACGCTGCCGCCTTGTACCTCGCCGCCTATCAAAACCGGCTGCTCAGCCGGGTGGACGCCGGGGAAAACCGCGGCCGCACCCTGGCGCACGACTACGTCGTGCTGGAATGGCAGGGGCCCTTCGCCTTCGACGCGGAGGGTCGTGTGACGAAGCGGCGCAACCTGCCGCTGCTGCCGACGGCGCATCCTGCCGACTCCGGCGTCGTGGCGTTCGTGCAGAACCGGCGCAGCGCCGACGTGCTGCAGGCGCTGATGCTGCCGGCCTGCCCGTAAACCACGCTCTGACCCGAAGTTTCCTTTCGGGTATATTCGCGCGGTTGATACCCGCCGGGGGCGCGGGACACTGAGGAGCGTCCATGCAAGCGACGCAGATCCGCCAGAAGGACGGCGTCTTTTACTTCGTCAGCTACCGCGCCAAGGACCTGCTGGCGAAGGTGCGCTTCATCAGCCGCTTCTACGGCGAGGGGGAGGAGATCGCCCCCAGCCGCATCTCGCACGACGACGACATCGCGCAGTTCATCGCCCGCATCGAAAGGAACGACGAGGCCTTCCAGCGCTCGCTGTCGCGCTCCAAGGTACGGCAGCTGAAGAACTTCTACGAGACGGCGGTCTCGCAGCCGCCGATCCCCGGCACGGTGCTGCTCTTCACCCCGGAGCGGCTCACCTTCCGCTCGGGCGGCGAGGGCGGCGTCGGCAGCGTGAACGAGCCCTCGTCCAAGTACCTGATCATCGACGGCCAGCACCGCCTGGCGGCGCTGCAGTTCTACCTGCAGGAGCGGCCCGACGACGCCGCCTCGATCAACGTGCCCTGCATCGTCTTCGACGGGCGCAGCGAGGACTTCGCCACCGAGATGTTCGTCATCATCAACTCGACGCCGACGCGCATCAACAAGAGCCATCTCGTCGACCTCTACGATCGCGTCTCGTTCGCCGCGCCCGACCGCAAGTTCGCCGCGCGGCTGGTGGAAAAGCTCTACAGCGAGGGCGACAGCCCGCTGCGCTACCGCATCAACCGGCTGGGCGGGCGCAGCCAGCGCGACAAGTGGGTGCTGCAGGCGGAGCTGTTCAACGAGCTGCACCGCTGGGTGCGCGGCCGCTGGCGCTCCATCCAGCTCGCCGGCGGCAGCTCCAAGGAAGTGCCGCGCTACTACAGCGTGATCCGCGACTTCTTCAAGGCCGCCCGCTCGGTCTTCGGCGACGTGGTGTGGGGCGAGGACGACTACATGGTGACCAAGCCGGTGACGATCAAGGCGATGGTGCGCGTATGCGCCGACCTCGCCCGCGACGACGCCGAGCCGGAAGCCGGCCGCGTCGCCCGCTGGGAGCAGCGCCTGGCGCCCTGGTCCGACATGGCGAAGCAGTTCCGCGACGAGGGCTTCTACGAGCGGTTTCCCGCCAAGGGCGAGGTCGAGCGCGTCGCGCGCGTGCACCGCGACCTGGCGCGCGCCGCCGGCATCGACACCGCGAAGAAGCCCTAGAGCGCCTTTTCCCTTTCCAGCCGGTCGATCTCGGCCGCGCTGTAGCCCAGCTCCGCGAGGATGGCGCGGCCATGCTGCCCGAGCGCCGGAACGGCGTCCATGCGCGGGGTGAAGTCCGACAGGTTGAAAGGCGGCAGCAGCGCGTCGAGCTCGCCCGCCGGCGAGCCGACCTGCGCCCAGCGCCCGCGCGCCTTGAGCTGCGGGTGGCCCCAGAACCCGTGCATATCGTTCAGGCGCGCGTTGGCGATGTCCGCTGCGTCGAGCCGCCCGATGATCTCCGGGGTTTTCAGGTGCGAAAAAACCGCATCGATCTCGGCGTGCATGGCGTCCCGGTTCCTGAAGCGGGCGGGGCCCGATGAGAAGCGCTGGTCGGCCTTCAGCGCCGGCTTTTGCAGCACCCGATCGCAGAAGGCGGCGAACTCCCGCTCGTTCTGCACGCTGAGGAACACCGTCTCGCCGTCGCCGGCGCGGAACGGGCCGTAGGGCACGATGGTGGCGTGGTAGGCGCCCGAGCGCGGCGGCGCCGTGCCGCCGTAGGCGGCGAAGTACGCCGGGAAGCCCATCCATTCGCCGAGCGCCTCGAGCATGGTGACCTCGATCGTCGCCCCCTCGCCGGTGCGGCCGCGGCGCACCAGCGCCGCGAGGATCGACGCGAAGGCATACATGCCCGCCGCGATATCGGCCGCCGGAATGCCCGCCTTCGCCGGCGCTTCGGGCGTGCCGGTCACCGAGAGCAGGCCGACCTCGCATTGCACGAGCAGGTCGTAGGCCTTCTTCGCGGCATAGGGCCCGGCCGGCCCGTAGCCGGAGATGCCGCACCAGATGAGCCCGGGATGCGCTCTTCTCAGCGGCTCGGCGCCGAGGCCAAGCCGCTCTGCCGCGCCGGGCGCGAGGTTCTGCAGGAACACGTCGGCGCTGGCGACCAGCCGCTCCAGGACGGCCTTCGCCGCCGGGTGCTTGACGTCGAGGGCAAGGCTCTCCTTGGAGCGGTTGACCCAGACGAAGTGCGAGGATAATCCGCGCACCGTGCCGTCGTAGGCGCGCGCCGCGTCGCCGCCCTGCGGCCGCTCGATCTTGATGACGCGCGCGCCCAGCTCGGCGAGCTGGCGCGTGGCGAACGGCCCGGCGATGACCTGCTCGAGCGCGACGACGGTGATCCCGTCGAGCGGCCTCATGCGAAGACGATGGTCAGGCCGGGCAGGCCGGTCACCTCGGTGCGCCAGGTCTCGCCTGACGGCGAGCGGTGCAGCGCGATCAGCGCCTCGGCCAGCATCGGCCTGATTCTAGTACCCCGGCGGTAGCGCCCGGTTGCAGAGGGCCCGCGCGCATGCCACATTAGCCGCCCATGGATGCGGCGCTCGCCTGGGCGATTCTCGGCCTGGTGCTGGTGATCGCCGAGCTGCTCAGCGGCACCTTCTACCTGCTGATGCTCGGCGTAGCGGCCTTTGGCGCCGCGGCGGCGGCCTACCTCGGCCAGCCCTTCGCCGTGCAGGCGGTGGTCGGCTCGGTGGTCGCCGCGCTGGGCTGCTACGGCGTGCACGTGTATCGGGAGAAGAACAAGGCCGAGCAGATGCCGAGCATCGATGCCGGCATGCCGGCGAGCTTCGAGGCCTGGGTCGACGCCGCCGCGCGGCTGGCGAAGGTGCGCTACAGGGGGGCGACGTGGGACGCGCGGGTCGAGGGGGCGGAAGGACTGGAGCCTGGCGCCACGGTCTATGTACTGGCCGCCAGCGGCAACACCTTGAGAGTAGCTAAGCAGCGCCCGGCTTAGCCCGGGCAAGGGGGGGAAATGTTCTGGAAGCTCGCGCTGGCAGTCGCGGCGGCCGTCGCTGCGTCCTTCGTGCCCGGACTGTCGTCCTACTGGGGCTGGGTCCTGGTCATCGGCATGGCGGTGGCCTTCGTCATCGAGGGCGTGCGCATCGTGCCGCAGCAGAGCGCCTGGGTGGTCGAGCGGCTGGGCAAGTTCAACGGCACGCTCGAGCCGGGCCTGAACCTGATCATCCCGTTCCTCGACCGCGTGGCCTATGTGCACTCGCTGAAGGAAGTGCCGCTCGACGTGCCCGAGCAGGTCTGCATCACCAAGGACAACACGCAGCTGGGCGTCGACGGCATCCTCTACTACCAGGTCACCGACCCCCGCCTCGCCTCGTACGGCTCGTCCAACTATACGATGGCGATCACGCAGCTCGCCCAGACCACGCTGCGCAGCGAGATCGGCAAGATGGAGCTCGACAAGACCTTCGAGTCGCGCGACGAGATCAACCGCCAGATCGTGAGCGTGCTCGACGAGGCGGGCCGCAGCTGGGGCATCAAGGTGCTGCGCTACGAGATCAAGAGCCTCACGCCGCCCGATACCATCCTGCGCGCCATGCAGGCGCAGATCACCGCCGAGCGCGAGAAGCGGGCGCTCATCGCCAAGTCCGAGGGCCAGCGCCAGGAGGAGATCAACCTCGCCGACGGCGAGAAGCAGGCGGCCGTGCTGCGCTCCGAGGGCGAGAAGCAGGCCGCCATCAACAAGGCGCAGGGCGACGCGACGGCGATCCGCGTGATCGCCGAAGCCACCGCCGCAGGCGTGCGCGCGGTAGCCGAGGCCATCGGCGACAAGGGCGGGCTCGAGGCCGCCAACCTGAAGGTGGCGCAGCAGTACATCGACGCGTTCGCCAGCCTCGCCAAGGCCTCCAATACCCTCATCGTGCCGACCAGCGCGAGCGACGTGGCCGCCTTCCTCGCCACGGCGATGACCGTGCTCGACAGGACGCGTCAGGCGCAGGTCGCCGCGAAAGCCTGAACCGCCGCGGCGGCGGCGGGTCCAATCCCGATGGCTAACTTCCTGCAGAAGGCCTTCGCCCTCGCGGTCGGCCTGGTACTGATGATCGCGGCGCTCGTGTTCGCGTCGGTGGTGCTCGCCGTGGCTGCGGCGATTGCCATCGTGCTCGGCGGATGGCTGTGGTGGCGCACGCGGCACCTGCGCCGCGAGCTCCAGCGCCGGGCCGCCGAAGCGCCGCCCGCCGGCCGGGCGACGATCGAGGGCGAGTACCGGAGGATCGACGAGCGCTAGACGGCCTGCGCCGCGCGCCGCCGGGCGAGCAGTTGCGCCGCGCTCACCAGGCCGAGCAGGACCAGGCCAACCGCGTCGGTCATGAGCCCCGGCTTGATCAGGCAAAGCGCGGCGACGACGAGCAGCACCCGCTGCCACATCAGCGCATAGCCGAACAGCCAGCCGAACAGGCCGCCGGCGAGGCACACCACTCCCACCGAGGCGCTGATGACGGACCAGACCACGAACGGCCACTCGCTGCCCCAGTCCTTGACGATGAGCAGCAGCATCGGCTCGTAGACGAACATGAACGGCACGATGTAGGCGGGCGCGGCGGCGCGCATGGCGGCGAAGCCCGACGCCCACATGTTGGCTTTGGCGAGGCTGGCCGCGGCGAATACGGCGAGCGCCACCGGCGGCGTGATCGCGGACAGGATCGCGAAGTAGAACGCGAACATGTGCGCGGCCGGCGTCACCGCGCCGAGCTTCATGACGGCCGGCAAGAGGAGCGCCACCATCATGATGTAGGCGGGGGTGGTCGGCATGCCCATGCCGAGGATGATGCCGGCTATGGCGGTCAACACGAGCGCAAGGATCAGCGATTCCTGCGCCAGGGCCACCACCATCTGAGTGAACACGATGCCGAGGCCGGTAATCGTCACGCAGCCGATGACGATGCCGGCGCAGGCGCAGGCCATGGCTACCGAAAGGGTGTTCTTCGCGCCTTCCTCGAGCGCCTCGAGTACCGTTCGCCACGAGATGCCGGCGCGCGTCGCCTTGCGCAGCAGCGCGATCGGCAGGCACGACAGGGCGCCCCACAGCGCGCACAGCGGCGCCGAGTATCCCTCGATCAGGCCGATCAGCACGATCAGGATGGGAACGAACAGATGCCCGCGCACGAGCATCACCTGGCCGAAGGCCGGCAGCTCCGACGCCGGCACCCCGGCGAGCTTGTAGCGCTTCGCCTCGAAGTGCACCGCGGAGAAAACGGCGAGGTAGTAGAGAAAAGCGGGCAGGATCGCCCAGACCGTGATCTGCGCGTAAGGCACCGCGAGGAACTCGGCCATGACGAACGCCGCCGCTCCCATGATCGGCGGCATCAGCTGGCCGCCGGTGGAGGCGACCGACTCGACGGCCGCGGCGAACGGCGGCCGGAACCCGGTGCGCTTCATGAGCGGGATGGTGATCGGGCCGTCGACCATCACGTTCGCCACCGCGCTGCCCGAGACGGTGCCGAACAGGCTCGAGCTCACCACCGCCACCTTGCCGGGGCCGCCCGCGTAGCGGCCGGTGATCGACATCGAGAAATCCATGAACAGCTGGCCGGTGCCGCTCTTCTCCATGAAGGCGCCGAACAGCACGAACAGCATCACGTAGGAGGCGGACACGCCGAGCGTCGAGCCGAAGATGCCCTCGGTGGAAAAGTACACCTGCTCCATCGCCCCCTGCAGCGTGACGTTGGTGAAGCCGAAGACGTAGACCATGAAGCAGATCGCGGTGAGCGGCAGCGCCCAGCCGATCACGCGCCGCGTCCCTTCGAGCACCACGACGATCGCGACGACCGCCCAGGCGATGTCCCAGCGGTTCAGCTCGTCGATGTAGATGATGCGGTTGGTGAAGGCCTCGTACTTGAGGAAGATGTGCAGCACCATGCCCAGGCCGGCGGCGAGCAGCGCGGCGTCGAGCGCGCGCCAGAGCGGGCCGCCCCCGGGGCGCGAGGGAAACAGCAGGAACACCAGCGTCGTGGCGAACATCAGGTGCGTGCCGCGGAAGATCACCGCCTCGGGCGGGCCGAACGCGGCGACGTACATGTGGTAAAGCGACATCGCGACGGCGATCGCGAGCACCGTCCAGCGCAGCGCCGCCAGCGCGGGTAAGGATGCCGGCTTCTCTTCCAACGCCTCCTCCCTGCGGATGCGAAACGGGGCGGCAGCGCCGCCCCGTTTCCTCAGTCCCCGAACCGCGCTTGCTAGAGCGCGCCGGCTTCCTTGTAGAACTTGGCGGCGCCCTTGTGGAAGGGCACGCCGATGTCGAGCGCCATGTCCTTGGGCTTGATGCCCTCGATCGACTTGACCACGGCGGCCATCGCGTCCACGTTCACCGCCATCGCCTTCGCCATCTGGTAGACCGTGTTTTCCGGCAGGTCGCAGGCCACGACCAGGTGCGTCGAGTAGCCGATCACCGGCACGTCCTTGTCCTGCTTGGGATAGGTGCCCGCCTTGATGATGAGCTTGTTGTAGCCCGGGTTCATCCTCTTCAGCTCGCCCATCACCTTGTCGTCCACCGGCACGAGCTTGATGTCGCGCGCGCTGGCGAGGTCCATCACCGCCGAGGCGGGCGCCGTAGTGCCCAGGGTGAACACCTGGGCATGCCCGTCCTTCATCATCGCCACCGACTCGGTATAGCTGTTGAAGTTGACCTTCGAGAGCGCCTGGTAGCTCAGGCCGTTCATCTTCAGCACCAGGTCGGTCAGCAGCTCGCCGGTGTTGCCCTTGCCCTGCGTGGTGAGCGACTTGCCCTTCAGGTCGGCCAGGCGGTTGACGTTGGCGTTGGTGAGCGCCACGACCTGGAAGTATTGCGGGTACAGGTTCGCCAGCTGGCAGACCTTGGTGACCTTCTTCGGGTAGGGCGGGCGGCCTTCCAGCCCGTCGACGGTCGTGCTCGAGTTGGCGAGGCCGATTTGCGCCTTGCCTTCGTCGACGCCGCGCACGTTGGAGATGCCGGCGCCGGGAGTCTGCTGGATCTGCAGCCCGGGGACGTTCTTCTCCCACATGCCCTTCAGCGCGCCGCCGAGCGGGATCCAGGACCCGCCCTGCGGGCCGGTCATGAAGGTCACTTGCTGCGCTGCGGCAGGGGCGGCAATGACGGCGCCCACGGCGAGCGCCAGTAATTTGCGTTTCATGGAATCCTCCTCGATTAGGACCGCGAAATGCTACACCACCCGGGTCAACACCGGCTGCCCGGAGAAATGCCGCCGCAGGTTCTCCACCTGCAGGTCGCCCATGGCCTTGCGCGTTTCCACGGTGGCGCTGCCGACGTGCGGCAGCAGCACCGCATTGTCGAGGGCGAAGAACTCGGGCGGCACGCGCGGCTCGTCGGCGAAGACGTCCAGCCCCGCCCCGGCGATGCGCTTTTCCTGCAGGTAGCGCAGCAGCACCGGCTCGTCGACCACCGAGCCGCGGGCAATGTTGACGAGGTAGCCCTCCGGCCCGAGCGCATCCAGGATCTTTGCATTCACCAGACGATTCGTCTCCGCCCCGCCCGGCGTCACGACCATGAGGACGTCCGAGTTCTTCGCCAGCGTCACCGGATCGGGATCGTAGGGATACGACACGTCCTTGCGCCCGCGGTTGTGGTAGCGGATATTCATGCCGCAGGCGAGCGCCCGCTTCGCGATCGCCTCGCCGATGCGGCCGAGCCCGAGGATGCCGAGGATCTTGCCGCCGGCCGAGGCGGTGAGCGGGTAGGCGCCGCGCGACAGCCAGCTGCCCGAACGCAGGTAGGCTTCGGACTGCGGGAACTTGCGCAGCGTCATCAGCACCAGGGCGAGCGCGGTGTCGGCGACGCAGTCGTTCAGCACGTCGGGGGTGTTGGTGACGATGATGCCGCGGCGCTTCGCGTCGTCGAGATTGATGGCGTCCACGCCGACGCCGAAGTTGGAAACGATCTCCAGCTTCGGAAACTGGTCCATGAACTTGCCGTCCACGCTCAAGGGGCCGAAGGTCGCCAGGCCTTTCGCATTCGCATGTTTCTGGATAAATGCAGCGCGGTCGGGCGCTTCCCAGAGCTTGTGGGCGTCGAACTCGGCGAGCAGCGTCGCCATGGTGCCGGCGTGGCCCGGCGCGGTGAGGATGATCTCGGGTTTCATGATTTGAACCTGGCGGCGAGGGATTCGGCGCCGCGGGCGAGGATGCCGACGTCCGCCCCGACCGCGACGAAGAGCGCGCCGCATTCGAGCCAGTGGCGCGCGTCGGCCTCGTTGGGCGTGAGGATGCCGGGGGCGCGGCCGGCGTTGCGGATGCGCCGGATCGCCTCGTCGATGAGCGGCTTCACTTTCGCATTGGCGATCTCGCCGGCGTAGCCGAGCGAGGCGTGCAGGTCCGCGGGGCCGATGAACCCGCCGTCGACGCCGTCGACCGCGCAGATCGCCTCGAGGTTGTCGAGGGCGCGCTGGGTCTCGACCTGCACCAGCAGGCACAGCTCCTCGTGCGCGCGCTGCGCGTAGTCCTTGACGCGGCCGAAGCGGCTGGCGCGCGTGGTGCCGGCGACGCCGCGCACGCCGGCGGGCGGGTAGCGCACGTGGGAGACCGCCGCCGCAGCCTCGGCGGCGCTCGAGATGTAGGGCACGAGCAGCGACTGCGCGCCGATGTCGAGCACCCGCTTGATCATCACCATGTCGTTCCACGGCACGCGCACCACCGCGTGCGTCGGGTACGGCGCGGCGGCCTGCAGCTGCGTGAGCAGGCTCTCGAGGTCGTTGGGCGAATGCTCGGTGTCGAGCAGCAGCCAGTCGAAGCCCGCGCCGGCGATCACCTCGACGCTGTAGTTCGACGACAGGCTCGACCACAGGCCGATCTGCGCGCTGCCCGCCTTCAGGGCGCGCTTGAACGCGTTGCGCGGCAGCTCCATCAATGAATTTCCGGCTCGGCCGTCGGCGCCGTGCCTTCGAGGAAATCGAAGTCGCAGCCTTCGTCGGCCTGCTTCACGTGCCGGCTGAAGATGGCGCCGTAGCCGCGCGCGAACTTCCGCGCCGGTGGTTTCCAGCCGCTTTTTCGTCTCTGCAGCTCCTCCGGCGAGACCTTCAAGTTGAGCTCCCTGTTCTGCACATCCAGCTCGATGAGGTCGCCGTCGCGCACGAAGGCGAGCGGTCCGCCGACGTAGGACTCCGGGGCGACGTGCAGCACGCAGCAGCCGTAGCTGGTGCCGCTCATGCGCGCGTCGGAGATGCGCACCATGTCGCGCACGCCCTGCCTGAGCAGCTTCTTCGGCACGGGCAGCATGCCCCACTCCGGCATGCCGGGGCCGCCGAGCGGCCCGGCATTGCGCAGCACCAGCACGCTGCCGGCATCCACCTCGAGGTCGTCGCGGTCGATGCGCGCGGCCATGTCGTTGTAGTCGTCGAACACCACGGCTTTGCCCACGTGCCTGTGGATGCTCGTGGCAGCGGCTTTGACGACGGCGCCGTTCGGCGCGAGGTTGCCGCGCAGCACCACCAGGCCGCCGGATTGCTTCAAGGGATTCTCTCTTTTTCGAATGACGTTTTCGTTGAAGATGCGCGCGCCGGCAAGGTTTTCGCCGAGCGTGCGGCCGTTGACCGTCCTGCAATCCAGCGCCAGCAGATCCTTGAGCTCGGCGAGCAGCGCGCGCAGGCCGCCCGCGTAGTAGAAGTCCTCCATCAGGTACTTGTCGCCCGAGGGCCTGACATTGGCGAGCAGCGGCGTCCTGGCGGAGAACTCGTTGAAGCGCTCGAGCGGCAGCTTGCAGCCGGCGCGGCCGGCCATGGCGACGAGGTGGATGAGCGCGTTGGTCGAGCCGCCCATCGCCATGAGCGTCACGATGGCGTTATCAAAAGATTCTTCTTTCAATAAGTCTCTTGGCTTGAGGTCTTCCCACACCATCTCCACGATGCGCTTGCCCGAGTGCGTGGCCATCCTGGCGTGGTTCGAGTCGGCAGCCGGGATCGACGAGGCGCCGGGCAGCGTGAGGCCGAGGCTCTCGGCGATCGACATCATGGTCGCCGCGGTGCCCATGGTCATGCAGGTGCCCGGCGAGCGGGCGATGCCGTCCTCGATCTCCTGCCAGTCGCGCTCGGTGATGGTGCCGGCGCGC
>JBQTJF010000137.1:0-1969 GCA_052387375.1 Betaproteobacteria bacterium
CGTAGTACATGAGGAACCGGTCGACGTACCTCACCAGGGTCTCGGTGTCGAGGTCGGTGGCGAGCTCGACGGCGTGCGCCGGGCGGAAGCCGCCGTTGCCGCCGACGTAGAGGTTCCAGCCCTTCTCGGTGGCGATCACGCCGACGTCCTTGCTGCGCGCCTCGGCGCACTCGCGGGCGCAGCCGCTGACACCGGCCTTGATCTTGTGCGGAGCACGCAGGCCCCGATAGCGGAGCTCGAGGTCGATCGCCAGCTTCACCGAGTCCTGAACGCCGTACCGGCACCACGTGGAACCCACGCAGGACTTCACGGTGCGCAACGCCTTGCCGTAGGCGTGCCCGGACTCGAAGCCGGCCTCGACCAGCCGTCGCCAGATCGCCGGCAACTGCTCCACCCTGGCGCCGAACATGTCGATCCGCTGCCCGCCGGTGATCTTGGTGTAGAGGTCGAACTTCTTCGCGACCGCGCCGAGAGTGATCAGCTTGTCGGGTGTGATCTCGCCACCCGGGATGCGCGGCACGACGGAGTAGGTGCCGTCCTTCTGCAGGTTGGCAAGGAAGTGGTCGTTGGTGTCCTGCAGCGGCGCGTGCCGGGGCTTCAGCACGTGCTCGTTCCAGGTCGAGGCGAAGATCGACGCGACCGCGGGCTTGCAGATGTCGCAGCCCAGGCCGCGGCCATGCTTTTTGATCACCGACTCGAACGTGCGCAGGTTGCCGACGCGGACCAGGTGGAACAGCTCCTGGCGCGTGTACCTGAAGTGTTCGCACAGATGGTTCGTCACCGTGACGCCGCGCTTCTTCAGCTCGCTGTCGAGGATCTGCTTGACCAGCACGCCGCAGCCGCCGCAGGTGGTGCTGGCTTTCGTGTCCTTCTTGAGCGCGCCCAGCGTCGTGCAGCCCGCTTCGATCGCGCCGCACAACGCGCCCTTGGTGACGTTGTTGCACGAGCAGATCGTGGCGCCCGCCGGCAGCAGGTCGACGCCGAGGCCCTTCTTCGCGCCCTCGCGCGCCGGCAGGATCAGGTCTTCCGGGTGCTCGGGCAGGGGCAGCGGGTTCAGCGTCATTTGCAGCAGCGCGCCGTAATCGGTCGCGTCGCCGACCAGGACGGCGCCCAGCAGGTACTTCCTGTCGCCCGAGACGACGAGCTTCTTGTAGACGCCCGCCGCCTCGTCGGTGAAGACGTAGTTCAGCGCGTTGGGCGTCGCGCCGTGCGCGTCGCCGATCGAACACACGTCCACGCCCATGAGCTTGAGCTTGGTGCTCATGTCCGCGCCGAGGAATTGCGGGAGGGAGTCGTCATGCCGGCGCAAGCCGGCATCGTAGGGCGGCATTCCTATGCCGCCGTGTGCGTCGGCAAGGGATTGCCGACCTACAACCCCGGCTTTCGCCGAGGTGACGGCCACATGCGCCGCCGCGACGCGCGCCATCTCGTACCCCGGCGCGACGAGGCCGAAGATCTTCCTGTCCCACAGCGCGCATTCGCCGATCGCGTAGATGGCCGGATCGGAGGTGCGGCAGGCGTTGTCGATGACGACACCGCCGCGCTCGCCCACACTGAGGCCCGCGCCGCGCGCCAGCTCGTCGCGCGGCCGGATGCCGGCCGAGAACACGATCAGGTCGGTTTCGAGCGTTCTGCCGTCGGCGAAGACCATCTTGTGACGGCGCTCGCCGCCGTCGACGATCTCCTTCGTGTTGGTCGAGGCGTGCACCGTCGCGCCGAGGGCTTCGATCTTCCGGCGCAGCAGCCGGCCGCCGCCGTCGTCGAGTTGCACCGACATCAGGCGCGGCGCGAACTCGACCACATGCGTGGCGAGGCCGAGGTCCTTCAAGGCCTTCGCGGCTTCCAGACCGAGCAGGCCGCCGCCGACCACCGTGCGGACCTTCGCCTCGCGCGCGGCCGCGCGGATCGCCTCGAGGTCTTCGATGGTGCGATAGACGAAGCAGCCGGGCCGGTCCCGGCCCGGCACCGG
>JBQTJF010000138.1:0-11146 GCA_052387375.1 Betaproteobacteria bacterium
ACCTCGGCATGGTCGAGGCGGGCGACGTCTTCATCGCCATCTCCTACTCCGGCGCGAGCGACGAGCTGCTGCAGATCGTGCCGCTGGTGAAGCGCCGCGGCGCCAAGCTGATCGCCATCACCGGCAAGAAGGATTCGACGCTCGCGCGCGAGGCGGATATCTGGCTCGACGCCAGCGTGGAAAAAGAGGCCTGCCCCCACAACCTCGCGCCTACGGCAAGCACCACCGCGGCACTGGCGCTCGGCGACGCGCTCGCCATGGCCCTGCTCGAGACGCTCGGCTTTTCGCCAGCCGACTTCGCTCACATGCACCCGCGTGGCGGATTGCCCGACCAGGCGCGTGTGCAGCACGCCTTCCTGCGCGTCGAAGCGGTAATGCGCACCGGCGCGCGAGTCCCGCAGCTTCGCAGCGGCGCGACGATCCGCGAGGCACTGGTGGAGATGACGCGGGGAAAGATGGGCATGACCGCCATCATGAATGCCGCCGGAACGGTGAAAGGCATCTTCACCGACGGCGACCTGCGCCGGGCGCTGGAGAAAGCGAGCGACCTTGAGCGGCCCGTCGACGACGTGATGACGCTCAAGCCAAAGACCGTGCGGTCCGAGTTGCTCGCCGCGGAAGCCGTGCACATCATGGAAGAATCCAAGATCAACCAGTTGCTCGTAGTTGACGAGCGCGGCACCTTGATCGGCGCGCTCAACATGCACGACCTGTTCCGCGCCAAGGTGATTTGAGCGAACTGCGCCAAGAGGTCGCCGAACGGGCGCGGCGCCTGCGCCTCATGGTGTTCGACGTGGATGGCGTGCTCACCGACGGGACGCTGTGGTATGGCCGCGAGGGGGAAGCGCTCAAGCGCTTCCACGCCTTCGACGGCCACGGGCTGAAGATGCTCGCCGCGAGCGGGGTGGCCTGCGCGCTACTCTCGGGCCGCACCTCGCCCGCGGTCGCGGCGCGCGCTGCTGAGCTCGGCATCAAGGACGTCTTCCAGGGTATCGAGGACAAGCGCCAAGCCTTTGAGGCTTTACTAAAACGTCTTGGTTTTCATCTTGATGAAGCGGGTTTCATGGGCGACGAGCTGGTCGACCTGCCGGTGCTGACGCGCTGCGGCTTCGCCGCGGCGCCGCGCGAAGCGCCCGAGGCGGTGCGCTGCCGCGTGCACTACGTCGCCGCCGCGCCGGCGGGCCGCGGCGCGGCGCGCGAGGTGTGTGAGCTGGTGATGCGCGCGCAGGGCACCTACGAAAGCGCGCTGCAGGAGTACCTGCGGTGAGGCTGTCGACGACGCGGCTGTTCCCGCTCGCGCTCATGACCTCGCTCGCGCTGCTCACCTTCTGGCTCGAGCGCACGGTGCACGAGGACGAGCGGCCGCCGCAGCTACGCCGCCACGATCCCGACTACGTGGTGAACACCTTTACCACCACCACCTACAACCGCGACGGCGCCGCCGAGAGCATCCTCTCGGCGGAGAAGATGCTGCACTTCCCGGACGACGACTCGACCGAGCTCTTCTCCCCGCGCGTCGTGCACGCCGAGCCCGACCAGCCGCGCTACACGGTGCGCGCCGAGCGCGGCGCGCTGTCGAGCGACGGCGACGAGATCTTCCTCTACGACAACGTGGTGCTGGTGCGCGAGGCGGACAGCGAGCGCCCCGAGGCGCGCATGACCACCGAGTTCCTGCACATCCTGCGCGACCGCTCGCTGGTGCGTACCGACCGGCCGGTGAAGATCGTCGAGGGCAGCCGCTCGCTCTCGGGGCGCGGCATGGAGTACAACAACGGATCGCGCGAGCTCGTGCTGCGCCACGACGTGGTCGCCCGCTTCGAGCCGAAGGACGTCCGGTGAGGGGCTTGTCGTTTCTCATCCTTGCCTTTCTTTCCGTTTCCTCGTTGGCGGAAAAGGCCGATCGCGAGAAGCCCACGCAGGTCGAGGCGAACCGCATGAGCGCCGACGACGCGCGGCGCATGAACATCTTCGAGGGCAACGTGGTGGTGACGCGCGGCACCATCCGCGTGCTCGCCGAGCGCCTGGTGGTGCGCCAGGACCGCGACGGCAACCAGGTCTCCACCGCCACCGGCGAGCCGGTGCGCTTCCGCCAGCGCCAGGACCCCAAGCCCCCGGCCGCCGAGGGCGAATGGATGGAGGGCGAGGCGCGCCGCATCGTCATCGACGACGCGAAAGGCACCATCGAGCTGTTCGAGAAGGCGCGCGTCAACCGCGGCGGCGACGAGGTCGCCGGCGACTACATCTTCGTCGACCAGCGCTCGGACTTCTTCCAGGTCAGCTCGGGGAAGAAGGGCGACGCGGAGGGGCGCGTGCGCGCCATCCTGCAGCCGAAGACCACGGTGGAGGAGAAGAAATGACCGCCGTGATCGCCGCCCCCCTGATACGGGGGGAAGCGAGCGGGTTCTTCGCGAGCGGGGGGTTAGGTTTTGAAATGGGTACGATCGTACCCATTTCGACCTTTCTGGCTCCCCTTTCCAACCCCGACAAGCAAACCCCCCGCTCGCCCGCCGCTGCGCGGCAGGCTCACGACCCCCTTGTCAGGGGGCCGGCGGAGCGGCGATGACGCAGCTACGGGCGCAGCGCCTGCGCAAGCGCTACAAGTCGCGCACCGTCGTGCAGGACGTGTCGCTGGAGGTGTCGAGCGGCGAGGTGGTCGGCCTGCTCGGCCCCAACGGCGCCGGCAAGACGACCTGCTTCTACATGATCGTCGGCCTGGTGCCGGCCGACGCCGGCGCCATCCACCTCGACGCCGCCGAGCTCACGCACCTGCCGATCCACCGGCGCGCGCGGCTGGGCATCTCCTACCTGCCGCAGGAGAACTCGGTGTTCCGCCGCCTCAGCGTCGAGGAGAACGTGCAGGCGATCCTCGAGCTGCAGGGGCTCTCGCCCGAGGACACCGAGGCGCGGCTCGCCGAGCTGCTCAAGGACCTCAACATCTCGCACCTGCGCAAGCACGCGGCGATCTCGCTCTCGGGCGGCGAGCGCCGGCGCCTCGAGATCGCGCGCGCGCTCGGCACGCGCCCGGCCTTCATCCTGCTCGACGAGCCCTTCGCCGGCGTCGACCCGATCGCCGTGCTCGACATCCAGCGCATCATTAGGTTCCTCAAGGAGCGCGGCATCGGCGTGCTCATAACGGACCATAACGTGCGGGAAACGCTGGGGATCTGCGACCGCGCCTACATCATCAACGAGGGCGCGGTGCTCGCTTCGGGCCATCCCGAGGAGATTGTCTATAATGACAGCGTCCGCCGAGTATATCTGGGCGAGAATTTCCGCATGTAGCACTCACCCGCGGGTGTGATGAAGCCTTCGCTGCAGTTCCGGTTATCGCAACACCTCACGCTCACGCCGCAGCTGCAGCAGTCGATCCGGCTGCTGCAGCTCTCGACGGTCGAGCTGAACCAGGAGATCGACCGCCTGCTCATGGAGAATCCCGCGCTCGAGCGCGAGGATGCCGACGAGCACGAGCCGCTCGCGCGCGCCGCCAAGAACGAAGCGGAGATCACGGCGGCCCCCGAGGCGCCATCCGCTGCATCGTCCGCGGACGACTGGTCGGGCGAGATCGCCGCCAGCTGGCGCGGCGCGCCGGAGGACGACGACGACCGCGACCGCTTCAGCCACGCCGAGCACCCGACGCTGCGCGAGCACCTGCGCTCGCAGCTCTCGCTGGTCAACCTCGGCGCGCGCGACCGCGCCTTCGTGGAGGTGCTGATCGACGCGCTCGACGACGACGGCTACCTGACGCAGCCGCTCGAGGAGATCGCGGCCCTGCTGCCCGAGGAGGCGCAGGCCGAGCCCGAGGAGCTCGCCATCGCGCTGCGGCACCTGCAGAACCTCGAGCCGGCCGGGGTGGGCGCGCGCACCCCGTCCGAATGCCTGGCTCTCCAACTGAAGACTCTGCCCGCCGACTCCGTGCAGGGCTTAGCTTTGGAAATCGTGGAGAACCACCTCGAGCTCCTCGCCAGCCGCGACTACACGCGCCTGAAGGCGGCGACCGGCGCCGACGAGGAGGCGCTGCGCGCGGCGCAGCGGCTCATCCAGGCGCTCAACCCGCGCCCGGGCAGCGCCTTCGCGCGCATCGAGGCGCGCTACGTCGTGCCCGACGTGGTGGTGAGGAAGGTGCGCAACGTCTGGCGCGCCAGCCTCAACCCCGACGCCATGCCGCGGCTGCGCATCAACCGGCTCTATGCCGAGCTCGCCGCGAGCGCGCGCAACGGCCTCTCCTCGCAGCTGCAGGAGGCGCGCTGGCTGATCAAGAACGTGCAGCAGCGCTTCGACACCATCCTGCGCGTGTCGCAGGCGATCGTCGACCGCCAGCGCCACTTCCTCGAGCACGGCGAAGTCGCGATGCGGCCCCTGGTGCTGCGCGAGATTGCCGCCACGCTCGGCCTGCACGAGAGCACCATCTCGCGCGTCACGACGCAGAAGTTCATGGCCACCCCGCGCGGCACCTACGAGCTGAAGTACTTCTTCGGCAGCCACGTCGCCACCGAGGCGGGCGGCGCCGCCTCCTCGACGGCGATCCGCGCGCTGATCAAGCAGCTGGTCGCCGCCGAGGACGCGAAAGCGCCGCTCTCGGACTCGCGCATCGCGCAGATCCTCGGCGAGCAGGGCATCGTGGTGGCGCGGCGCACGATTGCAAAGTATCGTGAGTCCCTGCAGATCCCACCCGTCAACCAGAGAAAGGCCCTTTAACATGAACCGTGGAGGGAACCTTGAACCTTAACGTGAGCGGCCATCATCTCGAAGTGACTCCTGCCATCCGCAGCTACGTGCAGGCGAAGCTGCAGCGCGTGACGCGGCATTTCGACCACGTGATCGACGCCCACGTCATCCTGACGGTGGACAAGCTGCGCCAGAAGGCGGAAGCGACCCTGCACGTGCGCGGCAAGGAACTGCACTGCGAGAGCGCGCAGGACGACCTGTACGCCGCCATCGATCTCCTCGCCGACAAGCTGGATCGACAGGTGCTGCGTTACAAAGAGCAACGCAACGGCAAGCGGCTATAATCGCGCCCGCCGCATGAGCCTGGTCGCCAAGCTCCTTCCCGCCTCGCACGTGCACCTGGACGTGCAGGTCTCCAGCAAGAAGCGCCTGTTCGAGCAGGTGGGGCTCCTGTTCGAGAACCAGGACGGCATCGCCAAGAGCGTGGTCTTCGACAGCCTGTTCGCGCGCGAGCGCCTGGGCTCCACAGGCCTGGGCCAGGGCGTCGCCATCCCGCACGGGCGCATCAAGGGCCTGAAAGACGCGCTCGGCGCGTTCTTCCGCCTCGGCCAGCCGATCCCCTTCGACGCCCCCGACGGCAACCCGGTGACCCTGGTCTTCGTGCTGCTGGTGCCCGAGAAGGCGACCGAGAAGCACCTGCAGATCCTGTCCGAGCTCGCGCAGATGTTCTGCGACAAGTCGCTGCGCGAGGCGATGGGCCGCGCGAGCGACGCCGCGGCGCTGCACCAGCTGATCACGGCGTGGCAGCCCGATGCTCCAGGTCAACGTCGCGCGGCTGCATGAGGACAACCGCGAGCCGCTGTCGCTCGTCTGGGCCGGCGGGCGCGAAGGCGGCGGCGCCGCAGTGCGCCGCGAGGCGGCCGCGTCGGCCTCGCTGATCGGCCACCTCAACTTCACCCACCCCAACAGCATCCAGGTCATCGGCGCGGTCGAGGCCGAGGCGGCAAGCCGCCGCGACGCGGCGCGCCGCGCCGAGCTCGCCGCGCGGCTCATCGACGCCGGGCCGGCGATGGTGGTGTTCGCCGACGGCGTGGCGCCCTTCCCCGAGGTGCTCGCCGCCGCCAAGGGCGGCACCGCCGTGTTCGCCACGCCGGCGCCGGCGGCGCTCGTCATCGAAACGCTCGCGCACTACCTCGCCAAGGCGCTCGCCGACCAGGTCGAGATGCACGGCGTGTTCATGGACGTGCTCGGGCTGGGCGTGCTCATCACCGGCGAGTCCGGCGTCGGCAAGAGCGAGCTCGGGCTGGAGCTGATCAGCCGCGGCCACGGCCTGGTCGCCGACGACGTGGTGCAGATCTCGCGCATCGCCGCCAACGCGCTCGAGGCGCGCTGCCCGCCGATGCTGAAGGACTTCATCGAGGTGCGCGGCCTGGGCCTGCTCAACATCCGCACCATCTTCGGCGAGACCGCGGTGCGCCGGAAAATGAAGCTGCGGCTGATCGCGCACCTGCAGCGGCCGCTGCCGGGCGGGCGCGACCTCGCCGAGCGCCTGCCGCTCTCCGAGCTCTCCGAGCAGATCCTCGGCGTCACCGTGCGCAAGGTGACCATCCCGGTCGCCGCCGGCCGCAACCACGCCGTGCTGGTCGAGGCGGCGGTGAGGAACGAAATTCTCAAGCTGCGCGGCATCGACTCGACCGCGGAGTTCCTTGCCCGGCAGAAGCAGCAGATGGACGATCAGTAGTGCAATTGATCTTGGTCAGCGGCTTGTCGGGATCGGGCAAGAGCATCGCCCTGCACGTGCTGGAGGACGGCGGCTACTACTGCGTCGACAACCTGCCGGCGACGCTGCTCCTGGAGACGGTCGACTTCCTCGCCGAGGCGGGGCACGAGCGCGCCGCGGTGAGCATCGACGCGCGCAGCGCCGCGCTGCCGGCGCTGCCCGAGCACATCGCCCAGCTGCGCGGCCGCGGCGTCGACTGCCGGGTGCTCTACCTCGAGGCGAGCACCAGCACGCTGCTGCGGCGCTTCTCCGAGACGCGCCGCGGCCATCCGCTGACGCGCGCCGGCCTGACGCTCGACGAGGCGATCGAGCGCGAGCGCGGGCTGCTCGCCAGCGTCGCCGCGCTCGGGCAGCGCATCGACACGAGCGAGCTGCAGGCGCGCGTGCTGCAGAACTGGGTCCGCGACCTCCTCGGCCTGGGCGCCGGGGCGCTGACGCTGCTCTTCGAGTCCTTCTCCTACAAGCACGGCATCCCGCTCGACGCCGACTGGGTGCTCGATGCGCGCATGGTCGCCAACCCGCACTACGACCCGAAGCTGCGCCCCTTCACCGGGCGCGACGCGCCGGTGATCGATTTCCTCGGCCGCGACGCCTCGGCGCAGCGCTGGCTCGAGGACGTGCGCCAGCTCCTCGCGCGCTGGCTGCCGGAGATGGTGCGCGAGAACCGCAGCTACGTGACGGTGGCGATCGGCTGCACCGGCGGGCGCCACCGCTCGGTGTACATGGCCGAGCGCCTCGCCGAGGCCTTCGGCGCCGACTGGCGCGTGCTGGTGCGCCACCGCGGCCTCGCCCAGGAAAGCAGCGAATAGAGAACCTGCCGCTCTTCCCGCTCAACGCCGTCCTGTTCCCCGGCGGGCGGCTGCCGCTGCGCATCTTCGAGCAGCGCTACATGGACATGGCCAAGCGCTGCCTGAAGGACGGCGCGCCCTTCGGCGTGTGCCTGATCGTGCAGGGCCGCGAAGTGGGCGAGCCGGCGATTCCCGCGCCCGTCGGCACCCTCGCGCGCCTCGGCGAATGGGACATGCCGCAGCTCGGCCTGCTGCACGTCGTCGCCCGCGGCGAGCGGCGCTTCCGCATCCGCGAGCGGCGCGTCCAGAAGGATGGCTTGACGACAGGAGATATCGAGCTTCTCGCCGAGGACGCCGATTCCCCCATCCCCGACGCCTGCCGCACCTGCGTTCGCCTGCTCGAGCGCGTCATCGAGCAGCAGCCCGGGCTGCTCGAGCCGCCCCACCGCCTCGATTCCGCGTCGTGGGTCGGCGCGCGCCTGGCCGAGCTCCTGCCCCTGCCGCTGCCGGCGAAGCAGGGGCTCCTCGAGCTCAGCGACGCGCGCGTGCGCTTGGAGCGCCTCAGCGCCCTCGTCAGCGGCCGTGGCAACAGGCTCTAAATTTAGCAACCCATTTTGGCTCCCGATCGGGAGCCATCCGCACTGCCAGCTACCGAACCTCGACGAGCGTTTGGGGCTGGAGATTGGCAAGGGCGTCAAGCAGCCTGGACATCAACGGACGAAGATCTTCGATTCGATTGCTCCTTGAAACGATCACCGCGACGGCGACCGGCAAAGTCCCGAGGTTGTGCTGATATCGCAGGTTCTGGTCCGCGGTAAGGAAGACGTCGAACCTCCCGACACTGCGTGCGAGTAACTCTCCGTTCTTCAGGCTGGACCAGCCCTCCTGTCGAACGGTCCGCACGTCGTGGCCATGAAGCTCAGACTTGAGCTCGAGCGGCAGCGACTCGTCAAGCAGGATGCGCATCCGGCGCCAGTGCCTCGCGGGCAAGCTCCAGCGCCGCAATCGCCTGCTCGCGCGTCACGGACGGAAAAGACCTCAGGAAGTCGTCGAGCGAGTCGCCGGCTGCCAGGTAGTCAAAGAGATTCTTCACAGGAACCCGCGTGCCGACGAAGACGGGTGCTCCGCCCTGGACGTCGGGATCGCTATGAATCACTGATCGTTTCATTGAGCTGTTGCCGCCGTCGAATACGCAGATCATACGCCGGCGGCGGCAACCCCGGGTCAGGGGCGGGTCAGGGGCGGAAGACGCCCTGTCGCTCACCGCCGACCGATTCTCTTCACCATTCGGCTAACGGCAGCGGCTGGAACGCTCGACCGCGTAGCGACGCGCGTCCAGGGCGACGACGTCCTCGGCGACGCGCTGCACCGCGTGGCTCGCCGCGCCCGCGCGCGCGTAGCGCAGCGACAGCGTCGCGCCCGAGAGCGCCCAGGTCCCGTTGTCGCTGCGCACCCCGCTCGCGTTGCCGAACTGCGAGCCCTGCAGCTCCTCGACGCGGTAGACGAAGTTGCCGTTCGAGCAGAAGTCGAACGTCGTCAGCGTGCGATACCCGCTCACGCCCTGCGCGCTCGACAGGCTCAGGCCGGCGAGGGTCCCGGCCGGCGCCGCGGCTTTCCCTGTCTCCGCGGGCGGCTTGACGCCGCCGTACTGTGCCGCCGGCAAGGGGGAAAGCGTGAACAGGCGACCGCCCATCGCCATCTGCAGCCCGCCGCCCGAGGGGCCGATAGAAACCGTCTCGCCGCCCGCAAGCAGCGCGGTGATGCCGCGCGCAGCGGTTGCGGTCGATTAGGGGCAGCGTCATAGGGGTTGGTAGAGGGGTGATGGCGGCCGAAATTGTTCCCGATCGGGAATAATTCCTAGAGGCTCTCGAGAAGCTTCCGTACGGGAGCCGGGACGGCGGCGCGGGCGGCATCGGCGAGGTCGAGCCATAGCCGGCCGGGCGACTCGACGCGCCGCGCAAGCCGATGCAGCAGCGGCTGCGCGATCAGGCGGAAGTGGGTGAAGCCGTGCTCGAAGGGGGCCAGCTTTTCGGCGTCGCGGCACGCGAGGACCTTCTCTTCCGGAAAGGTCCACAGGCCGCCCCAGAGGCCGCTGCTCGGCCGGCGCTCGAGCAGCACTTCGTTCCCGTGCAGATAGACGAACCACCTGGCGCGCCGGGTCGGCAGCGCCTTCCGCGCGCGCCGCGGCGGCAGCTCGTACACGCGCCGCTCGCGCCGCGCCACGCACTGGCGCGCCACCGGGCAGGCTTCGCACTTCGGCTTGCCGCGCGTGCACACGAGCGAGCCCAGGTCCATGAGGGCTTGGGTGTACGTTTCGACAGCTTTACGGGGAAGAAGGCGCTCCGCCAGCGGCCACAGCGCCGCCTCGTCCGCCACGCCGTAGCAGCGGGAGAGAACTCTTTTGACGTTGCCGTCCAGGATCGCGGCGCGGCGGCCGAAGGCGAAGACGGCGATCGCCGCCGCGGTCGAGCGCCCGACGCCGGGCAGTTCCCCTATGGCCTGCGGGGTATTCGGAAACGCGCCGCGGCGCACCACTTCCTTCGCCGCAAGGAGGAGATTGCGGCCTCTCGCGTAGTAGCCGAGGCCGCTCCAGAGGCGCAGTACGTCGTCTTCCCGGGCGGCGGCGAGCGCCTCGACGGTGGGGTAGCGCTCGAGGAAGCGCCGGTAGTAGGGGATGACGGCGGCGACCTGGGTCTGCTGGAGCATCACTTCCGAGAGCCAGACGCGGTAGGGGTCGCGCGTGCCTTGCCAGGGCAGGTCCGCCCGCCCGTGCCGGCGCTGCCAAGCGACGAGCTTCCCGGAAAAAGACATGCGGTAACATTCTCTCAGCAAGTTCCCATGCTCGCATTCATCCTCCGGCGCCTGGCGCAGGCGCTGCTCGTGATGCTCGCGGTCGGCCTGATCGCGTTCTCGCTGTTCCGCTTCGTCGGCGACCCGGTGACGTTCATGCTCGGCCAGGACGCGACCCCGGAGCAGCGCGTCGAGGTCTCGCGCGCGCTCGGGCTCGACCGGCCGTTCTACATCCAGTACCTCAACTTCCTCGGCAACGCGGTGCAGGGCGAGTTCGGCCTCAGCCTGCGCCAGGTCCAGCCGGTGTCGAAGCTGATCGTCGAGCGCCTGCCGGCGACGCTCGAGCTCTCGCTGGTCGCCGCCGTGTTCGCGCTGGTCGCCGGGATCCCGATGGGCGTCTACACCGCGCTGCGGCCGAGGTCCTGGTTCACGCAGGTGCTGCTCGCCGTCTCGCTCGCCGGCGTCTCGCTGCCGACCTTCCTGATCGGCATCCTGCTGATCCTGATCTTCGCGGTGCAGCTCGGCCTGATGCCTTCGTTCGGGCGCGGCGACACGGTGCAGATCGGCTGGTGGAGCACGGGCTTCCTCACGCCCTCGGGCCTCAAGGCGCTGGTGCTGCCGGCGATCACGCTCGGCCTGTTCCAGATGACGCTGATCCAGCGCCTGGTGCGCTCCGAGATGCTGGAGGTGCTGCGCACCGACTACATCCGCTTCGCCCGCGCGCGCGGCCTCACCGACCGCGCGGTGCACTTCGGCCACGCGCTCAAGAACACGCTCGTGCCGGTGATCACCATCACCGGCCTGCAGCTCGGCGCGATCATCGCCTTCGCGATCATCACCGAGACGGTGTTCCAGTGGCCCGGCATGGGGCTGCTTTTCATCCAGGCGGTCAACTTCGCCGACGTGCCGGTGATGGCGGCGTACCTGTGCCTGATCGCGCTGTTCTTCGTGGTGATCAACCTGACGGTCGATCTCCTTTACTATGCGGTCGATCCGAGGCTGCGCGTGCAAGCCACATGACCATGACGACCCCTACGCCCGTCGACGCGATCCGCAAGTTTCATCCCGAGCTGACCCGCCTGCGCCGCGACATCCACGCGCATCCCGAGCTCGCCTTCCAGGA
>JBQTJF010000139.1:0-3061 GCA_052387375.1 Betaproteobacteria bacterium
CGCGCAGGCGGCTCACCGCGTCGTACTCGTACAGGCCCTGCTGCGCCTTGGTGGTCGACTTGATGTGCCACTCGAGGATCGGCACGCCGAGCGAGCGCGCCACCTCGAGCGCCAGCATCGTCTTGCCCGTGCCCGGCTCGCCCTTCACCAGCAGCGGCCGCTGCAGCGTGATCGCGGCGTTGACCGCGAGCGTCAGGTCCTCGGTGGAGACGTAGGCGGGCGAGCCCTTGAAGCGCATATGGGAATTGCATTCTAGCAGCCGCATTCGCTAGAATCCGGCAGCCTCGCAAACCGCCACAAGAAGGCAATGTCCATCCGCTTCCTCGCCGCACTATCGTTCTGCGCGCTCGCGCTGCCCGCGGCGGCGCAGGACAAGGGCGGCCCCAACGTCGCCATGTGCGAGGGCTGCCACGGCATCACCGGCTACAAGACCGCGTTTCCCAGCACCTACCACGTGCCGAAGATCGGCGGGCAGCAGCCGGCCTACATCGTCTCGGCGCTGAAGGCGTACAAGAGCGGCGAGCGCTCGCATCCCTCGATGCGCGGCATCGCCGCGAGCCTGACCGAAGAGGACATGCAGAAGTACGCCGACTACTACGGGGGCGCGAAGAAATGAAGCCGCTCCTGTTCGTCCTGGGAATCGTCTTGGCTGGAACCGTCCATGCGCGCGGCAACGCCGACAAGGGCAAGGAGCTGGTGACGCCGAAGGCATGCGTCACCTGCCACGGCGCCGACGGCGCCAAGCCCTCGGCGCCCGACCAGCCGATCCTCGCCGGCCAGCACTACGATTACCTGGTGCGCGCGCTCAAGGACTACAAGACCGGGGCGCGCCAGAACCCGATCATGAAGGGCTTCGCGGCGCAGCTCTCGCCGCAGGAGATCGAGGACCTGGCCGCCTGGTTCGCCTCGCAGAAGTCACCGCTGCGCGAGCAGCGGTAGGATTGAAAATGGGTACGATCGTACCCATTTTGCGGTTCTAGGAAGCCACTGCCAGGGCCAGGGACAGACCTGGGACGGACCCGGGACCGTCCCTGATTCCTGCGATCAGATGGTGTTGGCCTTGCGCTCCGAGCGGCCGACCAGCTCCTCCCACAGCCCGTCGGTCTGCTTCTTGAGCAGGAGCTCGGTCTTCGCGTCGAGCACGTACCAGAGGCCGCGCTTGAGCTCCGCGCGCAGCTCGCCCTGCTGCCACACCACCATGCCGGCGAAGAAGCGCGCGGCTTGCGGCTCCTTCTCGATGATCTGGTCGACGACGGGCGAGTCGAAGGCGAGGTAGAGGTCGGGGGTGATGCGCACCGAGCGCCCGCCCGGGCTCTCCTTGCGGTTCACCAGGGCGAAGATCACCTCGCGGCCGAACGGCCCGCCGAGGTAGACCGGGTCGGGCACCTTGTGCGAGGCGGCGTGCTCGGGGAAGAGCTTGCCCAGGGTGAGCTGGCTCGGCTTGTTGAGGATGAAGCCGACGTGGCGGTCGTTGCCCACCGGCTTGGCGAAGAGGATGGTCGAGCCGTAGATCTTGTCCTGCAGGCCGCGCTTCGCCACCAGGACGATGGTGGCGTCGTCGGGCTCGGCGGGGATGCCGTCGAGGGGCAGCAGCGCGAAGGCCAGGGCCGCCAAGAGGGTCGGGATGAGGGAGAGGCGTCTCGGCATGGGTGCGCTCCGGCTTTTCCGTTTCGAGCATCATGCCGCAGGGCCTGTGCCTGCTCCGCGCTCGCCCTCTAGTCCGAACGGCGCGCGGATGATCCTGTCACCGCCGCGCTCGTTTCATGAGGCAGTCGAGGTAGGCCGTGGCGTCGGGCGGCGCGCCGGCGCGCTGCGAGCGCCACATCGTCTCCGCGAGGCACTCGAGCGCCTCGTGCAGCGCGTCATGCCGGTCTTTGCACTTCGAAACCAAGAGGTCAAAAACCCTGGAAATGCCGCGCGGCTGGTCGATCGAGAGCTGCTCCTCGAGCGCGAGGTGCAGGCTCATGTGCAGGAAAGGGTTCGCCTCGCCGGTGTAATCGCGCTCGCGGTAGCGCGCCGGCTCGCCGAGCATGGCGTGATACTCCGGGTGCGCGAGCATCACGTCGAGCGCGATCGCCTCCAGGCCCGCCAACGGCTCCCCGGCGCGGTACTTGCGCCAGGCCTCGAAGAACATGTCACGTACCTGATCGCGGGTCGGATTGAACATCTTTCGTCTTCGAGCGGAACTCGCACAGATCGCGGATCAGGCACTGCGGGCAGCCGGGCTTGCGCGCCAGGCACACGTAGCGCCCGTGCAGGATCAGCCAGTGGTGCGCGTCCTTGAGGTACTCCGGGGGTGTGAATTTCAGCAACTTTTCCTCGACGGCAAGGACATCCTTTCCGGGCGCGATTCCGGTCCTGTTTGCCACGCGGAAGATGTGCGTATCGACCGCCACGGTCGGCTGGCCGAAGGCGGTGTTCAGCACCACGTTCGCCGTCTTGCGCCCGACGCCTGGCAGGTCTTCTAGCGAGTCCCGGTCCGGCGGAACTTTCCCGGAGAAATCCCTGAGAAGACTCTCCGATAGCGCAACGACGTTCTTGGCCTTGGTGCGGAAGAGGCCGATGCTCTTGATGGCCGCCTCGAGCCCGTTGACGCCGAGCTTGACGATCTTCTCCGGCGTGGCGGGGAAGAGCTTGCGCGTGGCGAGGTTGACCGACTTGTCGGTCGCTTGCGCGGAGAGCACCACGGCGACCAGCAGCTCGAACGGGCTGCCGTACTCGAGCTCGGTGGTCGGATGCGGGTTCGCCGCCTGGAAGCGGCGGAAGATCTCGCGCCGCTTCGCGGGGTTCACCTGCCGAGTACCTTGGCCAGAACGGCCTTGCGGTCTTTGCCGGAGGGTCTGATTTCTCTGCTCTTCTGTCTTCGCCGACGCTGGCGCGCGCGCTCGCCCGCCTCGCGCTTGAGCGTTGCCGTCCAGCGGCCGGCGCGTGGCGCCATGGCGATGCAGTCGACCGGGCAGGGCGGCAAGCACATCTTGCAGCCGATGCACCAGGGCTCGACCACGGTGTGCATGAGGCCGCGCGCGCCGACGATCGCGTCCACCGGGCAGGCCTCGATGCA
>JBQTJF010000140.1:0-1551 GCA_052387375.1 Betaproteobacteria bacterium
GGGCGACGACACCCGGTTGGAGATGACGATCAGCCGGCTCAACGGACGGAACTCCATGGCTTCGACAGCAGGCCGGCGCAGTTGATCAGCCCGACCAGCGAATAGGTCTGCGGGTAATTGCCCCACAGTTCGCCGCTGGCGAAATCGCTGTCCTCGGAGAGCAGGCCGGCCGGCGTCAATCGATCGAGCATCCGCATGAACAGCTCCCGCGCTTCCTGCCGGCGACCGACCAGATGCAACGCCTCGATGAACCAGAAGGTGCAGAAATTGAATGCCGTCTCAGGCAGGCCGAAATCGTCTTCGGCGGCGTAGCGCAGCAGCTGGTCGCCGCGGCGCAACTCCCTCTCCACCGCCTTGAGGGTCGCAGCGAAGCGCGGGTCGTCGGGCTCGAGGAAGCGCATCTCGAGCAGCTGCAGCAGGCTGGCGTCGACCTCCCTGCCACCGAAACTGGCGGCGAACCTCTTCTCTCTGGCGAGCCAGGCGCTACGCTCGATCACCGCGCGTATCTTTTCCGCCCGCCTGCGCCACAGAGCGGCGCGCTTCGCCAGCCCCAGCTCAACGCCGATATTGGTTAGCCGGTCGCACGCGGCCCAGCTCATCACCGCGCTGTAGGTGTGGACGCCGGTGCGGCTGCGATATTCCCACAGCCCGGCGTCGGGCTGGTCGTGATGCTTCCAGGCTCGCTCGCCAACTTTTTCCAAGGCCGCAAAATCCTCTTGCGTTGCCTTGCGCAGCAGCCGTTCGTCGAAGAAAGCCTGGGTGTTGGATAGGACGATCTGGCCGTAGGCGTCGTGCTGAACCTGCGAAAAAGCGGCGTTGCCAACCCGCACCGGGCCCATCCCCCGATAGCCGGAAAGGGAATCGGCCGTACTTTCTTCGAGCGCCGGCTCGCCCGACACCGCGTAGAGCGGCTGGATGTGGCCTCCCTTGGCCAGATCGACGATGTTGCGAAGGTAGGTGAGATAGTTTTCCAGGACGTCCAGCGCGCCCAGCCGGTTCAGCGCCTGCACGGTGTAATAGGCGTCGCGGATCCAGCAGTATCGATAGTCCCAGTTGCGCCCCGAATTTGCCGACTCCGGGATCGAGGTGGTGAGCGCGGCGACGATCGCGCCGGTGTCGTCGTAGGCCGCGAGCTTGATCGTGATCGCCGCGCGGATGATCTCCTCCTGCCATTCGAAGGGGATCGACAGGTCGCGCACCCAGTCGAGCCAGTAGTCGACCGTCTGCTCGTAGAACTGGCGCGCCACGTCGGGGACCGAGCCCTGCGGCGTCTCGTCCGGGCCGATCAGCATCGAAAAGGACCGGCGCAGCACGAACGGCGTCTCCTCGATCACCGCCGTGAGCGAGCAGTTGGTGGTCAGGCGGATCACGAAGTCGCCGCCCAGGTAGCGCACGTGGTTCGAGCCCCAGGTCTTCTGCGGGCGGTTCTTGCCGTAGTCGCGGGCGGGCCGCACCCGCACGCAGATCTTCGGGCTGCCCGCGAGCGGCCGCACCATGCGCACCAGCTCGCTCGGCGAGAACAGGCGGCCGAACTGCTGGAAGCGCGGGGCG
>JBQTJF010000141.1:0-1544 GCA_052387375.1 Betaproteobacteria bacterium
GAGGCCGAGGCTCTCGGCGATCGACATCATGGTCGCCGCGGTGCCCATGGTCATGCAGGTGCCCGGCGAGCGGGCGATGCCGTCCTCGATCTCCTGCCAGTCGCGCTCGGTGATGGTGCCGGCGCGCTGCGGAAATGCGTGTGGCAGGGATTGATGTCCGACCAGGTATTGATGATGGCGATGACCGGCTTGCCGGCGTAGTCGCCGCGCTCGTAGCCCATCTGCGCGGTGCGCGAGCGGTGGCCGAAGGCGCGCAGGTCCCTGGCGCCGTACCAGCGGTGCGAGCGAAGCTCCTCGGGCTTCTTGCGGGTCGACATGCGGGGGAAATTCTAAATTACACTGCGCACCCTCATGGCCGAAGCTTTCACCTTCCCGGTCGGGCCGCTCACCCGGGCGATCGAGGCGCTCGTCGCCGCCGGCGGCAGCGAGCCCGGCGAAGCGAGGCTCGTGGCCGAGAACCTCGTCACGGCCAACCTGCTCGGCCACGATTCGCACGGCATCGGCATGATTCCGCGCTACGTCGACGCCCTGCTCGAGGGCGGCCTGGCGGTGAACCGCCATGCGCGGGCAACGCTCGACGCCGGCGCGCTGCTCGCGCTCGATGGCTGCAAGGGCTACGGCCAGTCGATCGGCCGCGAAGCGATGCTGATGGCGATCGAGCGCGTGAAGCGCCACGGCTCGTGCGTCATGACGCTCGCCAATTCCCATCACCTCGGCCGCATCGGCCACTGGGCGGAGATGGCCGTCGCCGAAGGCTTCGTGTCGCTGCACTTCGTCAACGTCATCTCGCACGCGCGTGTCGCGCCCTACGGCGGCCGCGATGCGCGCTTCGGCACCAATCCGTGCTGCATCGGCGTGCCCCTGCCGGGGGAGCCGCCGTTCATCCTCGACTATGCGACGAGCGCCGTGGCGCAGGGCAAGCTGCGCGTCGCGCACAACAAGGGCGAGAAGGTGCCGCCCGGACGGCTGATCGACGACGAAGGTCGCCCGACCGACGACCCGCGCTACGCGGTGGTGCCGCCCCTCGGCGCGATGCTGCCCTTCGGCGAGCACAAGGGCTCGGGCATGGCGATCGCCTGCGAGCTGCTCGGCGGCGCGCTCACCGGCGGCGGCACCTGGCACTACACCGAGAGCACCAGGCAGCGCGTCATGAACGGCATGCTCACGATCCTGATCGACTCGGCGCGCCTGGGCACCGCGGGGGCGTTCGAGAAGGAGGCGCGCCTGTTCCTGGACTGGCTGCGGCAATCGCGCGTCGCGCCCGGGTTCGACAAGGTGCGCCTCGCCGGCGAGCCGGAGCGCGAGTACCGCGCGAAGCGCAGCCGCGACGGCATCCCGGTCGATCCCACCACCTGGAGAGAGATCCTTGCCGCCGCGGAGAAGCTCAAGCTCGCGCGCGACGCGGTCGAGCGGCTGGCCGAGGGACGATAACGCGCGAAGCGCGCGCCGCTTTTTATCTTCCTTTCCTGCGGAAGGTTCGGCTGGACAGCCGGCGGTCCCTTCGGCCTATCATCCCGGGGGAGGAGCAGTGGCCAGGCTCGACA
>JBQTJF010000142.1:0-48505 GCA_052387375.1 Betaproteobacteria bacterium
GATGCTCAGCCCCGCTGCCGCGAGCGCCAGCAGGAGCAGCGTCGCCCCGGTGAAGCCGAGCGCGGTGGCGGCGACGCCGCCGAGCGCCTCGCCGACGAGGCCGCCGGGGGCGAGCGGCAGCTCGGCCGCGACGCTGTGCAGGCGCAGGCGCTCGAGCGCGGCGCTCGCCACGAGGAGCAGGCCGAAGCCGGCCAGGGAGTAGCCGAGCCGCGTGCCTTGCAGCCGGCGCACGCCCCACACCACCACATAGGCGCACAGCGCCGCCCACCAGTAGGCGGAGAGTCCGAAGAGGTAGAGCAGCAGGTCCGAGAGCCAGGCGCCCAGCGCGCCGCCGGCGTTGCGCACCGGCGCATCGGTGCCGCTGTGCGACCAGCCGGGGTCGGCGCGGTCGTAGGTGACGAAGACGAGGAGGAGGTACAGCGCCAGCGCCACCAGCACCAGCCATTTCGCCTCCCGCAGCAGGCCCGCGAGCTTGGCGGGAAGGGGCGCCGGGGATTTTTCCGCTACGCCCACTACTCCGGCAGCATGATCGTGTCGCGCAGCACGATCGCCGAGCCGCGCATCTCGATGTAGCCGCCGACCTGCAGGTCCTTCATGACGCGGCTCACCATCTCGCGCGAGGCGCCGATCATCTTGGCGATGTCCTGCTTGGGCAGGCGCTTGGTGACGATCTTCTCGCCGTTCACCGTCTCCGCCATGTCGAGCAGCAGGCGCGAGACGCGGCCGTAGACGTCGAGCAGCGCCAGGCTGCCGATCTTGCGGTCGGCCTCGCGCAGGCGCCGCACCAGGCCGCGCATCACCGCCATCGCCATCTCGAAGTTCTCCGCCAGGCACTTGTGGAAGTCGCGCTTGGCCACCGACAGCAGCTCGCAGGGCTCGAGGGTCACCACGCTCGCCGAGCGCGGCTCGTCGTCGATCAGGCCCATCTCGCCGAAGAACTCGCCCGGGCCGAGGATGCTGAGGATCACTTCCTTGCCGTCGGAGTCGCTCATCATCACCTTGAGCCGCCCCGACAGCACGATGTAGAGGGAATCGGTGGCATCGCCGGCGGCCATGATGGTGTTGGCGCGCGGCGCGCTGCGGCGCGCGACCACGGTGGCGAGCATGCGCAGCTGCTCCTCGGGCAAGCTCGCGAACAGCGGTACCGCCTTCAGGACTGCAGTGGAAACCGGCGCGGCCATGGCGAAGATATGGTAGCAGAACTGCCCACCTTATAATTTTTGCCGAGATGCCGTCCCGCCATTCCCGCCTGCTTATCCTCGGCTCCGGTCCGGCCGGCTTCACCGCCGCGGTCTACGCCGCGCGCGCCAACCTGCGCCCGGTGCTGATCGCCGGCGTCGCGCAGGGCGGGCAGCTGATGACCACCACCGACGTCGACAACTGGCCCGCCGACGCCGAGGGCGTGCAGGGCCCCGACCTCATGCAGCGCTTCCAGCGCCACGCCGAGCGCTTCGAGACCGAGGTGATCAGCGATCACATCCACGCCGCGCGGCTGGCCGAGCGCCCGCTCGCGCTGCTGGGCGACGCCGCCACCTCCACCTGCGACGCGCGGGTGATCGCCACCGGCGCCACGGCGAAGTACCTCGGCCTGCCCTCGGAGGAGAGGTACATGGGCAAGGGCGTCTCGGCCTGCGCCACCTGCGACGGCTTTTTCTACAAGGGCCAGGACGTGCTGGTCGTGGGCGGCGGCAACACGGCGGTCGAGGAGGCGCTGTTCCTCGCCAATCTCTGCCGCCAGGTCACGCTGGTGCACCGGCGCGACCGGTTCCGCGCCGAGAAGATCCTGCAGGACAAGCTGATGAAGCGCGTCGCGGAAGGCAAGGTGCGGCTCGTGCTCGACAGCGTCGTCGAGGAGGTGCTGGGCGACGCGAGCGGCGTCACCGGCGCGCGCATCCGCGGCCTCAAGACCGGGCAGGCCATCGCGCTCGAAGCGAAGGGCTTCTTCGTCGCCATCGGCCATACCCCGAACACCGGCCTCTTCGCCGGCCAGCTGGAGATGGAGAACGGCTACATCGTCACGCGCGGCGGCCGCGAGGGCCAGGCGACCGCGACCAGCGTGCCCGGCGTCTTCGCCGCCGGGGACGTGCAGGACCAGGTCTACCAGCAGGCGGTGACGAGCGCGGCGAGCGGCTGCATGGCGGCGCTCGATGCGGAGAAGTTCCTCGATGGCGCTGCCTGACGACGAGGATTTCCGCAAGGGCGTCGAGCCGCTCAACGCGCAGCGGCGGGTCGCAATACGCCATACGCCGCCGGCGCCTCTTCCGCGCCAGACCCGTCGCGACGAGCGCGCCGCGCTCGCGGAGTCCCTGGCGGGGCCGGTCTCGGTGGACGACGCGCTCGACACCGGTGAAGAAATCTCTTTCCTGAGAGAGGGATATCCGCGCCACACGCTGCGCCAGCTGCGGCGCGGGCATTGGACGGTCGAAGCGAGCCTCGACCTGCACGGGATGGACCGCAACGAGGCGGCAGCGGCGGTACGCGAGTTCCTGCGCCGCAGCGCCGCCGGCGGCAAGCGCTGCGTGCGCATCGTGCACGGCCGCGGGCTGGGCTCGCCCAACCGCGAGCCGGTGCTGAAAAGCAAGCTGCGGAAGTGGCTGGCGGTGCGCGACGACGTGCTGGCGTTCAGCCAGGCGCCGCGGGCCCACGGCGGCAGCGGCGCCGCCCTGGTACTTCTTAAGACGACTTAAACGGCAGCTTCGTTGGTCTCGCCGGTGCGGATGCGCACCACGTGCTCCACCGAGGTGACGAAGATCTTGCCGTCGCCGATCTTGCCGGTGCGCGCCGACTTGACGATGGCATCGATGGCGCTCTCGACCTGGTTGTTCGCGACCACCACCTCGATCTTCACCTTGGGCAGGAAGTCGACCACGTACTCGGCGCCGCGGTAGAGCTCGGTGTGGCCCTTCTGCCGGCCGAAGCCCTTGACCTCGGTCACCGTGAGTCCCGTGACGCCGACCTCCGAGAGCGCCTCGCGCACCTCGTCGAGCTTGAAGGGCTTCACAATGGCTTCGATCTTCTTCATCCGATCCTCCGGGGGCGATGCGCGCATTGTATCGTAGCGCCTTGGAAAGCGTCCGGGTCGTCGAGTCCCTCCGCGGCGTCGATCCGCAGGAATGGAACGCGCTCGCGGGCGGCCAGCCGTTCGTGCGCCACGAGTTCCTCTCCGCCCTGATCGACACCGGCTGCGCCGCCGCCTCGCGCGGCTGGCTGCCGCGCGTCCTGCTCGCCAGCCGCGCCGGCGCGCTGGCCGGCGCGATGCCGCTTTTCGCCAAGAGCCACTCGTACGGCGAGTACGTGTTCGACTGGGCGTGGGCGGACGCCCACGAGCGCCATGGCGTCGAGTACTACCCGAAGCTGCTGTGCGCCGTGCCCTTTACGCCGGTGCAAGGCAACAGAATTTTGGGAAAAGCGAAGGCAACCCTTATCGAAGCCGCGCTGCGCCTCGCGCGCGATACCTCGTCGCTGCACGTGCTCTTCCCGCGCGAGGAGGAAGCCGGGCTCCTGGCGGCGCACGGCATGATGCTGCGCCGGAGCGTGCAGTTCCACTGGGCGAACCGCGGCTACGCGGACTTCGACGCCTTCCTCGCCGCCCTTTCCCGCCAGAGAAGGAAGATCATCCGCCAGGAGCGCCGGCGGGTGCGCGAGGCGGGCGTCGCCTGCCGCTGGCTGGAAGGCGAGGCGATCGAGCGCCGCCACTGGGAGTACTTCAACCGCTGCTACCGGCGCACCTATGCCGCGCACCGCTCGAGCCCCTACCTCAGCCTCGAGTTCTTCCTGCGCCTCGGCGCGTCTCTGCCGCAGAGCACGGCAATGCTGCTCGCCGAGCGCGACGGCCGCCCGGTGGCGAGCGCGCTCTACCTGCGCGACGCGAGCCGCCTCTACGGCCGCTACTGGGGCGCGACCGAGCCCATCCCGCTGCTGCATTTCGAGTGCTGCTACTACCAGGCGATCGAGTACGCGATCGCGCGGCGCCTCGAGGTCTTCGAGGGCGGCGCGCAGGGCGAGCACAAGATCTTCCGCGGGCTGATGCCGGTCGAGACGGTGTCGGCGCACTGGCTCGCGCACGCGCAGTTCGCGCGCGCGGTGGAGAGCTTCCTCGAGCGCGAGGGCGCCGGCATCGCGCGCTATGTGGACGAACTGAACGAACATTCCCCCTTCAAGGAGAACGCATGAGACTCAAGGACAAGGTCGCCATCGTCACCGGCGCCGGCTCGGGCTTCGGCGCCGGCATCGCCCGGCGCTTCGCCGCGGAAGGCGCGCGCGTGATCGTCAACGACGTGAACCCGGCGGCAGAGAAGGTCGCCACGGAGATCGGCGGCAGCTTCGTGCAGGCCGACGTGACGAAGAGCGCGGACTGGGCCAAGCTCGTGCAGGCGGCGGGCGGCAGGCTCGACATCGTCGTCAACAACGCCGGCTGGACGCACCGGCGCAAGCCCTACCTCGAGGTGCCCGAAGCCGAGTTCGACAAGGTCTACGCGGTGAACGTGAAGAGCGTCTATCTCTCCGCGCTGCACGCGGTGCCGGTGTTCCGGCGCCGCGGCGGCGGCTGCTTCGTCAACATCGCCTCGACCGCCGGCGTGCGGCCGCGGCCCGGGCTGACGGTGTACAACAGCTCCAAGGGCGCGGTGATCGTGATGTCGAGGTCGATGGCGGCGGAGTTCGGCCCAGACAAGATACGCGTCAACTGCGTCAATCCGGTCTTCAGCCCGGACACGGCGCTCTCGGCGGAGTTCGCCGGCGGCGCGCTGACGGAGGAGGCGAAGAAGGGCTTCCTCGCCACCATTCCGCTCGGCCGGTTCTCGACGCCGCTCGACGTGGCGAACGCCTGCCTCTACCTCGCTTCCGACGAGGCGAGCATGATCAGCGGCGTGTGCATCGAGGTGGACGGCGCGCGGAGCGTCTAGGCGCGTTTCAATCCGCCTAGAAGGGCAGCAACCTGGGGCTCCCGGCGTTTTCGCTGCGGTCCCGGAGCTTCGGGCTTCGGGGCTGAGGCGGAGGGCTCGTACGGCTTGGAGAAGATCGGGTCGGCGGCGCTCGCCGGTCGTTTGCCCCTCTTCGAGGGCTGGTCGCCCATCAGCGTGGCGACGGTGGCGCCGCTCGGCTGGAAGCTCGGCACGAGCACGCGCTCGATGCGCTTCTTGATCAGCCGCTCGATCGCCGCGAGCGCCTCCATGTCTTCGGGGGCGACGAGCGAGATCGCCTCGCCGGTCAGGCCGGCGCGCCCGGTGCGGCCGATGCGGTGCACGTAGTCCTCGGGCGAGTGCGGCACGTCGAAGTTGATGACCTGCGGCAGCCCTTCGATGTCGAGGCCGCGCGAGGCGACATCGGTGGCCACCAGCACGTTGGTCTTGCCGGCCTTGAAGTCGGCGAGCGCCGCCTCGCGCTCGGCCTGCGCCTTGTCGCCGTGGATGGCGTCGGCCTGGATATGGTCGCGGCGCAGCTGGTGCGCGAGGCGGTTCGCGCCGATGCGCGTGGCGGTGAAGACCAGCACCTGGCGCAGGTCGCGCGTCTGGATGAGATAGGCGAGCAGCTCGCGCTTCTTCTCGCGCTTCACCGGGTGCACCACGTGGGTGACGAGCTCGGCGGCGGCGTTGCGCGCCGCCACCTGCACCTCCGCCGGGCTGCGCAGCAGCGTCTTGGCCAGCGTGCGGATCTCGTCGGGGAAGGTCGCCGAGAAGAGCAGGTTCTGCCGCTGCGCGGGCAGCAGCGCGATGATGCGCTTGATGTCGGGCAGGAAGCCCATGTCGAGCATGCGGTCGGCCTCATCCAGCACCAGCACCGAGACCTGGTTGAACATGACCGTCTTGTTCTGCACGTGGTCGAGCAGGCGCCCGGGGGTGGCGACCAGCACCTCGACGCCCTTGCGCAGCTGCTCGATCTGCGCGTTCATGTCGACGCCGCCGTACACCACGGTGCTGCGCAGCGGCAGGTGCCGGCCGTAGTCGCGGAAGCTCTCGGCGACCTGCACCGC
Source organism: Betaproteobacteria bacterium (assembly GCA_052387375.1). Lineage (GTDB taxonomy): Bacteria > Pseudomonadota > Gammaproteobacteria > Burkholderiales > SG8-39 > SCGC-AG-212-J23. The sequence goes on from JBQTJF010000142.1 coordinate 5,972, forward strand.
GAGCTCGCGCGTGGGCGTCAGCACCAGCGCGCGCACCGGGTGGCGCGCCGGCGAGGCGGAAGGGCTTGCCAGCGGGGCGAGGCGCTGCAGGATGGGCAGCGCGAACGCCGCGGTCTTGCCGGTGCCGGTCTGCGCCCCGGCCATGAGATCGCGCCCCGCGAGCACCAGCGGGCTCGCCTGCTCCTGCACCGGAGTCGGTTTCTCGTAGCCGAGATCTGCGACCGCCGCGAGGAGCGGCGGATTCAGGCCAAGTTGTTCAAAAGCTGAAGAGATGCCGCCGATTATAAGTCAGTTGATGGTGCGCGCGGCGCGCTCGGCACCCTCCTGCGGCTCGGTGCCGGGAAGCTTGAGCTCCATGTCCCAGTCGCTCTTCTTCACCGCGGCCTGCAGCAGCCGGCACACCGAGTGCAGCAGCACCGAGTCGAAGGAGAGCGTCACGCCCTGCCCCTGCGCGGGGTGCAGCGCCACCACCGGCTGGCCGTTGCGATCGTGCCCGGTCTGGATGCGCGCCAGCAGCAGCGGCGCGTCGCCGAGCGGCCGCTCGCTGCCGCCGGCGTCGTAGGGCCGCGTGAAGTCCGCTTTCGACACCGCGCGCTCGTGCTCCAGGCCGAGCAGCGCGCGGCGCGCCTCGGGGTTCGCCTGCGTGCGGATGCGCGGGCTCGCCTCCTCGGCCAGCTTGACGAGCAGCGGCCACAGCAGCTTGACGAAGCGCCGCGTCAGCGCGAGCCGCAGCTCGACGCCCTCGGCGGCCGCCACCAGCATCAGCAGGCGGTCCTGCTCGGCGTCGTACTCGACTTTCAGCTGGTGCAGGCGCATGGAACAATGGTACATGGCCCGCCTTGTCGAAGTCACCGATCCCGCGGACATTGCCGCCGTACGCGAGCTATTCGGCGAATATGCGCGCGAGGTGGACGAGCCCCGGTGCTTCGCCGGCTTTACGCGCGAGCTCGCCGGGCTGCCCGGCGAGTACGCTCGGCCGCACGGCCGGCTGCTGCTCGCGCGCGAGGGCGCCGCTGCCGCGGGCTGCGTCGGCCTGCGGCGGCTCTCCGCCGACGCGGCCGAGATCAAGCGGCTCTACGTGCGGCCGGCCTACCGGGGCACGCGGCTCGGCCGGCGCCTTGCCGAGGCGGCGATCGACGCGGCGCGCGCCGGCGGCTGCCGCCGCGTCATGCTCGATACCCTGCCGAAGATGCGCGAGGCCATCGCGCTTTACCGCTCGCTCGGCTTCCGCGAGACCGGACCCTACCTCGCCGAGCCGACCCCCGGCAGCATCTGCTTCGAGCTCGTCCTCAGCGCAGCGCCGGAAGGAGCTCGGCCGGCACGATCAGGGGCATGAGGCCCAGGGCGGCGAGCACCGCTGCGACCTTGTCGACCCTCAGGCCCGCTTTGCCGCGCTCCAGCTCGCTCAGGAACTTGCGCGATACCGCCGCCCGCGCGGCGAGCTCGCCCTGCGTCACTCCCATTGCCTCGCGCGCGACGAGCACCGCCTCGCCGAGCTCGGCGCTGTTGGTCCAGACGAACCAGCCAGGCATGGCCGCCATGGCGTCCCCCCGATGTAACCGATCGGTTACATTTTAGCCTTGCGGATGCGCTCCATCAAGGCCGTCGTGGAGCGCTGGTGCTCGAAGGGGATCGACACCACCTTGCCGCCGCGCGCGAGCACATCCGGCGCGCCGGCGATGCGCTCGGCCGGCCAGTCGCCGCCCTTCACCAGCACCTCGGGGCGGCACGCCGCGATCAGGCGCTCCGGCGTGTCCTCGTCGAACCAGGTCACCGCGTCGACCGCGGCGAGCGCGGCGATCACCGCCATGCGGTCCTCGAGCGGATTCAGGGGGCGCTCGGCGCCCTTGCCGAGGCGGCGTGCCGACGCGTCCGAGTTCAGGGCGACGAGCAGCGCCGCGCCGAGCTCGCGGGCGCGCGCCAGGTAGGTGACGTGGCCGCGATGCAGGAGATCGAACACGCCGTTGGTGAAGACGAGCGGCCGCGGCAGCGCCGGCAGCCAGCGGCCCAGGTCGGCGGGCGGGTGGATCTTCGACTCGAAGGACCTAGCGGGCAGACTGGGCCTTCTGCGCCGGCGGCGAAGGTGGACGGCATGCCTCGTCGCTCGGCTTGCAGTACTCGAAGACCTTCACCACCTTGCGCACGCCACCGGTGGTGCGGGCGATCTGCGCGGCGTCGTTGCCTTCCTGCTCGGTGACGATGCCCATCAGGTAGGCGACGCCGGCTTCGGTCACCACCTTGACGTGCAGGGGGCTGAAGCGGTTGGCGTCGATGAAGCGCAGCTTCACCTTCGAGGTGATGAGCGAATCGTTGGAGCGCGCGGCGAGCGAGGACACGCCGGCCACCTCGAGCTCGTTGGCGACGCTGCGCGCGTTGGGCAGCCCGGCGGCGATCTTCTCGATGGCGTCGCGCGCCGCCGCGTCGGGCACCTCGCCGGTGAGCAGCAGCATGCGGTTGAACGAGGTGACGTTGACGTGCGCTCCCTCGGGGTAGCGCTCGGCGATGCGGTTGACGCCGCGCAGTTCGTTCGCCTCGTCCTCGATCTGCGCTCCGGCGGTGCGCCGGTCCTCGAGCGCGCTCACCGCGGCGACGCCGCCGGCGCCGATCACCACCGCGGCGCAGCCCGAGGCGAGCAGCGCCGCCGCCAGGACGCCCGCCGCCGCCAGCGCCGCCCTCACGCGCGCGGGCCGAGCAGCTGGAAGTCGATGGCGTCGCACAGGCAGTGCAGCACGAGCAGGTGCACTTCCTGGATGCGCGCGGTGCTCTTGTGCGGCACGCACACCTGCACGTCGCCGGCGGCGAGCGCCGCCGCCATCTTGCCGCCGCCGTTGCCGGTCAGGGCGACCACGCGCAGGCCCAGCTCATGCGCCGTGCCCGTGGCCTCGAGCACGTTGCCCGAGTTGCCGCTGGTGGAGATGGCGAGCAGCACGTCGCCGCGCCGGCCGATGGCGCGCACCTGCTTGGAGAACACCTGGCGGTAGTCGTAGTCGTTGGCGATCGAGGTGAGGGTCGAGCTGTCGGTGGTGAGCGCTATCGCGGCAAGGGGCGCGCGCTCGCGCTCGTAGCGGTTCACCAGCTCGGCGGCGAAGTGCTGCGCGTCGGCCGCCGAGCCGCCGTTGCCGCAGGCGAGCGCCTTGCCGCCCTCGCGCAGCGCCTGCGCCATCAGGGCGCCGGCGCGCGCGATCGGCTCGGCGAGCGCCTGCACCGCGTCGAGCTTCAGCCGCGCGCTTTCGGCGAAATGCCCGGCGACCCGGGCCACCAGCGCCGCGTGCTGTTCGGTGTGTCCCATCGGCGGCGATTCTAACCCGCCGATGCCAGGGCTACTCGCCGAAGGCGTCGCGGATCCAGCGCACGCTGGCGGGCGCGCCGTCGACCAGGAACACGTCGAAGCGGCAGGGCGCGTCGGGGCGGCGGGCAAGGTAGAGCCGCGCCGCGGCGAGCAGGCGCCCGCGCTTGGCCGCGGTGATGCTCTCGGCGGCGCCGCCGAAGGCGTCGCGGCTGCGCTGGCGCACCTCGGCAAACACCACCGTGGCGCCTTCCGCGGCGATGAGATCGATCTCGCCCAGGCGGCAGCGCCAGTTGCGCTCGAGCAGCTTCAGGCCCGCGGCCCGCAGCAGGTCGGCGCACAGGTCCTCGGCTCGCGCCCCTTCGCGGTTCATGGCAGTCTTAACGGCAATGGGCGCCTCGCCGTTGACCGGGACTCTGTTCGTCGTCGCCACGCCGATCGGCAACCTGGGCGATGCCAGTCCCCGCTCGATCGAGGTGCTGCGCGGCGCCGACCTCATCGCCTGCGAGGACACGCGCACCACCCGCACGCTCCTTGCCCGGCACGGCATCGCCGCGAGGACCGTGCCGCTGCACGAGCACAACGAGCGCGCCGCCGCGGCCAAGCTGCTCGAGGCGATGCGCGGGGGCAGGAACGTGGCGCTGGTCAGCGATGCCGGCACCCCGGGCGTCTCGGACCCCGGCGCCCTGCTGGTCGCCGAAGCGCACCGTGCCGGCATCCGCGTCAGCCCGGTGCCGGGCCCGAGCGCCGCGGCGGCGGCGTTCTCCGCCGCCGGCTTCCGTGCCGACGGCTTCCTCTTTGCCGGCTTCCTGCCGGCGAGCGCCTCCGCGCGCCGCAAGGCGCTCGAGGCGCTCGACCTGCCCTGGCCGGTAGTGCTGTACGAGGCGCCGCACCGCATCGCCGCCACGCTGGCAGATCTCGCGGCGCGCTTCGGCCCGGCGCGCGAGGTGGCGATCGCCCGGGAGCTGACGAAGAAGTTCGAAGAGGTGGCGCGCCTCACGCTCGGCGAGGCGCCGGCGTGGCTCGCCGCCGCCAGGGAGCGCCAGCAGGGCGAGTTCGTGATCGTGCTCGCCGCCGGCGAGCCCCGCGCGGGCGCGGCACCCGACGCCGGGCGCGTCCTCGGCGTGCTGCTCGAGTCGCTGCCGCCGGGCGACGCGGCGAAAGCGGCGGCGCGCATCACCGGCCTGCCGCGGCGGGACCTGTATCGCAAGGCGCTAGAGCGCGGCAAGTAGAATCCGGCCGATGGACCGGCTCACGATCAGGCGCCCCGACGACTGGCACCTGCACCTGCGCGACGGCGCGGCGATGGCCGCGGTGCTCGCCGACTCGGCGCGGCGCTTCGGGCGCGCCATCGTCATGCCCAACCTGCAGCCGCCGGTGCGCACCACGCAGCAGGCGCTGCACTATCGCGAGCGCATCCTCGCCGCGCTGCCCGAAGGCACGGCGTTCGAGCCGCTGATGACGCTGTACCTCACCGACGACACCTCGCCGGAGGAAATCGCGCGCGCCAAGCTCTCGGGACGCGTGTTCGGCGTCAAGCTCTATCCGGCCGGCGCCACCACCCATGCCGAAGCCGGCGTCACGCGCCTCTCGCGCTGCTTCCACGCGCTCGAGCGCATGCAGGAGCTCGGCCTGCCGCTGCTCGTGCACGGCGAATCCACCGACCCGGCCATCGACGTGTTCGACCGCGAGAAGGCCTTCCTCGAGGAGACCATGGGCCCGACGCTGGCGCGCTTTCCGCGCCTGAAGGTGGTGCTCGAGCACGTCACCACGCGCGACGCAGTGCACTACGTCGAGGTGACGGGCGACAACGTCGCCGCCACCATCACCGCCCACCATCTGCTCATGAACCGCAACGCGCTGTTCATGGGCGGCATCCGGCCGCACCACTATTGCCTGCCGGTGCTCAAGCGCGAGGAGCACCGCGAGGCGCTGGTGGAGGCCGCGACCTCGGGCAACCCGAAGTTCTTCCTCGGCACCGACAGCGCGCCGCACGCGAGGAGCGCCAAGGAGGCGGCGTGCGGCTGCGCCGGCATCTATACCGCGCACGCCGCCATCGAGCTGTACGCGGTGGCGTTCGAGGAAGCCGGCGCGCTCGAGCGCCTGGAGGGCTTCGCCAGCGAGTTCGGCGCCCGCTTCTACGGCCTGCCGCCGAGCCGCGACACCATCACCCTGGTGCGCGAGGATTGGCGCATCCCGGAAAGCATCGCTTTCGGCGCCGAGCGGCTCGTGCCGCTGCGCGCCGGCGAATCGATCCCCTGGAAGCTCGCCTAGCGCATCCGATCTTCGATCCGCTGCGCCCCTGGCTCGGCGCCGGCTCGCTCGAGCGGCTCAACGCCTGCGCCGCAGCCGCCGGCATCCGCACCGAGAGCGCGCGAGCGGTGCGCTTCGTGCCGCCGGCGCCGGCCGACCGGCGTCCCTACGAACTGCGCGTCTTCGAGACCGGCGAGGTGGCGACGCGCGCGGGCAGCCTGCACGACTGGTTCAACGCGCTCGCCTGGCTCGCCTTTCCGCGCACCAAGGCGCGCGTCAACGCGATGCACGCGGGCGCCATTCCAGGCGAGCGCGGCGGGCGCGGGCGCCTGCGCGACCTGCTGACGCTGTTCGACGAGGGCGGCGCGCTCGTCGCCTGCGACGACGAGGCCCTCAACGCCCTCCTGCGCGGCCACCGCTGGCGCTCGCTCTTCTGGGAGAGCCGCGCGCGCGTGCTCGCCTCGATGCGCGTGCTCGTGCTCGGGCACGCGGTGCTCGAGAAATCGCTCGATCCCTGGCCCGCGATCACGTGCAAGGCGATCTTCATCCCGGCCGGGGGCGATGCCGATGCGCACGCCGCGGGCTGGCTGCGCGGCCTCGCCGCCGACGCCACGCCGCGCAGCCTCGCGGCGCTGCCGGTGTTCGGCTATCCGGGCTGGCTGCCGGCGAACGCGGACGCGGCCTTCTACGACGACGCGCGCTTCTTCCGGCCGCGCCGCGGCTAGGGGAAGACCGGGTAGGGCCGCACCATGCCGGCCGGCTGGGCTTCCGGATGGCGCGACAGCACGACTTCGCGGATGCGCTCCACGTCCTTGAGGCGCACGTCGACCATCGCCAGGACCTTGCCGGCGTCGACGTCGGCCTGGAACTGCCGCAGCCTGGAGTTCGGCACCGAGGCGCCGACCATGCTGGCGACCCACATGCCGAGCGCTGCGCCCACCCCCACCGACACGAACAGCCAGAGCGGGTGCGGTGCGGTGCCCTCGATCGGATAGAACAGGATCAGGCTGCCGATCAGCAGCCCGCCCAGCGCGCCGATGCCCAGGCCGACGCCGGCGCCGTGCAGGAGGTCGCTCTTGAGCGCGTACCCGGCCTCGTGCAGCTCGCCGAGGTCGGTGCCGCGCCGCGCCAGGAAATGCATGTGCCGGTCCTCGATGCGCGCGAGCAGCAGGTCGTCCGCGGTGCGGCGCGCGCTGTCCACATCCGGGAGCAGGAAATACAGGCGTCTACGCATCGTCCACTCCTTGAAGGCGGTAGCCCTTCTTAGAGTCTGCCTGGCGCGGTAAAATTGCAATCGGGAGTCGGCCAGGCAGCCGCTGCGTCGCGTTCGCGGCGCAGAGGAAAGTCCGGGCTCCGCAGAGCGGGATGCAGGGTAACCCCCTGGCGCGGCGACGCGACGAATAGGGCCACAGAGACGAGTCCCGGAGGGACACGGCGCGAGCCGTGCTCTTCGGGGGTGAAACGCGGCAACCTCCATCCGGAGCAACACCAAATAGGCAAGCGAAGTGCGAAAGCACGAGAGGCCGGCTCGGCCGACCGCTTGCGGGTAGGTGGCTGGAGCCCCGGGGCGACCCGGGGCCAAGAGGAATGGCTGCCGGTGCCGCCGGGCTTGCCCGGTGGGCGCCACAGAACCCGGCTTATCGGCCGTCTCCCGCTGTTTCTCCGCCGTCCCGGCTTTTCCTTGCTTCCCGCCCCCCGGAACGGAATAATCGGCCGGGGGAGGTGTCAGGGCTCACCGCCCGCGGCGCGATGCAGGACCGTCTAAACCAGAACGACGTCACCAACCGGGTCAACGTCGAGGACGCCGAGCGCGTGCGCGACGTCGTGCTGGCGCTCTTCGGCGCCCGTTATCCCGGCGCGGACCTCGCCCCTCTCGAGCGGGCGTTCGGCGACTTCCGCGCGCTGTTCGAGGGACAGTATCCGGGCTACCTCGCCTGCGACACGCTCTACCACGACCTGCGCCATACGCTGGACATGACGCTGGCCATGGCGCGCCTGGTCGACGGCCACGAGCGCATCTGCGCGCAGCCCGACCGCCTGGGGCCGCGTCGCGCCGTGCTCGGCATCCTGATCGCCCTGCTGCACGACTCCGGCTACCTCAAGCGCAGCTCCGAGGGCGAGGTGGAGAACGGCGCCGTCTTCACCAAGGTGCACGTCAGCCGCAGCGCCGACTTCATCGCCGCCTACCTGCCGGGCATCGGCTTCGCCGCCGAGGCGCCGCTCGCCGCGCGCCTGGTGCACTTCACCGGCTACGAGATGGAGATCGAGGACATCCGCGTCGAGGACGCGCGCGACCGCATGATCGGCTGCATGGTCGGCACCGCCGATCTCATCGGCCAGATGTCCGACCGCATGTACCTCGAGAAGGTGCGCAAGTTCCTCTACGAGGAGTTCGTGCTCGGCAAGGTGGCGCGCGAGCAGCTCGCCGACGGCCGCGAAGTGGTGCGCTACGCCTCGCCCGAGGACCTGATCATCAAGACCCCGGGCTTCTACGAGTACGTGGCGCGCCAGCGCATCGACCGCAAGCTCGACGGCGTCGACCGCTTCGCCGCCTCGCACTTCGACGGGACCAACCTCTACCAGGCCGAGATCGAGCGCAACATGCAGTTCCTGCGCCAGACCATCGAGACGGCCGACCTCGGCCGGCTGCGACGCTTCTGCTATTCCCTCTCCGAGCGCGCCCGCCGCGCCGCCTGATGTGGGGTATTTCACGCCCCGGCGGAAATGCCCGGGCGTCGCCGGAAATCGACACTTGTCCGGTGCCGGGAATCGTGGCAAAAGCCGTTCATGAGCGTTCCGAACAGAGCGAGGAAACCCGAGCCTGCGCCGGCGCTTTTCCGGCTGCTTTCGGACAGCGCCGTGTCGCGCGCGGCGCTCGGCGCCTGCGGCTTTCCCCTGGCGATGCTCGACGCGGCCGCACCGGCGCGCCCGGTCACGTACCTCAACGCCGCCTTCGAGGGCTTTTTCGGCTACCGCGCCGCCGAGGCGCTCGGCCGGCCGCTCGCGGCGCTGCTCTTCCGCGGCGACGACGCGCTCGTGCACCGGCTCCTCGCCGAGCCGGTGTCGCGCTGGGAACTGAAAGCCTGGGCGAAAGACGGCACGGCGCGGCAGGTCGAGCTGGCGCTCGGCGCGGTGCGCAGCGCCGAAGGCCGCCTCACGCACTGGGTGGTGGCGTTCTCCGACCGCACGGAAGTGGAGCGCCTGCGCGCCGAGCTCGCGGCGCTGAAGAGCCTGGCGTCCGCCCCCTAGTCGTCCTTCGACTTCAGGGACTGCCAGAGGTCGAGAAGCATCATGGCGACGCCGAGACCGGCGACGATCCAAAGCGCCGTATCCTTCAGCCGCCACACCACCGGCGCCATGTAGGCGATCATGAGCGCCGCAGCGGCGATTCCGGCAATGATCTTGTAGGGCATCGGCGCTACTCCCCGCTTTCCACGCGCCGCACCAGCCAGCGGGCGGTGCGCAGCAGGCGCGCATCGCCGTCCCGCGGCCCGACCAGCTGCACGCCGACCGGCAGCCCGTTGCCGGCCTGCATGAGGGGCAGGCTGATCGCCGGCATGCCGCAGAGCGTCCACAACGTGCAGAACGACGGGTCGCCCGTCGCGCCCAGGCCCTTGGGCGCGGCGCCGGGCGCGGCAGGCGTGATGATCGCGTCGACATGGTCGAACAACTCGCGCAACTCGTCGTTGAGCAGCGGGATGCGCGCGAGAGCGCGCTGGTAGTCGAGCGCGGTGACGCTGCGGCCGCGCTCGAGCAGCGCGCGCAGCGGGGCGCTCAGCTTGTCGCGTCCCCGTTCCCATTCCATGTCGAACTTGGCCGCCATCTCCGCCTCCATCAAGGTGCGGTGCCACGCCAGCACCTCGACCGGCAGCGGCAGATCGATCGGCTGCACCGACTCGCCGAGCGACTCGCACAGCTCGGCAAACGCTTCCTCGGTCTCCTTTTCGATACGGTCCCAGGAGGGGCCGCGAACGAAGGCCAAGCGGGGCGGCAGCGGCGGCTCCTCGGCAGCGATGGCGACGAACGGAGGCCGGGCGCGCGGCCGGGTGTCGGGATCGCGCGGGTCGAAGCCGGCAACCTGCTCGGCGAGTAGTGCAATGTCCTCCAGCGTGCGCGCGAAAAGGCCGACATGGTCGAGGGTACGCGAGAGCTGAAGGATGCCGCCGCGTGGCACCAGGCCGTGCGTCGGCTTGAAGCCGTAGACGCCGCAGAAGGAGGCCGGGCGGATGGTGGAGCCGTTGGTCTGGCTGCCCAGCGCAAGCGGCACCATGCCGGCGGCGATCGCTGCAGCCGAGCCACTGGAGGAGCCGCCGGGGGTGTGCTCGGGGTTGTGCGGGTTGCGAGTCTTCCCGGGATGGAAGTAAGCGCACTCGGTGGTGACGGTCTTGCCCAGGATCACCGCGCCGGCCTGGCGCAGCATCGTCACAACTGTCGCGTCGCGGTCGGGCGTGCGCCCGGCGTGCAGCGGCGTGCCGTCCTCGGTGGGCATATCGGCGGTGTCGATGATGTCCTTGATGCCGACCGGCACGCCGTGCAGCGGCCCGGTGGGCCGGCCTTCGCGGCGCTGCTCGTCGAGCGTGCGGGCCTGCGTCCGGGCGTGCTCCTCGCTGAGGAACTGCCATGCCTGCACCTGCGGCTCGGTCTCGCGGATGTGCGCGAGGCACGCCGCGACGAGCTGCTCGCTGGTGACGGCGCCATCGCGGACCGCGCGCGCCGCGTCGCTCGCCGAAAGCCAATTGATCTGGGTCGGGTCCATATCAACCGTAGATGATCCCGGGCAACCAGGTGACGACGCCGGGAACGATGTACACCAACGCCATGCAGAGGATGATGACCACGAGGTAGGGCATGCAGCCTCGGAAAATCTGCGTCAATAGTACTCCGGGCCCCGCGACGCCCTTGAGGTAGTAGGCGGCCATGGCCATAGGCGGGGAGAGGAACGCGGTCTGGAGGTTGAGCGCCACGAGGATGGCAAAGATCAGCGGATCGCTCTCGAAGTGCGGCAGCAGCGGCAGGAAAATCGGCACGAAGATGATGATGATCTCGGTCCACTCCAGCGGCCAGCCGAGGATGAAGATGATGATCTGGGCGAGGATCATGAAAATCACGGGCGACAGGTCGAGCCCGATGACGAAGTTCTTGATGATCTCTTCGCCGCCGAGATAGGCGAAGATCGACGCGAAGGTGGCGGAGCCGACGAAGAGCCAGCACACCATGGCCGAGGTGCGCGCGGTCAGGAAGACCGCTTCCTTCAGCCGCCCCCAAGTGAGGGCGCGATAGCACGCGGCGAGCAAGACCGCGCCCGTCGCGCCCACCGCCGCGGCTTCGGTAGGCGTCGCCAGCCCGAACATGATCGAGCCGAGCACGGCGAGGATCAGGATGGCAAGCGGAAAGAACGAGGTGGCGAGCAGCACCAGCGTGCGCGCGAAGGAAATCCTGCGGTGCTCTTCCGCCAGCGGCGGGGCAAATTGCGGCCTGAGCATGGACAGGGTCACGACATAGAGGATGTACATGACGGCGAGCAGGATCCCGGGGAGCAGCGCCGCAGCATAGAGCTTCACTGCGGAAATTCCCGCCTGCGCGCCGTACACGATGAGCAGGATCGAAGGCGGAATCATGATGCCGAGGCAGCCGCCCGCGCAGGTCGCACCCGCGGCGAGCCGCACGTCGTAGCCCGCCTTCACCATCTGCGGGAAGGCGAGGAGGCCCATCAGGGTGACGACCGCGCCGACGATGCCGGTCGCCGTGGCGAACAGCGCGCACGTGGCGAGCGTCGCTACGGCAAGCGCTCCCGGCATGAAGCGCAAGGCCACCTGCAGGCTGAAGAACAGGCGATCGAGGATGTTCGCCCGTTCGACCATATAGCCCATCAGCAGGAACAACGGCACCGCGACCAGCGCATCGTTGGTCATCACGCCGTAGGTGTTCTGGGTGAGCAGGAAGAACACCCGGTTATCGAAGAAGTCCTGGCCGGGGATGTAGTAGGCGTAGAACCCGAATGTCACGCCCAGCGCCATCAGCGTGAAAGCCACCGGGAAGCCGATCATGATGGTGATCACCAGAATCCCCAGCATGATGAGGGCGATGATGCCCGGGCTCATCGCGCAATTCTTTCTGCCGCCTCGCGGCCCTTGCGAGCGGCTTCCTCGAGGAGCTGCTTCTCAAGCTCCTCGACGTCGTGCAGGCGGGGCGGCCACCTGCCCTCCTTCAGGCACAGCAGGCAGCGCAGCACCTCGGCGAGGCCCTGCAGGAAGATCAGGCCGCCGCCGATCGGGATCAGCATCTTGATCTGCCAGATCGGGATGCCGACCGGACTGTTGATGCTCTTCTCCAGGATCTTCATCGACTCGTTGCCGTATATCCAGCCCGAGTACATGAGCGAGATGATGCCGGGGAAGAAAAACACGATGTAGAGCACGAGCTCGACCGTGGCCTGGGTGCGCGGGCGCCACAGGCGGTAGAACATGTCGGCGCGCACGTGGCCGCCGCGGGAAAGGGTGTAGGCGCCCGCCATGAAGAAGAGCGCCCCGTACATGATGTAGCTGAAGTCGAACGCCCAGCTCGTCGGGTCGTTCAGCACGTAGCGCACGAAGACTTCGTAGGTTGTCCCCAGCGCGAGGATGACGATGCACCAGGCGAACGCGTGCCCGACCGTCTTGCTGAGCTGGTCGATCGCGTAGATGAGTCGGTTCATCGCCCTTTTACCGCCGGGAAAAAACTTGGGGCGACGCCGTCAGGCGCCACCCCAATTCAGCACAATGCTCCGCGAAAGCGGGGCCGCTCAGCCAGGAATCTTGGTCTTGAAGACGTGCTCGTAGCCCATCTTGTAGTCCGCTTCGTTGAGGAACATGTAGTAGGCGACGCGCTTCGCCCACGCCTTCTGCGAAGCGACGACCTTCTTGAAGAATGGGTCTTCGTCCTCGAGCTTCTTCGTGACCACGTCCCAGGCCTGGAGCTGCACTTGGAAGATCGACCTCGGCGTGCGCATGACATTGACCTTGTGCTTGTGGATCAGCTCCTGCAGATCGCGCGAGTAGAAGTCCATCGCGGTCCAGAAGTTCGACGACGACGCGGCCTCGACACCGTACTGCAGGATCGCCTGCAGGTCCTTCGGGATCGAATCCCACTTCTTCCTGTTGAAGATGATCTCGAAGAACTCCATCGCCTGGTGGAAGCTGCCCAGCATGTAGTTCTTCACCACGTCCTGGGCGCCGAAGCGCGAATCCGAGGTGGGGTTGTTGTACTCGAAGGCGTCGATCACGCCCTTCTCGAGCGCCGGGATGATCTCGCCGCCGGGCAGCTGCGTCACGCGCAGGCCCATCTGCTGGTTCAGGTCCGCAGAAAGGCCCACGGTGCGGTACTTCAAGCCCTTCAGGTCCTGGGCCGACTTGACCGGCTTCTTGAACCAGCCGAGCGGCTGGGTGGGCATCGGCATGGCGAAGAAACCGACCGCGTTCAGGCCGAGCTTGCCGAGCAGCTCCTGGTACATCTGCAGGCCGCCGCCGCGGTAGATCCACGCGAGCGTCTGCTGCGCGTCGCAGCCGTTGATCGGTCCCGAGCCGAAGAGCGACGCCACCTTGGACTTGCCGTACCAGTACACCGGCACGGTGTGGCCGCCGTCGAGCACGCCCTTGGACACGGCGTCCATGACCTCGAAGGGCTTCACGACGGCGCCGGCGAGCAGGTAATCGATGCGCAGGCGGCCGCCCGACATCTCGTTCACCCGCTTGACGTACTCCTGTGCCATGTCGTTGAAGATGTCGGCCGAGCCCCACGAGCCCTGCATCTTGATAACGATGGGCGACTGCGACTTCACGATCATCGGGAACCCGAGTGCCGCGGTGCCGGTCGCCGTCGCGGCCGCACCCTTGAGGAACCTGCGGCGCGTCCCCTGTGCTGGCTGATTCGCTGTAGTCATTGCTGTTTCCTCCTCCTCCTGCTGGTGATCGATTTGCGCGGACGAACCGCTACCGCGTATTGGGATGAAGCGCGACGATTCTAACCCCCTGCCAGAGCGCCCCGCAAGGCGACTCCACGATGTGAAACGCCGAAGCCCACAGCGTCAGGCGGCGATGTATTCCAGCGCCACCGGCGGGATGGTGCCCTGCAGCGCCCGGCCGCGCTTGTCGGTCGGATGCCAGCCGACGACCGCCAGCATGACGATGAAGCCCAGGATGTAGGCGAGCGTGACGTGCCAGCCGTGCCTGAGCCAGCGCCCGACCGACTTCGCCTCGGGATACATGTTGGAGAGCGCCACCCCGGCGGAGGAGCCGAACCAGATCATCGAGCCGCCGTAGCCGACCGCGTAGGCGAGCATGCCCCAGTCGTAGCCGCCTTGCCGCAGCGCAAGAGCGGTGAGCGGGATGTTGTCGAACACCGCGGAGACGAATCCCAGCCCGAAGGTGGTCTGCCAGGCGGCGGCCGGCAGCTGCTCCACCGGCATCATCGAAGCGCAGGTCACGAGCGCGAGCAGGAACACCGAGCCCTTGAACGCCTCGGGCAGCAGGTGCCAGTCCGGCCGGCGCAGCGCCGCCGTGACGACGATCGCCACCCACACCGCCGCGCCGATCACCGGGAAACGATCCAGCAGCGCGGGAAACTTCAGGTTGGCGACGACGTTCGCGCCGATCGCCGCCGCGAGAATCACCGCGACGATCAGCACGCGCGCCCAATCGACGCGAATTCCGGCCGGCGCCTCGCGCGTGATCGGCGCGTAGCGCTGCTGCTGGATGGCCGCCGGGATGCCGCAGACGATGAGCGCCACGACCGACGCCACGTAGGCGTCGAGGACGACCAGCGGGCTGACGCCGTCGATCCACATCATGGTGGTGGTGGTGTCGCCGACCACGCTGCCGGCGCCGCCGGCGTTCGAGGCGGCGACGATGGCCGCCAGGTAGCCGATGTGCACCTTCTTGCGGAACACCACCGCCGCCATCGTGCCGCCGATGAGCGCCGCGGCGATGTTGTCCAGGAAGGAGGAGAGCACGAACACCATGGCGAGCAGCAGGAAGCCGCCCTTCCAGTCGTCGGGCAGGAACTTGGGCAGCTCGGCCGGGATGTTGCTGTCCTCGAAATGCTTGGAGAGCAGCGCGAAGCCGAGCAGCAGCCCGAGCAGGTTGGCGAGGATCACCCATTCGTGCGCCATGTGCAGGGCGAGCCCGGCGAGGCCGCTCCCGGCCTTGAAGCCGGTGAACGCCAGCTTGTAGAGCGCGATCGCGGCGAGGCCGGTCAGCGCCACCTGCAGCGTGTGGTGGTGGAAAAGCGCCACCCCGGCGAGCGTCAGGCCGAACAGCACGAACTCGACCGGCACGCCGAACGCAGCGCACGCCGCGCCGACCACCACCGCACCGGCGAAGAGGCCGCGGCTCAATCGAGCGCCTTCACCATGTCCTCGACCACCTTCTTCGCGTCGCCGAACACCATCATGGTCTTGTCCATGTAGAAGAGCGGATTGTCGAGGCCGGCGTAGCCCGCCGCCATGCTGCGCTTGTTCACCAGCACGGTGCGCGCCTTCACCACGTCGAGGATCGGCATGCCGTAGATGGGGCTGCCTTTCTCGTAGGCGAGCGGGTTGACGACGTCGTTCGCGCCCAGCACCAGCGCCACGTCGGTGGTGCCGAAGTCGCTGTTGATGTCCTCCATCTCGAACACCTGCTCGTAGGGCACCTCCGCCTCCGCCAGCAGCACGTTCATGTGCCCTGGCATGCGCCCCGCCACCGGGTGGATGCCGTAGCGCACCTTGACGCCCTTCGCCGCAAGCTTCTCGGCCATCTCGTTCACCGCGTGCTGCGCGCGCGCGACCGCCAGTCCGTACCCGGGGACGATGATCACGCTCTCGGCGTTCGCCATCAGGAAGGCGGCGTCCTCCGCCGATCCGGCGCGCACGGTCTTCTCCCCGGCGCCGACCGCTGCGGAACCTTCCGCCGCGCCGAACCCGCCCAGGATCACCGAGACGAACGAGCGGTTCATCGCCCTGCACATGATGTAGGAGAGGATCGCGCCCGAGGAGCCGACCAGCGAGCCGGCGATGATCAGCATCGCGTTGTTGAGCGAGAAGCCGATGCCGGCGGCAGCCCAGCCGGAGTAGCTGTTGAGCATGGAGATCACCACCGGCATGTCGGCGCCGCCGATCGGGATGATGATCAGCACGCCCAGCGCGAAAGCGATGGCGGTCATGAGGGCGAAGGGCAGCCAGCCCTTGTCGCCGGCGAGGAAGAACGCCGCGCCGAAGCCGATCATGACCAGGCCGAGCGCGAGGTTCAGCCAGTGCTGCCCGGGGAACACTACCGGCGCCGAGGAAAAGAGCCGGAAGTGCCTGCCCAAGCCGGCGAGCTTGCCGAAGGCGATCACCGAGCCGGAGAAGGTGATGGCGCCGACGAAGGTGCCGATGAACAGCTCGAGCCTATTGCCCAGCGGCATGGCCTCGCCCGGGCTGCGCACGATGCCGAACGACGCCGGATTGTTGACCGCGGCGACGGCGATCAGCACCGCCGCCATGCCGACCAGCGAGTGCATCGCCGCGACCAGCTCGGGCATCTGCGTCATCTGCACGCGCCGCGCCACCAGGCCGCCGGCGAGCCCGCCGACCAGCATCGCCATGGCGATCAGCTCGAGCCGGCCTTTCGCGATCAGCGCAGCGGTGACGAGGATCGCGATCGCCATGCCGGCGATGCCGAAGGCGTTGCCGCGCCGCGCCGTGGTCGGCGAGGACAGGCCCTTCAGCGCCAGGATGAAGCAGACCGAGGCGACCAGGTACCACAGCGTCAGCTGGTTGGCGGTCATTTCTTCTTCCGGAACATCTCCAGCATGCGCTGGGTGACGAGGAAGCCGCCCGCGACGTTGACCGCGGCGAGCGCCACCGCGATGACGCCGAGCGCCGCGCCGAAATCGGTGTTGACCGGCGCCGCGGCGAGGATGGCGCCGACGATGATGACGCTGGAGATGGCGTTGGTGACGCTCATCAGCGGCGTATGCAGCGCCGGGGTGACGTTCCAGATGACGTGGTAGCCGACGAACACGGCGAGCACGAACACCACGAGATTGATGACGGTGGGATCGACGGTTCCGCTCATGTCAGCTTTTCCTGGCGATGGCGCCGCCCTCGCAGGCGAGCGTGGCGGCGATGATCTCGTCGGCGCGATCCATTTTCGGCTCGCCGGTCTTCAGGTCGAGCATCAGGCCGACCATGTTGAGCAGGTTGCGCGAGTAGAGCGCGGAAGCGTCCGCCGCGACCGTCGCCGGCAGGTTCTCCAGCCCGATCAGCTTGACGCCGTGCTTCACGACGATGCGGCCGCGCTCGATGCCTTCGACGTTGCCGCCCTGTTCCACCGCCAGGTCGACGACGACCGCCCCGGGCTTCATGGCCCTCACGGTATTTTCGGAGATGAGCCGCGGCGCCGGTCTCCCAGGAATCAGGGCGGTGGTGATGAGGACGTCGGCCTGCGCGGCGCGCTGGTGCACCGCCTCTGCCTGGCGGCGCATCCAGTCGGCGGGCATCGGGCGCGCGTAGCCGCCCTTGCCTTCGGCGATCTGCCGCTCCTCGTCGGTGAGGAACGGCACGTCGACGTACTTGGCCCCGAGCGACTCGACCTGCTCCTTCACCGCCGGGCGCACATCGGAGGCCTCGACCGTGGCGCCCAGGCGCTTGGCGGTGGCGATCGCTTGCAGGCCGGCGACGCCGGCGCCGAGCACCAGCACGCGCGCCGCCTTCACGGTGCCGGCGGCGGTCATCAGCATCGGGAAGAAGCGCCCGATCTCGGCCGCGGCGAGCACCACCGCCTTGTACCCGGCGATGTTGGCCTGCGAGGACAGGACATCCATGGCCTGGCCGCGCGAGATGGTGCGCGGCAGGAGCTCCATGGCGAAGCCGGTGACGCCGCGCCGGGCGATCGCTTCGAGGTCCGCCGCGTTGAACGGGTCGAGCAGCCCGACGAGGATTGAATTCGATCTCAGGACGCCGAGCTCGTTCGGCGCCGGCGCGCGCACTTTGAGCACGATGTCGGCGTCGTACGCCTCCGCCGCGGAGCCGACGAGCGTGGCGCCGGCGGCCTGGTAATCGGCGTCGCGGATGCTCGCCGCCGCGCCCGCGCCGGCCTGCACGCGCACTTCGTTCTTCGCGGCGAGCTTCCCGACGGTCTCGGGAACGGCGGCGACGCGCGTCTCGCCTGGCCGGGTCTCGGCGGGCACGCCGATTCTCATGCGGTGTTGTTATCCGGGGCAAAAAAGAGGCCCGAATGATACAACGGCGCCGCCTAGGGCCTTGGCGGGCGGGGCGGGCGGCGATGAAATCCTCCCGATCGGGAGGATTTCATCGCTGCCGCGCTCGTGCCAGCCAGGCGAAGCGCCGCTCGCCGAGCTCGAAGGCGCCCTGCACGAGCAGCGCGAGCGCCGCGGCGGGCACCGCGCCGGCGAGCAGCCTGGCGTTGTCGTTGAGGGCGAGGCCGGCGGCGATGCGCTCGCCGTAGCCCCCGGCGCCGATGAACGCCGCGATGGTCGCGGTGCCGACGTTGATGACCGCGGAGGTCTTGATGCCGGCAAGGATGGCGGGCGCGGCGAGCGGCAGCTCGATCCGGCGCAGGACCTGCGCCGGCGACAGCCCGATGGCCATGCCGGCCTGCACCAGGCCGCGGCCGGTCTGCAGGAGCGCGGCGTGGGTGTTGCGCACGATCGGCAGCAGCGCATAGAGGAACAGCGCGATCAGCGCCGGCACGGTGCCGATCGTGCCGACCAGCGCGATGAGGAAAGCGAACAGCGCCAGCGAGGGGACGGTCTGGATCACGCCGACCGCGCCGAGGATGAGCTGCGCCGCGCGCGGCAGCTTCGCCGCCGCCACGCCGAGCGGCACCGCGACGGCGATGCTCGCCGCGAGCGAAGCGCCCACCAGCACCAGGTGCTCGCGGGTCAGGCGCCAGAAGTCCGGGCCGAGGAGCGCGCCGAGGAAGGTGCGCCGCCCGCCCGGCGCGCCGGCGCCTTCGAACAGCGCCGCGGCCTCGGCGAAGCTGCGGCCCTCCAGCTCCGCCGCGGCGTTCATGCGCATCATCAGCCGCTCGTCGATGCGTCCTTCCAGGGCCCTGAGGCGCGCGAACGCCTCGGGATAGCGCGCCGGCGCATCGCGCCGGTAGAGCAGCACCGCGTCGTAGCGGGGAAAGAAGCCCTGGTCGTCCTCGAGCACGCGCAACCCGTAGCGCGCGATCTTGGCGTCGGTCGTGTAGGCATCCATCACGTCGATCTTGCCGGCGCCGATCGCCTCATACGCGAGGCCGTGGTCGAGGCCCGCGGGCGTCGGCTGCGGCAGGCGGTACGCCGCCTTCAGCCCGGGCCAGCCGTCGGCCCGCCCGATGAACTCCTGCGACAGACCGAAGCGCAGGCCGGGATGGCGGCCAAGATCGGTGAGCGTGCGGATGCCGAGCGCCTGCGCGCGGTCTTCGCGCATCGCGAGCGCGTAGCCGTTGTTGAAGCCGAGCGGCACCCCGGCCGCCATGCCGAGCGGCGCGAGCGCGCGGTTCAGCTCTTCCAGTCCCGGCCGGCCTTCCAGCTTGAGGATCTCGCGCGCAATCGTGCCGGTGTACTCGGGGTAGAGATCGATCGAGCCGGCACGCAGCGCGGCGAAGACGATGCCGGTGCTGCCGAGGCCGGGCTGATGCCGCGCCGCCGCGGTGCGCGCCACCAGCTCGCCGAGGATGTAGGACTCGGTGAAGCGCTTCGACCCGACCGTCAGCGCTTCCGCCTGTGCGACGCCGGCCGCCGCCGCTGCGAGAAGCGCGAGCCAGCGCACGCCGGTCCTATCGCCCGTAAAAGCGGTACTGGTTTCGCCCGAGCTGCTTCGCGCGGTACATGGCGGCGTCGGCGTTGCGCAGCAGCCCGTCGCCGTCGCCGGCGTCGGTCGGAAAGAGCGAGATGCCGATGCTCGCGCCCAGGGCGAGCGCGCGGCCCTCGACACGGAACTCCGCTGCCAGGCTGCGCAGCACCTTCTCCGCCACCAGCTTGCAGTCCGCCTCGGCCTGCACGTCGGACATGACGAGCACGAACTCGTCGCCGCCGTGGCGGGCGAGCGTGTCGGCCCGGCGCACGCACAGCGCCAGGCGCCGCGCCACCTCGCGCAGCACGGCGTCGCCGGCGCGGTGCCCGAGCGAGTCGTTCACCTGCTTGAACTCGTCGAGGTCGACCAGCATCACCGCGAGCTTGCGGTCGCGCCGCTGCGCGAGATGGATCGCCTGCGCCAGGCGATCGTCGAGCAGGCGGCGGTTGGGCAGGCCGGTCAGCGAGTCGTGGTAGGCGAGGAAGCGCACCGCCTCCTCGCGCGCCTTGCGCGCGCTGATGTCCTGCGAGACGCCGATCATGCGGACCACGCCGCCCGCGGCGTCGCTCATCGGCACGCCGCGCGCCGCCACCCACACCGGCCTGCCGCCCGCGCCCGGCAGGCGGTACTCGATCTCGAACGGCTCGCCGCGCCCGATCGCCGCGCGCAGGGCGCCCTCGGCGTCCTCGGGCGGGAAGCTCGGCGTGCGGCCCCACTGCAGCCGGGCGCCGCCGGCGTCCCACTCCCAGTAATGCAGGTCGGCGGCCTCCACGGCGAGGCGCAGCTTCTCGATGGTCTCGTGCAGCGCCGCCGCGGCGCGCTTGCGCTCCGTGATGTCGCGCGCGGTGCCGGCGGCCCCCAGCACGCGCCCGTGCGCGTCGCGCAGGGCGACGGCGTTGAAGGACAGGTCGACCGGCGCGCCGTCGCTGCGCACGTGGCGCGTCTCGTGGTCGAACAGCGCCTCGCCGGCGAGCACGCGGCTGAACACCGCGTAGTCGCGCTCGCGCAGCTCGCGCGCCACCACGTCGGTGAAGGGCCGGCCGATGAGGTCCGCCGCCGCGCGCCCGTAGATGCGCTGGGCGGCGAGGCCGTTGAGCGACGCCCAGCGGCCTTGCCGGTCGAGGGACCAGATGAGTTCGCCCGAGGTTTCCAGCACGGTGCGGTAGAGGCGGAGCTCGTCGCCGGCGCCGCTCAAGCGGCCTTCTCGACTTCGACCAGGCAGTCGTAGAAGGTCGCCGCGCCGCCGAGGTCGGCGATGCGCTGCGAAGTCACGTCGTTGGCGTTGCGCCGGTCGGCGGCAAACTTCTTCCACCACACCGAGAGCGCGACCACCACGCCGCGCCGCGGCTTGCCGTTGACGCGCGCCACGGCGCCGAACGAGCCGCGGTCGTTGAACACGCGCACCCGGTCGCCGTCGCGGATGCCGCGCGCCGCGGCGTCCTGCGCGTGCAGCTCGAGCTCCGGCGGCTTGTCGCCGTCGCGGAAGCGCGGCAGGTTGGCGAAGCTCGAATTGAGGAAGTTGCGCCGCGGCGGCGAGAGAAAGCTGAGCGGGTAGCGCCGCGCCAGCGCGGGATTGCTCGAAGCGAGCTCGGCGGGCGGGTTGTAGAAGGGCAGCGGGTCGACGCCCTGCGTCTCGAGGGCCTCGCTGTACAGCTCGCATTTGCCCGAGGGCGTGGCGAAGCCGCCGTGCGCGAAGGGCGCGAACGTCTGCGGCACGGCGAGCCGCATCCAGCCTTGCGCGCGCAGCCGGTCCCAGTCGATGCCCGCAAGATTGGGGTGCCCGGAGGCCAGCGCCTGCCGCGCCACGGCTTCGTCGCTATCGGCGAAGCAGGCGTCGTCGAAGCCCATGCGCGCGGCAAGCCGCCGGAAGACCTCGATGTTGGGCAGCGATTCGCCCAGCGGCGCGATCGCCGGATTGTTCGCCAGCACGTACAGGTGGCCGTAGGACTTGTGCACGTCCATGTGCTCGAGCTGCGTGGTGGAGGGCAGCACGATGTCGGCGTAGTCGGCCGTGTCGGTGAGGAACGAGTCCATCACCACGGTGAACAGGTCCTCGCGGGAGAACCCGGCGATCACCTTGCTCGAATCCGGGCACACCGCCACCGGGTTGTTGTTGTACACGATGGTGGCCTTGACCGCCGGCGAGGCGGCGGTAAGCGCGTCGCCGAGCGCCGCCTGGTTGATGACCCGCGGCCGCTTGCCCGCCGGGATCAGGTCGGGGCGCTCGAGGGCGGCGTGATCGAAGCCGTAGAAGTCCGCGGTGGTCAGCACGATGCCGCCCGCCGGGTGCCGCCAGGCGCCGGTCAGGGCCGGCAGGCAGGCGATGGTGCGCGCCGCCATGCCGCCGCCGGCATGGCGCTGCATGCCGTAGTTGAGGCGGATGCCGGCGGGCTTGATGCGCCCGTAGTCGCGCCCGAGCTGGACCACCTCGTCGGCGCCGATGCCGCAGATCGCGGCGACGCGCTCGGGCGCGTACTCGGCGAGCACGCGCTTCCTCAGCGCCTCGAACCCGACGGTGTACTTGTCGAGGTATTCGCCGTCGAGCAGATCCTCCGCGATCAGCACGTGCATCATGCCCAGCGCCAGCGCCGCGTCGGTGCCCGGGAAGGGCGCGATGTGCTGGTGGCACTTCTCCGCGGTGAGGCTCCGATAGGGATCGATGGCGACGAGCTTCGCGCCGCGGCGCTTCGCCTCCTGGGCGCGCGACCAGAAATGCAGGTTGGAGACGATCGGGTTGGAGCCCCAGATGATGATCAGGCGCGAATCGACGAACTGCTCGGGGTCCATGCCGTAGTTCCCGCCCAGCGTCGCCTTGAGCCCGGCCTTGCCTGCCGAGGAGCACAGCGTGCGGTCGAGGAGCGAAGCCCCGAGGCGGTGGAAGAAGCGCCGGTCGATGGAGCTGTATTGCAGCATGCCCATCGTGCCGGCATAGCTGCAGGGCAGGATCATCTGCGGGTCCTGCGCGGCGATCGCCTTCAGGCGCGCCGCGATCTCGTCGAGCGCCTCGTCCCAGGTAATGCGGCGAAAGCGGCCCTCGCCCTTCCTGCCGGTGCGCTTGAGCGGGTACAGCACGCGCTCGGGCGAGTAGGTGCGCTCGAGATAGTGCGCCACCTTGGTGCAGAGCGTGCCCTCGGTGAACGGCATCGACGGGTCGCCCTGGATCTTCACGGCGACGCCGTCCTCGACGGTGACCAGCATGCCGCAGGTATCGGGGCAATCGTGCGGGCAGGCGGCGCGCACTACCTGGGTCCTCATGGGGACATTTTACGCTGCAGGGCGTCCTCCACCACCTCGACCCAGTGCACGACCGGCGTCGCCGTACCCGCCTGCAGGTGAGCGAGGCAGCCGATGTTCGCCGTGGCGATGCGCTCCGGCGCGCCTTGCTGCAACGCATGGAGCTTGCGCCGCCGCAGCTCGCCCGAGAGCTCGGGCTGCAGGATCGAGTAGGTGCCGGCCGACCCGCAACACAGGTGCGCGTCGTCCACCGGCGTGAGCTCGAATCCGACGCGCGCCAGCAGCGCTTCCACCTTGCCGCGGACCTGCTGACCGTGCTGCAGGGTGCAGGGCGACTGAAACGCCAGCGGGCCCATGTTGCCGAGTTGTGGCAGCGCCGCCGGGTCGACCACTTCGCACAAGTCGCGCGTGAGCGCGGCGATGCGCGCCGCCTTGTCGCGATACCGCTCGTCCGCCTGCAGGTAGTGCGCGTACTCCCGCACCGTCGCGCCGCAGCCGCTTGCCGTCATAACGATCGCCTCGACCGATCCGCTCTCGACGAGCGGCCACCAGGCGTCGATGAGAGCGCGCATGTCGTCGCGGCCGGCATCTTGGCGGTTCAGGTGGAAGCGCAGCGCGCCGCAGCAACCCGCGCCGGGCGCCTCGACGAGCGAGATGCCGATGCGGTCGAGCACGCGCGCCGCCGCGGCGTTGATCGACGGCGCCAGCGCCGGCTGCACGCAGCCCGCGAGCGCGAGCATCTTGCGCGGGTGGCGCGCAGCCGGCCACTCGCCCGGCGGTCGTTTTTCAAGGACGTTGCGTTTCAACAGCCGCGCCAGGCCAAGCGCCGCGGCGAAGAGGCGCGTGCGCGGCAGGAAGAACGAGAGGCAGGCGCGCTTCGCACGATCCCATGGATTGCGGGGCGCGCGCGCCTCGACTACCGCGCGGCCTATGTCGACGAGCCGGCCGTAGCGCACGCCGGACGGGCAGGTGCTCTCGCAGGCGCGGCAGGTCAGGCAGCGGTCGAGGTGCAGGCGCGTCCTGCCGCTCACCGGGGCGCCCTCGAGCGCGCGCTTCATCAGATAGATGCGCCCGCGCGGGCTGTCGAGATCGTCGCCGAGCACCTGATAGGTCGGGCAGGTCGCCGTGCAGAAGCCGCAGTGCACGCACTTGCGCAGGATGGCCTCGGCCTCGCGGCCTGCGGCGCTGTCGCGGATGAAATCGGCGAGCGCGGTCTGCACGGCGGCTATACTTTTCCCATGCAGACGACGGCGTGGCTCATCCTCGTCGCCATCATCGCCGTGCTCGGCTTCGGGGTCTGGCTCGCGCGCAAGCGCTGGATCGAGCGCGGCCGCGCCGCCAGCGCGCGGGAGGCGCAGTTCATGTCCGGCTTCGCCCCGCAAGCGCCAAGCCCCTCACCGGCCTTGCCGGCGCGCAAGGACGCCGGCACGCTGCCGCAGCAGAAACTGCTCTTCGAGGCGGCGCTGAAGGCCGCCGAGGCAGGCGAGCCGGTCCTGTCCATCCAGCTGTATGCGCGGCTGCTCGCGCGATACCCCGACACCGGCTTCGCCAGCCAGGTGCGCGCTGCGGTGGCAGTGCAGAAGAAGAAGCTCGCCGCCAAGGCCTAGAGCTCCGCGAACATCCGGCCGGGGTTGAGGATGCCGGCGGGATCGAAGATCGCTTTCAGGCCGCGATGCAGGCGCGCCGCCGCGGGCGCGAGAGGCGCGAAGGCGCCCGCGCTCTTGTCCCTCGCGCGGAAGAGCGTGGCGTGGCCGCCGGCGCGCTGCGCGGCGGCGCGCACGTCTTCGCTCGCACCGGTGAGCCAACGCAGCGCCCCACCCCATTCGAGCAACTGCGCGCCCGGCAAAGCGAGCGGCGGGGCCACGGGCGGCACGGCGAGGCGCCACAGCGGTTCGGCCGAGAAAAAGGGATGCGTGTGCTCGCGGATGGCAGTCCACGGCGGATTCTCGAGGGGCTCACCGCCGATCTCGCCGGCGGCGGCGCGCACCGCCGGCTCGGCGCCGGAAAGCCGCACCAGCAGCTCGCCGTCGTGCCAGGCGCTCGCCGAGAGCGGCAGCGGCTGGGCCGCCCAGCGCAGCATGGCCTCGAGCGCGCGCTCCTGCGCCATCTCCAGCCGCAGCGTCAGCTCGGCCGGCGCGCGCGGCAGCACCTTGAGCGAGGCTTCGGCGATGAGGCCGAGGGTACCGAGCGAGCCGGCGAGCAGCCGCGACACGTCGTAGCCGGCGACGTTCTTCATCACCCGGCCGCCGAAGCTCAGCACGCGCCCGCGGCCGTCGATGACGCGGGCGCCGAGCACGAAGTCGCGCAGCGCGCCGGCGCTGGCGCGGCGCGGCCCCGACAGGCCCGCCGCAATGCAGCCGCCGAGCGTCGCCTCCGGGCCGAAGTGCGGCGGCTCGAAGGGCAGGCACTGTCGATTCTTTTCCAGAATGGATTCCACCTCGGAAAGCGGCGTTCCGCAGCGCGCCGTGATTACCAGCTCGGTCGGCTCGTAGCTGACGACGCCGGCGCAGCCGCGCGTATCGAGGACCTCGCCGCGCGGCGCGTTGCCGTAGAAGTCCTTGGTCCCGCCGCCGCGCAGGCGCAGCGGGCGGCCGCGCGCCGCGGCATCGCGGATGGCCTCGGCGAGGCGCTCCATCAGAAGCGCGGCAGCTCGGGATGCGGCAGCTCGCCGCCGTGCACGCGCATGCGTCCATATTCGGCGCAGCGCGCCAGGGTCGGCACCGCCTTGCCCGGGTTGAGCAGGCCGCGCGGGTCGAAGACCCGCTTGATCGAGTGGAACACGTCCAGCTCGTCGGGCCGGAACTGCACGCACATCTGGTTGATCTTCTCCACGCCGACACCGTGCTCGCCGGTGATGGTGCCGCCGACCTCGACGCACTTCTCCAGCACCTCGGCGGCGAAGAGCTCCGTGCGGTGCAGCTGCTCGGCATCGTTCGCGTCGAACAGGATCAGCGGGTGCAGGTTGCCGTCTCCGGCGTGGAACACGTTCGGGCAGCGCAGCCCGTATTTCTTCTCCATCTCGGCGATGAAGCGCAGCACCTCGCCGAGGCGCTTGCGCGGGATGGTGCCGTCCATGCAGTAGTCGTCGGGCGAGATGCGCCCGACCGCCGGGAACGCGGCCTTGCGGCCGGACCAGAAGCGCAGGCGCTCGACCTCGTCGCGCGAGACGGTCATGCGCGTCGCGCCGGCCTGGGAAAGGACCGCCTTCATGCGCGCAATCTCGTCCTCCACCTCCTCGGGCGTGCCGTCGGACTCGCACAGCAGGATGGCGGCGGCGTCCAGGTCGTAGCCGGCGCCGACGAACTGCTCCACGGCGTGCGTCGCCGGCCGGTCCATCATTTCCAGGCCGGCGGGGATGATGCCCGCCGCGATCACGGCTGCGACCGCGTGCCCGGCCTTCTCCACGTCGTCGAAGGAGGCCATGATCACGCGCGCGCACTGCGGCAGCGGCAGGAGCTTCACCGTCACCTCGGTGACGATCATCAGCATGCCCTCGGACCCGATCGCGAGCGCGAGCAGGTCGTATCCCGGGGCCTCCGGCGCCTCGGCGCCGAGCTCGATCGGCTCTCCCTCGATCGTGTAGCCGCGCAGGCGCAGCACGTTGTGCAGGGTGAGGCCGTACTTGAGGCAGTGCACGCCGCCGGAATTCTCGGCGACGTTGCCGCCGATGGTGCAGGCGATCTGGCTGGACGGATCCGGGGCATAGAACAGTCCGAACGGCGCCGCCGCCTCCGAGATCGCCGCGTTGCGCACGCCCGGCTGCACGCTCGCCGTGCGCGCGCGCGGATCCACGCGCAGCACGCGCATGAACTTGGCCATGGAAAGGAGCACGCCGTCGCCGGGCGGCAGCGCGCCGCCGGAAAGGCCCGTTCCCGCGCCGCGCGGTACCACGGGAATCCTCAGGGAAAAACAGATCTCGAGCACGCGCCGCACCTGCTCTTCGGTCTCGGGCAGCGCCACGACCATGGGCAGCTGCCGGTAGGCGGTGAGGCCGTCGCACTCGTAAGGGCGGGTGTCCTCTTCCTCGTGCAGCACGGCGCGCGCGGGGAGGAAGGCGCGCAGCGCGTTCACGACAGATAGGCGCGAGCCCACTTCAGCCCCTCGAGCGTGTCACCTCGAGGATTGTATTCGCAACCGATCCAGCCGGCGTAGCCGATGGCGTCGACGTGCGCGAGCAGATACGGGAAATTGATCTCGCCGGTGCCGGGCTCGTGGCGCTCCGGCACGTCGGCGAGCTGCAGGTGGCCGATGCGCGGCAGCAGCCGCTCGATGCTGCGCGCGAGATCGCCCTCCATGATCTGCATGTGGAAGATGTCGTACTGCAGGAAAGCGTTGCCCTCGCCCGCGGCGTTGAGCACGTCGATCGCCTGCCGCGAGCCGGTGAGGAAGAACCCTGGCACCGTGCGCGTGTTGATCGGCTCGATGAGCAGCTGCATGCCCACCTCGCCGAGCCGGCGCGCGGCATAGCGCACGTTGTCGACCAGCTGCGCGAAGTGCGCCGCGTCCTGCGGTGCGAGACCGGCGATGCAGTTGAGGCGCGGGCACGAGACCGCCTTGGCGTACTCGATGGCCCGCTCCACGCCGGCGCGGAATTCCTCGGCCCTTCCCGGCAGGCAGGCGATGCCGCGCTCGCCCTTCGCCATGTCGCCCGCCGGCAGGTTGTGCAGCACCACCTCGACGCCCGCCGCGCGCGCGCGGCCCGCCAGTTCCGGCGCCGGCCAGGCATAGGGAAACTGGTACTCGACGAAGCGGAAGCCGGCTTGCGCCGCCGCGGCGAAGCGGTCGAGGAAGTCGAGCTGCGGAAACAGCGTGGAAAGGTTCGCCGCGAGCTTCGGCATAATGCGAGGATAACTTGAAAAATCATGGAAGCCGCCGCTCTCCCCTGGTGGATCTGGCCGCTGGCGCTGTTCGCGGTGACCTTCCTGCTCGGCGTCGTCGCCGTGCTGGCAGGCGTCGGCGGCGGCGTGCTGTTCGTGCCGATCGTCGGTGGCTTCTTTCCCTTTCATCTCGACTTCGTGCGCGGCGCCGGCCTGCTGCTCGCGCTCTCCGGCGCGCTCGCGGCGGGGCCGGGCCTGCTGCGCGAGGGCCTCGCCAGCCTTCGGCTCGCCATGCCCCTCGCGCTGGCCGGTTCCGTCACTTCGATCGCCGGCGCCCTGCTCGGGCTGGCATTGCCCACCGCCCTCGTGCAGGTCGCGCTGGGCATCACCATCCTGGCCATCGCCGTGCTGATGTGGCGCTCGCGCCGCGCCGACGGGCTGGCCGGCGGGCCGGCCGACGCGCTCGGCGAGGCGCTGCGGATGCACGGCGTGTACACCGACCCGGCGACCGGCCGCGAGGTCGAGTGGCGCGCGCGCCGCACCGGCAGCGCGTTCTTCGCCTTCGCCGGCATCGGCGTGCTCGCCGGCCTGTTCGGCCTCGGCGCCGGCTGGGCCAACGTGCCGGTGTTCAATCTCATGATGGGTCTGCCGCTCAAGCTCTCGGTCGGGACCTCCGGCTTCCTGCTCTCGGTGATCGACACCTCCGCCGCCTGGATCTACATCAACCGCGGCGCGGTGCTGCCGATGCTGGTGGCGCCGTCCATCATCGGCGTCATGCTCGGCGCGAAGATCGGTGCGCGGCTGCTGCGGGTGGCGCCCGCCGCGACGGTACGCCGGCTCGTCATCGGCCTACTGCTCGTCGCCGGGGTGCGTGCGCTGCTCAAAGGCCTCGGCCTGTGGAACTGAGCGCATGAACGAGCAACGCCTCTACGCGCGCTGGCTCGACTGGGGAACGCGCATCGCCCTGGCGGTGCTCGCCGCCACCTTCCTCGCCTATGTCCTCGGCTTCTCGCCAGCGGCGCTGCCGCTCGCCGAAGTGCCGCGCTTCTGGACCCTGCCGCTCGATCGCTATCTCGCGCTGAGCGGGTGGCCTGTCGGCTGGGGCTGGCTGCGCCTGCTCGACAAGGGCGAGTACCAGAACCTGGCGGGCGTGGCGCTGCTCGGCCTGGTGACGGTCGTGTGCTATCTGCGCGTGCTGCCGGCGCTGCTCGCGCGCGGCCAGCGCCTGCAGGCGGCGCTCGCCGCGGCGCAGGTGCTGGTGCTGCTCGCCGCCGCCTCCGGCCTGTTCGCGGGCGGGCATTGAACGGTGCTAGACTTTTCCGGTTTCGAGCCCATCACGACTAAATAGGAGAAAGCCATGGGTGCGATCTTCCAGTCCCTCGGACGCACGATCGTCGCGGGCGTCGTCATCCTCTTCATCATCCTCGGCATCGCCGGCACTTTCGCCAAGACCGGCGACATGAACTGGTGGCGCTTCTTCATGCGCTGGCTGCACGTGCTCTCCGGCGTGATGTGGATCGGCCTGCTCTGGTACTTCAACTTCGTGCAGACCCCGTCGATGGCCAAGATCCCCGACGAGCAGAAGCCGGCGGTCAGCAAGGTGATCGCCCCGGCGGCGCTGTTCTGGTTCCGCTGGGCGGCGATGGCGACCATCGTCACCGGCCTGCTGCTCGCCTGGATGAACGGCTACATCGGCGCGGCGTTGAGCCTCAAGTCCCCGTTCACCGCCATTGGCTGGGGGATGTACTTCGGCCTGGTGATGTGGTTCAACGTCTGGTTCATCATCTGGCCGAACCAGAAGAAGGCGCTCGGCATCGTGACGGTGGCGCCGGAAGAGAAGGCCGCCGCGGCGCGCATGGCCGGCATGACCTCGCGCTTCAACACCACGCTGTCCATCCCCATGCTGTACCTGATGGTGGCGCAGCAGAACGGCGGGTTGTAGCCGGCTAGCGCCCGGGGATGCCGCCGACGCGCATCCCCGGCTTGATGCCCCGCGCGGCGAACCAGCCGCGGTTCATCTCCAGCGCATAGCGCGCCGGCCGGGCGGCGCAGTGCGCCTGCTCGCTGAGCGGCGTCATGTCGGCGATATTGATGATCGCGCCGCTATCGTCGAGGAAGGCCACCGAGAGCGGGACGAGCGTGTTCTTCATCCACATGCACTGCGCGCCCGGCTCGTCGAAGATGAACAGCATGCCCGCGTTGGGGGCCAGCGCCTGCCGGTGCATGAGGCCGCGAGCGCGCGAAGCGGAATCCGCGGCCACCTCGGCGCGGATCAGGTACATGCCGGCGTTCAGCTCCGCGACCGGCGGCTGCGCCCACGCCGGGACGGCGGCAAGCAGCAGCAGCGAAAACAAAAAAGGCAGGGACCAGCCCTGCCTTTTCGGCGCAGCCAAACGCCTTACTTCTTCATGTCGTCGGACTTCTTCTTGGTCGCTTTCGGCTTGGCCTTGGCTTTCTTGGACTTGTCGTCCTTCATGGCCTTCTTCTCCATCTTGTCCGCCTTCTTGTCCTGCGCGACGGCGGAGACGCTGGCCGCGGCGAACATCGCCGCGAACAGCACTGCGAGCAGCTGCTTCATCGTAATCCCCTTCTCTAGAGTGGTTTGGGTAAGACCGGGCTGCTTCCCGGCCCCCCACGCTTAACGCGCCTCGCGCGCTGCGGTTGACCATCGCCCTAAACGATTGAAATCAAATATAATCGCAGCCCTTTCCACCGACCCAGCCCGCAGGAGCCTTCCACTTACCCATGGCCTATCAGCACATCAAGGTGCCCGGCGGCGGCGAGAAGATCCGCGTCGCCAAGGATCTCTCGCTCGCCGTGCCCGACAACCCTATCATCCCCTACATCGAGGGCGACGGCACCGGCGTCGACATCACGCCGGTGATGCTCAAGGTGGTCGACGCCGCCGTCAAGAAGGCCTACGGCGGCAAGCGCAGGATCGTCTGGATGGAAATGTTCGCCGGCGAGAAGTCCTGCCGCATCTACGGCGAAAACGTGTGGCTGCCCGAGGAAACGCTCGCCGCCTCGAAGGAGTACGTCGTTTCGATCAAGGGCCCGCTCACCACGCCGGTCGGGGGCGGCATCCGCTCGATCAACGTGGCGCTGCGCCAGGAGCTCGACCTCTACGTGTGCCTGCGGCCGGTGCGCTGGTTCAAGGGCGTGCCCTCGCCCCTCAAGGAACCCGACAAGGTCGACATGGTGATCTTCCGGGAGAACTCCGAGGACATCTACGCGGGCATCGAGTGGCCGGCGCACTCGCCGGAGGCGAAGAAGGTCATCGATTTCCTCATCAAGGAGATGAAGGTCAAGAAGATCCGCTTCCCCGGCTCCTCGGCGATCGGCATCAAGCCGGTGTCCGTCGAGGGCTCGGAGCGACTGATCCGTCGCGCCTACCAGTACGCGATCGACAACAAGAGGAAGTCGGTGACGCTGGTGCACAAGGGCAACATCCAGAAGTTCACCGAGGGCGGCTTCCGCGACTGGGGCTATCAGCTGGCGGTGAAGGAGTTCGGCGCCAGGCCGCTCGACGGCGGTCCCTGGCACTCCTTCAAGAACCCCAAAGGCGGCCCCGACATCGTCGTGAAGGATGTCATCACTGACGCCATGCTGCAGCAGGTGCTGCTGCGGCCGGCCGAATACGACGTGCTCGCGACGACGAACCTGAACGGCGACTACATCTCCGACGGCCTCGCCGCCGAGGTGGGGGGCATCGGCATCGCGCCGGGCGCGAACCTGAGCGACACGGTGGCCATGTTCGAGGCGACCCACGGCACGGCGCCCAAGTACGCCGGCAAGGACCATGTGAACCCGGGCTCGGAGATTCTTTCGGCCGAGATGATGCTGCGCCACATGGGCTGGGTGGAGGCCGCCGACGCCATCATCGGCTCCATGGAGAGGACCATTGCCGACAAGGTCGTCACCTACGACTTCGCCCGCCAGATGCAGGGGGCGAAGCAGGTGTCGTGCTCGGGCTTCGGCCAGGCGATGATCGAACGGATGTAGCGGGGCCGCTTCTCCAAAAAAAGGCCGCCTCTGGGCGGCCTTTTTCTTTCCCAGCCCGGTAGTACCGGTCAGACCTTCTGGATGTTCGAGGCTTGCTTCCCCTTGGGCCCCTGGACCACGTCGAAGCTGACTTTCTGGCCTTCCTTCAGCGTCTTGAATCCGGACATGTTGATCGCCGAGAAGTGCGCGAACAAGTCCTCGCTGCCGTCATCCGGCGTGATGAAGCCGTAGCCCTTCGCGTCGTTGAACCACTTCACCGTGCCTGTTGCCATGCGCTCTCCCTTTGTTGCTTGGTTGTTGATCGCGCTACCGGGCGTTGTGACCGGAGCCGTGCCTGGAACTCGACGACCCCGCCGCCCCGAAACGTAGACCTCATGGCGAAACAGACAGCCTGAATCCAAACACAGCCCGCCTTTTCCGCGCCCCTCGGAGGCTCGTCAAGGGCCGTGCCTGCGGCTGTTGCGCGCGCGCAAGACCGTGATAAAGCACCGGAATCCGCCATCCGCGCGAGCAGCGCCGGGTTTGCGCAGCCCCCCCACATTGATTACGATAGGCTCGGGAACCGGGCGGATGGGGCCTGGTCAGATTTTTGCGGGGGGCAAGGGCGCGTAGCGCGGCATGGCGCAGTTCAAGGACGACACCCTACTGGAGGCGCAGCGGGCCAAGCTGAAGCCTCCGCCGATGTTCAAGGTCATGCTGCTCAATGACGACTACACGCCCATGGAGTTCGTCGTCGTCGTGCTACAGAAGTTCTTCGGCATGACCCGCGAGAGGGCGACCCAGGTGATGCTCAAGGTGCACCGCGAAGGCATCGGCGTGTGCGGGGTGTACCCGCGTGACGTGGCGGCTACCAAGGTGCAGCAAGTCGCGGCATACTCTCGGAAGCACCAGCACCCGCTGCAGTGCGTGATGGAGGAAACGTAGCAACATGATCGCGCAGGAGCTCGAAGTCAGTCTGCACATGGCCTTTGTGGAGGCCCGGCAGAAGCGCCACGAGTTCATTACCGTCGAGCACCTGCTCCTCGCGCTGCTGGACAACCCGACTGCCGCGGAAGTGCTGCGCGCCTGCGGCGCGAACATGGACGAGCTGCGCAAGAGCCTGACGCAGCACATCGCCGAGCAGACGCCGCGGATCGCCGCCGACCGCGAGGTCGACACCCAGCCCACCCTGGGCTTCCAGCGCGTCATCCAGCGCGCCATCCTGCACGTGCAGTCCTCCGGGAAGAAGGAGGTGACCGGCGCCAACGTGCTGGTCGCCATCTTCGGCGAGAAGGACTCGCATGCCGTGTACTTCCTGCAGCAGCAGGGCATCGCCCGGCTGGATGTCGTCAACTACATCTCGCACGGCATCACCAAGACGCCGCAGGCGCACCAGGGCAAGAGCGAGCAGGAGGCCGACCAGGAAGGCCAGGCCGAGACCTCCAACAGCCCGCTCGACAACTACACGCAGAACCTGAACGCGCTCGCCCTCGCCGGCAAGATCGACCCGCTGATCGGCCGCGACAAGGAGCTCGAGCGCGTGGTGCAAACGCTGTGCCGCCGGCGCAAGAACAACCCGCTGCTGGTCGGCGAGGCGGGCGTCGGCAAGACTGCCATCGCCGAGGGGCTGGCACGGCGCATCGTCGAGGGCAACGTCCCCGACCTGCTGGCGAAGTGCACGGTGTACGCGCTCGACATGGGCGCGCTCCTCGCCGGCACCAAGTACCGCGGCGACTTCGAGCAGCGCCTGAAGGCGGTGCTGAAGCAGCTGGTCGACAACCCGAACGCCGTTCTCTTCATCGACGAGATCCACACCGTGATCGGCGCCGGCGCCGCCTCGGGCGGCACGCTCGACGCCTCCAACCTGCTCAAGCCGGTGCTCTCCACCGGGCAGCTGAAGTGCATCGGTGCGACGACCTACAACGAGTATCGCGGCGTGTTCGAGAAGGACCACGCGCTGTCGCGCCGCTTCCAGAAGATCGACGTGATCGAGCCGTCGGTCGACGAGACGGTGGAGATCCTCAAGGGCCTGAAGACGCGCTTCGAGGCGCACCACAGCGTCAAGTACACCGCCAACGCGCTCACCACCGCCGCCGAGCTCTCGGCGCGCTACATCAACGACCGTCATCTGCCGGACAAGGCGATCGACGTGATCGACGAGGCCGGCGCGGCGCAGCGCATTGCGCCCAAGGCCAAGCAGAAGAAGATCATCGGCAAGTCCGAGATCGAGGAGATCATCGCCAAGATCGCGCGCATTCCGCCGCGCAGCGTCTCGACCGACGACCGCAGTGCCCTGGCGAACCTGGACCGCGATCTCAAGGCGGTGGTGTTCGGCCAGGATCAGGCCATCGACGCGCTCGCCTCGGCGATCAAGATGGCCCGCTCCGGCCTCGGCAACCCGCAGAAGCCGATCGGCTGCTTCCTCTTCTCCGGGCCGACCGGCGTCGGCAAGACCGAGGTGGCGCGCCAGCTCGCGTCCTGCATGGGCATCGAGCTGCTGCGCTTCGACATGTCGGAGTACATGGAGCGGCACGCGGTGTCGCGCCTGATCGGCGCGCCGCCGGGATACGTCGGCTTCGAGCAGGGCGGCCTGCTCACCGAGGGCATCACCAAGAAGCCCTACTCGGTGCTCCTGCTCGACGAGATCGAGAAGGCCCACCCGGACATCTTCAACGTGCTGCTGCAGGTCATGGACCACGGCACGCTCACCGACAACAACGGCCGCAAGGCCGACTTCCGCAACGTGGTCATCGTCATGACCACCAACGCCGGCGCCGAGTCGCTCGCCCGCACGCAAATGGGCTTCACGCCTTCGGCCAAGATGGGCGACGAGATGGAGGCGATCAAGCGGATGTTCTCGCCGGAGTTCAGGAACCGCCTCGACGCCATCATCTCCTTCCGCGCGCTCGACCACGAGGTCATCATGCGCGTGGTCGAAAAGTTCCTCATGCAGCTCGAGGAGCAGCTGCACGAGAAGAAGGTCGAGGCGCACTTCACGCCCGAGCTGAAGGCGCACCTGGCGAAGAAGGGCTTCGACCCGCTGATGGGCGCGCGGCCGATGGCGCGCCTCATCCAGGACACCATCCGCCGCGCGCTCGCCGACGAGCTGCTGTTCGGCCGCCTGCAGCACGGCGGCAAGGTCACCATCGACGTCGGCGACGAGGAGAAGGTCCGCCTGCGGTTCGAGGAAGAGCCGGCGCCCGTCGCCTAAAGAGAAGTCATTATCAATATCGCCGCTTGACGCGGCTGTAGCGGCTGGCAGAGACTTCTGCGATCAAGGAGGGAGGGGATCGCATGAGATTCGCCATCGTCGCTTGCGCCGCGCTCGCGGCGCTGCCGCTGAGCGCGCCGGCCCAGGACATGACCACGGCGCGCAACCTCGCCGCCGGATGCGCCATCTGCCACGGCACTCAGGGCAAACCGGCACCCAACGCGCCTCTCATCCCGCTCGCCGGGCTGCCGCGCGATCACATCGCAACGCAGATGCGGGCGTTCCGCGACGGCCGTCGTCCGGCGACCGTGATGCACCAGATCGCCAAGGGCTATACCGACGCGCAGATTGACGCGATGGCGGCGTGGTACGCCGCGCAGAAGAGGTGATGCCATGAGACGACGTGATTTTCTGAAGCTCGCCGGCGCCGTTTCCCTTGCCGGGTGCGCGAGCACGGCGCCTGCCAAAGCGCGCGTGGTGGTTGTCGGCGGCGGCTTCGGCGGCGCCACCGCGGCAAAGTACGTCCGCCTCTGGGACCCCTCGATCGACGTGGTGCTGGTCGAGCGCGAGGCGGCGTTCGTTTCCTGCCCGATCTCGAACCTGGCGCTCGCCGGATTCACCGGCATGGCGGAGATCAGCCGCGGCTACGACGGCCTGCGCCGCCAGGGCGTCCAAGTGGTGCAGGACGAGGTGACGGCCATCGACGCGGGCAGGAAGGCGCTGCGGCTCGCGCGCGGCGGCGAAATGTCCTACGAGCGGCTGATCGTCTCGCCCGGCATCGACTTCACCCTGGACGAGATCCAGGGCTACGACGCGGCAATGCGCGCAGGCGGCGTGCTGCACGCGTGGAAAGCCGGGCCGCAGACGGTCGCGCTGCGACAGCGGCTCGAGCAGATGCGCGACGGCGGCGTCTACCTGCTCTCCATCCCGCTCGCGCCCTACCGCTGCCCGCCGGGGCCCTATGAGCGGGTCAGCGTGGTGGCTGCCTACTTCAAGCAGGCCAAGCCGCGCTCCAAGGTCCTGGTGCTCGACGCCAATCCCGATGTGACCTCGAAGGGCGGCCTGTTCAAGCGCGCCTGGAGCGACCTCTATCCGGGAATCATCGAGTACCGCGGCAACGCCAAGGTGATCGCGGTCGAAACCGGCGCCGTGCGCACCGACTTCGACACGGTGCACGCCGACGTGCTGAACGTGGTGCCGCCGCACCGCGCCGGCGACATCGCCGCAAAGAGCGGCCTCATCACCACCAACGACCGCTGGTGCGACGTCGACTGGCGCACCATGGAGTCGAAGGCAGTCAAGGGCGTGCACGTGCTGGGCGACGCGACGCTGTCGGCGCCGGGCATGCCCAAGTCCGCCAGCATGGCGAACAACCATGCGAAGATCGCGGCGGCCGCCGTCGTCGCCATGCTGAACGGGCGCAGCCCCGCAGCGGTGAAGATCATCAACACCTGCTACAGCTTCGTCTCGGAGAAAGAGGCGATCCGCGTGTCTTCCGTGCACGAGTGGCAGGACGGGCAAAGCACGCTGGTGCCGGTGAAGGGGGCGGGCGGCGTGTCCGCGGCGCGCAGCGAGGACGAGGGGAAGTTCGCCTGGAACTGGGCGCGCACGATCTGGGCGGACTCGCTCGCCTAGCCGCTGCCGGTCGAGCCGAAGCCGCCCGCGCCGCGTGCGCTGGAGGCGAAATCCTCGACCACGTCGAGCTCGACCTGCACCACCGGCACGATCACGAGCTGCGCGATGCGGTCGAGCGGCCGGATCGTGAAAGCGGCCCCGCCGCGGTTCCATAGCGACACCATGAGCGGGCCCTGGTAGTCGGAATCGATGAGGCCGACCAGATTGCCCAGGACGATGCCGCTCTTCGCGCCCAGGCCCGAGCGCGGAACGATCATCGCCGCATGGCCGGCATCGCCGATGTGGATGGCGATGCCGGAGGAAACGAGCTCGCTCTGCCCCGGCCGCAGGACCAATTCCGAGGACACGCACGCACGCAGGTCGAGCCCGGCGGCGCCCGCGCTCGCGTAATGCGGCAGCATGTCGCGGATCCTCTCGTCGAGGATCCTGACTTCGAGCTTCTTCATTTCCGCGGCAGCATCCCTGCGACGTGCTCCACGAGCTTGCGGGCCAGCTCGAGCTTCGGCCCGCGCCCGAGGGGATGCTCGCCGCGCTCGTCGAAGAGCGTGATGGCGTTCTCGTCGGCGCCCAGCGCGTCCCGCGCGAGGTTGGCCGCGAGCAGCGGGATCTTCTTCTTCGCGCGCTTGGCTTTCGCGTTCTCCGCCAGGTTCTCGCTTTCGGCGGCAAAGCCGACGCAAAGGGGCGGGTCCTTGAGCGAGGCGACGTAGCCGAGGATGTCCGGATTCTCCTCGAACTCGAGCGCGAGACCCTTGCCGTTGGCCTTCTTGATCTTCTGCGCCGACGGATTCTTGACGCGGTAGTCGGCGACCGCGGCCACCGCGATGAAGATGTCGGCGTGCTTTACGTCCTTCTTCACCGCCTCGAACATCTCGTGCGCCGTGCGCACGTCGACCCTCGCTACGCCGGCCGGCGTCGGCAGCGATACCGGCCCGCTGATCAGCGTGACCTGGGCACCGGCTTCGCGCGCCGCGCGCGCTACGGCGTAGCCCATCTTGCCGGAGCTCCAGTTCGTCAGGACCCGGACCGGATCAACGGGCTCTTCGGTCGGCCCGGCGGTGACGACGATTCGCTTGCCTTGCAGGCGCTTCGGTCGAAAAAAAAACGCCACGTCGGCGAGGATGTCCGCGGGCTCGGTCATCCGTCCCATCCCGAGCTCGCCGCACGCCTGCTCGCCGGACGCCGGGCCGCTCACGAGCACGCCGTCGTCGCGCAGGACCCTGGCGTTGCGCTGCGTCGCCGGGTTCTGCCACATCTCCACGTTCATCGCCGGCGCGATCATGAGCGGGCAGCGGCGGGCGAGGCAGAGCGTGGAAAGCAGGTCGTCGGCCAGGCCGCCGGCGAGCTTCGCCATGAAGTCCGCGCTCGCCGGGGCGACCAGGATCAGCTCCCGGTCACGCGAGAGCTCGACGTGGCCCATGTTGTCGGCCACCCGCGGGTCCCACAGGTCCGTCCATACCGGCTGTCCCGAGAGAGCCTGCAGCGTCGTAGGGGTAATGAAGCGCATGCCGGCTTCCGTCATGGCGACGCGTACGTCGGCGCCCGCCTTGGCGAGCAGCCGCACCAGCTCGGCGGCCTTGTAGGCCGCGATGCCGCCGCTGATGCCGAGAAGAATTCTCTTCCCCGTCAACGTCATCCGAACAGCCACCCGACCGTTAAGAGGAGGACGATTCTAAGGGAAAGCCCCGCTCATGGCGATTTCGGACTGGCCGGCGGCCGAAAGGCCCCGCGAGCGGCTGCTGGAGAAAGGCGCCGCCCATTTGAGCGACGCGGAACTGGTGGCGGTGCTTCTGCGCACCGGCGTCCGCGGCAAGAGCGCGGTCGAGCTTGCCCGCGATTTGCTCGCCGCGGGCGGCATCAGCGGACTGCTGTCCGCGAAGATCGGCAGCGTGAAGGGGCTCGGACCGGCGAAGAGCGCGCAGCTGACCGCCGCCCTCGAGCTCGCGCGCCGCTCCATCCAGCAGGAGCTCAGGGACGGCGCCCTGCTGACTTCGCCGGGCGCGGTGCGCGATTACCTGCGCCTTGCCATCGGCGCGCGCGATCACGAGGTGTTCGTTTGCCTGTGGCTCGACGCGCAGCACCGCGTCATCGGCTTCGAGGAAGCGTTCCGCGGCACGCTGACGCAGACCAGCGTCTACCCCCGGGAGGTGGTCAAGGCGGGCCTGGCGCTGAACGCGGCGGCCGTGATCTTCGCGCACAACCACCCCTCCGGCGCCGCGCAGCCGAGCCAGGCGGACGAGCTTCTTACGCGCAACCTCAAGGAGGCCCTGGCCCTCGTCGACATCAAGGTTCTCGACCACTTCGTCGTGGCAGGCAACCAGGCGATCTCCTTCGCCGAGCGCGGATTGGTGTAAAATCCGCGCCTTTCGCGAATTTCCCGGAGCTTTGCGAATGTCCCGCGTCTGCCAAGTCACCGGCAAAAAGCCGATGAAGGGCCACCTCGTCTCGCACGCCAACAACAAGACCATCCGCACCTTCCAGCCCAACCTGCACTACCGGCGCTTCTGGCTCGAAAGCCAGAACCGCTGGGTGCGCCTGCGCGTGTCGACGGCCGGGCTGCGCCGCATCGACAAGCTCGGCGTCGAGGCGGTGCTCGCCGAGATCAAGGCAAGAGCCAAGTCGAAGGAGGCGTAGATGCGCGAGAAGATCAAGCTCGAGTCGTCGGCCGGCACCGGCCACTTCTACACCACCACCAAGAACAAGCGCACCACGCCCGACAAGCTGGAGATCAAGAAGTACGATCCCAAGGCGCGCAAGCACGTGCTCTACAAGGAAGCCAAGCTCAAGTAGGAAAAGAAAAGCCCGCGCCAGCGGGCTTTTCTTCTCTGGGTAACGGGTGTGCGCTACGCGAGCGCGTAGGAGCGCAGGCGCCAGGAGAAATCGACGAGCGCCTGCACGCCGCTCGCCTCGGCGCGCCGGCACCAGTCCTGCAGCTGGCGCAGGAGCTGCTCCTTAGAGGCGCTCGAGCGTTCCCAGAGCGCGATCAGCTCCTGGCGCATCGCCACCACCGTGGCGAGCGCACGCGTCTTCTTCAGGGCCTCGGTGAGCTTCGCCGCCTCGGAGCCGGCGAGCGCCTGCCCGCGCAGCAGCGCGCGCTTCAGCGAGCGCAGCACCTCGGCGTCGCCCGGCGACCAGTGCTTCAGCCGCGCCATCTCCTCGGCGTAGGTCTTCTTCACCGACTTGGCGTAGCTCGACAAGACGTCGTAGCGGTTGGCGATGACCGCGTGCAGGGTATCGAGGTCGGCGGCCAGCTTCGGCTCGGCGAAGCGCGGCTTCGGCGCCACCTTC
This sequence comes from Betaproteobacteria bacterium, assembly GCA_052387375.1. Lineage (GTDB taxonomy): Bacteria > Pseudomonadota > Gammaproteobacteria > Burkholderiales > SG8-39 > SCGC-AG-212-J23. Next base: position 45,472 of record JBQTJF010000142.1, read on the forward strand.
TTGACCGTGGCGAGGCCGAGCGACTCCAGCGCCCTGATGTACATCCAGCCGATGTCGAACTCATACCACCTCGAGGACAGCTTGGCCGAGGAAGCAAAAGCGTGATGGTTGTTGTGCAGCTCTTCGCCGCCGATGAGGATGCCCCAGGGCACGATGTTCGTGCTCGCGTCGGCCACGTCGTAGTTGCGATAGCCGAAGAAATGTCCCACGCCGTTGATGACGCCCGCGGCCCAGAAAGGGATCCACGCCATCTGCACCAGCCACATCAGGGCCCCGGGCACGAGACCGAAGAGGCCGAGATAGGCGGCGAGCAGCGCGAACACGCCGAGCGCGGAGCGCGGCGTGTAGAGGTTGCGCTCGAGCCAGTCGTCCGGGGTGCCGTGGCCGTAGCGCTCCAGCGTCTCGCGGTTGTACGCCTCCTTGACGTAGAGGAGCACGCCGCCCCAGAGCACGCGGTTGATGCCGTAGATCTGCGGGCTGTGCGGGTCCTCGGCGGTCTCGCACTTTGCGTGGTGCTTGCGGTGGATGGCGGCCCACTCCTTGGTGACCATGCCGGTGCTGAGCCACAGCCAGAAGCGGAAGAAATGCGACACCACCGGATGAAGATCGAGGGCGCGATGCGCCTGGCAACGGTGCAGGTAGATCGTCACGGCGGCGATCGTCACATGCGTGAGGCCGAGCGCGCACAGCAGATAGCCCCACCAGGGAAGATCGAGCAGGCCGGAGAAGATCATGTAGTCAGTACCCTTGGACGTTTGTGGAAGGCGCGCGCCATTCTACGCGAACGGCCGGCGGTGGTCTTATGTCCCGTAAGCGCGCCTGCAAAAAGGACTTTTCTGGGACCGCGGGACTGCGGAATCGTTCACGCCCGGCGCTGGAAGGCCGCGGCGAAGAAGCCGTCGGTGCCGTGGCGGTGCGGCCACAGCTGCAGGCGCGCGCCGGTGTCGAGGGCGATGCGTTGCGCCGCGAGGAGCTCGGCACACGACAGCGGCTGGAAGTCCGCATGCCGCGCGCCGAAGGCCTCGACCACCGCCTCGTTCTCGTCCTGCAGGATGCTGCAGGTCGCATAGACCAGCCGCCCGCCGGGCTTCACGAGCGGCGCCGCCGCGTCAAGGATGCGCCGCTGCTTTTCCGCCAGCTCGACGACGGCCTGCGGCCCGTGGCGCCATTTGAGATCGGGATTGCGGCGCAGCGTGCCGAAGCCGCTGCACGGGGCGTCGACCAGCACGCGGTCGAGCTTCGCCGCCAGGCGCTTGGCGCGCGGATCGTTCTCGCCCGAGAGGGCGATGGCATGGACGTTGGTGATGCCGGCGCGCGCCGCGCGCGGCGCGAGCGCCGACAGACGCTTGGCCGAGCTGTCGAGCGCATACACGCGGCCGGTGCCGCGCGTGAGCATGGCGATGGCGAGCGTCTTGCCGCCGGCGCCGGCGCAGTAGTCGGCCACCATCTCGCCGCGCCGCGGCCCGAGCAGCCAAGCGAGGAGCTGGCTGCCCTCGTCCTGCACCTCGACCAGCCCGTCGCGGAACAGGGGATGGCGGTTGATCGGCGGCTTGCCGGCAAGGCGGATTCCCGATGGAGAGTAGGGGGTCGCGGCGGCGTCGAGCTCGAGGCGGCGCAGCGCCTCCTCGCGGGAGATGCGGGCGAGGTTGACGCGCAAATCGAGCGGCGCCTGATTCAGGAGGCCGCGGGCGATTTCCGCCGCTTCTTCCGCGCCGCGCTGGGCGGCGAGCCGCTGCCACAGCCAATCGGGCAGGTCGGCGCGCACCGCATCGGGCAGCGCCTCGGCGCGCTGCGCCCGCAGGCGCGAGATGAGCGCTTCGTCGGCCAGTCCCTGCAGCGCACGCCCCGAGAGGCCGAGCACCTTGAGCAGCGCGGCGATGAGCAGCAGCCTGGGCTCGCCCGACTGCACCGCTGCCTCGAGGGAGCGCTTGCGCCGCAGCACCGCGAACACCGCCTCGGCGACGAAGGCGCGCTCGCGCTGGCCGAGTTGGCGCCGGCTGCGGAAATAGCGGGAAACGACCTCGTCCGCAGGGCCGGAAAAGTTCAGCGCCACGGCGAGCGCGGCCTCGGCGTGCGCCAGCGCGGCGGCGCCGACCTTCACGGCGCCGAGATCCGCTTCGCCACCTGGTCGTAGCGGGTGCCGTCGCGCTCGGTGACGAGGATGCGCACCGGCAGTCGGCCGAGCTGCGTCGCCAGCCAGATCTCGGCGCGCTCGTTCTCCTTCTCGCGCAGCAGCTTTACGGCGTCGAAGTCGCCGGCGGGCGTGTGCACCTTCTCGTGGCCGACGACCCGGTACTCGTGGTGCGACAGCCCGCCCTTGCCGTCGGCGATGTTGAAGACGATCGGCCGCTCGAGCGCCGGCACGAACGACAGCGCGAGCAGGAAGGAAAGGCGGTCTTGCGCGTGCGGCGGCAGCGGCAGCGCGCGCCTTTCGCCCTTGTACTGCATGGTCACCGTGCCGCCCTGCCAGTCGAACCAGGCGCGCGCCGTGTCGCGGCCGGTGCGCTCGTCGGTGAACTCGAGCGGCCGCAGGCCATCGGCGGCGACCGCGCCGCGGCTCGTGCGCTTCGCCTTGCCGAGCAGGCGGTACAGCCCCGTGCCCCTCCAGGTCTCGGTCAGCTCGTAGCTGCCGTTGCCGTGGACCAGGCGCTCGTGCACCTCGGCGATCGCCGAGCCGTCGCGCCGCAGCTCGTACTCGATGTCGACCTGGCCCGGTGGCGCCGCCTGCGCCAGCAGCGCGGCGCTAAGCGGAAGCCAAGACCAGCTGCGCATCACCGCCCTTGACTTGTACGCGACCGGCCTCGATGGCCAGGCGATCCTCCAGGAACCAGCGCGCCGCGCGCGGGTAGATGACGTGCTCCTGCGCCAGGACGCGCGCCGCCAGGCTCGCCGCATCGTCGTCGCGGCGCACCGGCACGGCAGCCTGGATGACGATCGGGCCGCCGTCGAGCTCGCTGGTGACGAAGTGCACCGTGCAGCCGTGCACCTTGACGCCGGCGGCGAGCGCGCGCTGGTGCGTGTGCAGGCCGGGGAA
>JBQTJF010000143.1:0-6105 GCA_052387375.1 Betaproteobacteria bacterium
CCGCGGGGCCGGTCGAAAAAACGTCCCAGCCGTTGCAAACGGCGGGCAGGACTTTACCGGCGCGGCTGAGGGTGGCGTGGATGTGGCAGCCGCATATGCTGCGGGAGCCCGCCGGGCACGGCGACGAGGGGCTCGCACTCTGGCGATCGGCCGTTCCCCCTATTGAGGCGGCCGGATGATCGATATGCCGGCGCGTCGAGGACCGGTCGTGATCTTGATCGCCGTGTGCCTGAGCGCTCCGTGGCGCGGCTATGACGAACAGCGCAGCAACGATAGCAAGCACCGTTACCCATGGCCCTCGGTTCACCACGGCCGCCATGACGGTAGGTTTACCACGAAGTCTCGCCTGGGCATATGGGGCAGTCGCAAAAAAAGCGCGAACAACAGCCTTTACCGATTGCGCCACGCCGCCTTCGCAACGACGCGCTCCAGCGCCGGGCGCTCCAAGCGCCGGCTGTAGGCCGACATGGCGAAGCAGAAGGCGAAGTACACCGCCGAGGCGAAGAGGTAGGCCTCGACGCCGAAGCCGGTCCAGGCCGGCTCGTTGAGCGACACCTTGATGGTCGAGAGGAGATCGAAGAGGCCGATGATCAGCACCAGCGACGTGTCCTTGAAGAAGGCGACGATGGTGTTGACGAGCGGCGGCACGGCGATGCGCAGCGCCTGCGGCAGGATGACGAAGCCCATCTGCCCCCAGTAGCCCAGGCCGATCGCCGCGGCGGCGTCGTACTGCTCGCGGTCGATCGCCTGCAGCCCGCCGCGCACCACCTCGGCGAGGTAGGCGGCGGCGAAGAGGATCATGGCGATCTGCGCGCGCAGCAGCTTGTTGATGGTCATGCCCTCGGGCAGGAACAGCGGCAGCATCACCGAGGCCATGAAGAGCAGGCTGATGAGGGGCACGCCGCGCACCAGCTCGATGTAGGCGACCGAGAGCCAGCGGATCGCCGGCAGGCTCGAGCGGCGCCCGAGCGCCAGCAGCACGGCGAGCGGGAAGGCAAACGCGACGCCGAACGTGGACAGCAGCAGCGTCAGGATCAGCCCGCCCCAGCGCTCGTTCTCCACGAAGCGCAGGCCGAGCACGCCGCCCCACATCAGGACGCCAATCGCCAGTAATCCCACTAACCAGATGGGGACCAATTTCCAGTTCCAGAAGCTGCGGAAGCCGGACAGGATCCACAGCGCGACGAGCAGCGCGCTCGACACCGCCGGCCGCCAGTGCTCTTCGTACGGGTAGGTGCCGAAGAGGATGAAGCGGTGCTTGTCGGCGATGAAGCCCCAGCAGGCGCCCTCGGCGGCGCGGCAGGCCTTGGGGTCGGGGCGCCACACCGCGTCGAGGAAGGCCCAGTCGACGAAGGAGAGGAGGCCTTTCGCGATGAGCAGCGCGAGCAGCAGCGTCAGCGCGTGGTTGAGCCACCTCATCGCAGCATCACCCGGGCGTTGTACCAGTTCATGAACGCCGAGATGGACAGGCTGATGGTCAGGTACACCGCCATGATGATGGCGATGCCCTCGATCGCCTGCCCGGTCTGGGTCATGGTGGTGTTGGCGATCGAGACGAGGTCGGGGTAGCCGATGGCGACCGCGAGCGAGCTGTTCTTGGTGAGGTTGAGGTACTGGCTGGCGAGCGGCGGCACCACCACGCGCAGCGCCTGCGGCACGATGACGTGGCGCAGCGACTGCGCGCGCGTCAGGCCGGTCGCCAGCGCCGCGTCCCACTGGCCGCGCTCGATGGCGAGCACGCCGGCGCGCACGATCTCGGCGATGAAGGCGGCGGTATAGACGGCGAGGCCGGCGAGCAGCGCCGCGAACTCCGGCGTGATCGCCGTGCCGCCGACGAAGTTGAAGCCTTCCAGGCGCGGCGCGCCCTCGAGCGAGGGCAGCAGGATGCCGCGGTTGGAGAGGAACACTCCCGGCAGCGGCGAGAGCGCCTCGCGCGGGTGCGGCAGCCCCTCGGTGATGAGCGCGTACCAGAAGAAGAGCTGCACCAGCAGCGGCACGTTGCGCATGAACTCGACGTAGGCGCCGCCCACGGCCCTGAGGAGAAAGTTGCCCGACAGGCGGGCCAGGCCGACCGCGCTGCCGAGCGCGGTGGCGAGCACGATGCCGATCAGCGCCACGCCGAGCGTGTTGCCGACGCCGACGGCGAGCGCGCGCAGGTAGCTGTCGGCGGCGCTGTAGCGTAGGAAGAACGTCTCGCCGATCTCGAAGCCGGCCTCGCGGCCCAGGAAGGCGAAGCCGCTGGCGATGCGCCGCGCCTCGAGGTTGGCGGCGGTGTTCGAGACGAAGAACCAGCCGACTACCAGCACCGCGGCCAGCGCCGCGGCCTGGTAGGCGAGGCGCCGCGCCTTCAGGCGGAGCGGTTCCGCGCCGCGCCCCAGCGCGCGCCGGCGAACACCGCGCCGATGCTGAGGAGCGTGAGGGCGAGGAAGGTGCCGAGCTGCTGCGTGCCGTCGTCGAGCGCGTAGCCGGCGAGCGCCACCACCGCGGCGACGACCGCGGCGAGGCGCATCTCGTCGCGGCGCGCGGTGCGCGCGCAGACGTAGCCGCCGAGCACCGAGCAGCCGAGCCCGAGCGCGCCGCCGGTCCAGAAGAGCCAGGAGTCCGGGCTCGTCGCCGCGGCGCCGAGCGCCTCGGGCGGGATGCCGGTGGCGATGCCGACCACCCCGAGCAGGAACCCCGCGACCAGCGTGCCGCCGAGGTCGACCAGCACGCCGTAGCTCACCGCCTTGAGCCGCGAGCCCGGCGCCACCGCGGCGTCGGCGATGCGCGCCTGCGGCGGCGCGTAGGGGTCCTTGTCGGCCATGCGCGTGCGCCTAGCGCAGCGGGATCGGGTACATGATGCCGCCCTGGTTCCACAGGCGGTTCAGCCCGCGCTCGAAGCCGAGCGGCGTCAGGTTGGCCTCGAAGCTCTCGGCGTAGTTGCCGACCTGCTTGACGACGTTGTAGGCCCACTTGTTGTCCAGCCCGAGCATCTTGCCGATGTCGCCGGTGGCGCCGACGAAGCGCTGGATCGAGGGATTGGCGCTGGAGGCCTGCTGGTCGATGTTCTTCGAGGAGAGGCCGAGCTCCTCGGCTTCCATCATGGCGAACATCGACCACTTCACCACGTCGAACCAGCGGTCGTCGCCGTGGCGCACCGCCGGCCCGAGCGGCTCCTTGGAGATCACCTCGGGCAGGATGACGTGGTCGGCCGGGTTGGGCGCGCGCGAGGCGCGCGTGGAGACCAGCCCCGACACGTCGGTGGTGAACACGTCGCAGCGGCCGGCGAAGTAGGCGTTCAGCACCTCCTCCAGCTTCTCGATCACCACCGGCTTGAAGCTCATCTTGTTGGCGCGGAAGTAGTCGGCGAGGTTGAGCTCGGTGGTGGTGCCGGGCTGCACGCACACGGTGGCGCCGTTCAGCTGCCTGGCGCTCTTCACGTTGAGCTTCTTCGGCACCATGAAGCCCTGGCCGTCGTAGTAGTTCACGCCGACGAAGTTGAGGCCGAGGCTGGTGTCGCGCGTGATGGTCCAGGTGGTGTTGCGCGAGAGGACGTCGACCTCGCCCGACTGCAGCGCGGTGAAGCGCTGCTGCGCGGTGAGCGGCGTGTAGCGCACCTTCGAATGGTCGCCGAAGACGGCGGCCGCGACCGCGCGGCAGACGTCGACGTCGACGCCTTTCCAGACGCCGCGGGAGTCGGGCTGCGAGAAGCCGGCGAGGCCGGTGTTGACGCCGCACTGCACGAAGCCCTTGCTGCGCACGGCATCGAGCGTGGATTGCCCCCACGCCGCGCCGCTCAGGAACACCAGGGTAATGACGAGATATCTCATGTCGTTCCTCCTTCGAGTAGAAAGTCCTTCACGATTGCAATCTGGTCGGGGTGCAGCAGCGTCGGCGCGTGGCCGACGCCGTGCACCTCGACGATTTTGGCCTTCGGCCCGCGCTCGCTCATCGCCCGGGTGGTGTCGCGGCCGAGCAGGTCCGAGTGCTCGCCGCGCAGCACCAGCGTCGGGCAGCGCACCGCGTCGTAGAGCGGCCAGAGCTCGAGGTCCTCCTCCGGCATGCTCTTGCGGTAGTTCTCGACGATGCGCGGGTCGTAGTGCGCGCGCCAGGTGCCGTCGGGGTCCTGCCGCAGCCAGGTCTCGGTGAGGAAGCGCCATTCGGCGTCGCTGTGCGGGCGTATGGGCGCCGACACCGTGCGGATGTGGCGCTCCGCGTCCTCGAGCGTGCGGAACTGCATCTCCTTGCCGAGGTAGGCGCCGATGCGCTCGAGCGAAGCGCGCGAAACGACGGGGCCGGAGTCGTTCAGCACCAGCTTCGCCACCGGGTTGCCGGGCTGCGCGGCGAGCGCCATGCCGACCAGCCCGCCAAGCGAGGTGCCGAGCCAGCTCACCGCCTCGACGTCGAGGCGCGCGATCAGCGTCACCATGTCGGCGAGGTACTGCGGCACGGCGTAGAGCGCCGGGTCGGCGAGCCGGTCGGAGTTGCCGCGCCCGGCGAGGTCGGGGCAGACGACGCGGAACTGCCCGGCGAGCTCGCGCGCCAGGGCGTCGAAGTCGCGCCCCGAGCGCGTCAGGCCGTGCACGCAGATCAGCACGTCGCGGTTGCGCGCGTCGCCCCACTCGAGGTAAGCGATGCGATGCAGGCCGCGCGGCGAGGCGCACTGCACCGAGCGGCGCCGCGGCTCGAGCGCTACGCCGGGCTCGGCCATCGCTCCAGGAGCGCGGCGCGCGCCGGCGCCGCCGCGGGCTCGAGGGTGGAGAAGCGCAGGCCCCGCTCGCGCAGCAGCGCCAGCTTGTCGGACTTCACGTTCGCCCCGCGCACCGGGTAGCCGTAGGCGGCGTAGCGCGCGCGCTCGACCGGCGCCTCCTGCTCGTCGTACCAGATCCATTCCTCGACGAAGCCGAACGCCACCTCCTCGAGCGCCTCGTCGGCCTCCTGCGGCTCGACAAGCTCGAGCGCGCCGCCCGCGTAGCGGAAGTAGGTCTGCTTGTCGGCGGTGACCGCGTAACCCATGGCGTCCTTCAGGACCAGGCCGAGCACCAGCCGCCCGTCTTCGGCCACCTCCACCTCGATGCCCGGCTCCCCGGGGGCGGTCTTTTCATCCGCCACCACGCGGCCGTTCTCGATCACCGCGCGGCCGCGCACGCCGTCGTGCTCCCATTCCGCCTCGACGCGCAGCTCGGGGAACGCCCCCGAGGCCTCGGTGAAGGCGGGAAACGGAATGCCCTTCTTGGGCGCGAAGCGGTACTCGAGCCGCCCCTCGGCGTGGTGCTCGGTGTAGTCCTCGGCCTCGGGGTCGCGCACCATCAGCCAGCGCAGGTGCTCGCGGAAGTCCGCGAGCCGCCCGGCGCCGGTGATGCGCACGACCGCCCGGAACAACCCGCTCAACCCTCGTACTTGAAGGAGAGCGCGAGCCGGGCGCGGAACTGCATCACCTTGCCGTTCTCGATCTTCACGTCGAGCTTCTCGATCTCGGCGATGCGCAGGTCGCGCAGCGTGCCGGCGGCGGTGCTCACGGCGTTGCGCGCCGCGTCCTCCCACGAGGTGCTGCTGGTGCCGATCACTTCGGTGACGCGGTAGACGGTGCCTTCGGCCTTCTTTGCCATGGCTCGCTCCTCCTCTCAAGGTGGCCAATCCAGCCGGATCATTGTAGCCAATAGCGCCCGCGCAGTTGCCGTTGCGTCTGCACCTGGAAGCTCGGGTCCCCCAGGCGGACCGTGACCGCCCCGTCCAGATCGGTGCGCAGCACCGTTGCTCCCGCAGCGCGGTAGCGCTCCAGCGCCTCCGGTGCCGGGTGGCCGAAGCGGCTGCGGTAGCCGACCGGCACGATGGCGTAGCGCGGCCGCACCGCGGCGATGAATTGCGGCGACGAGGAGCTGCGGCTGCCATGATGGGGGACGAGGAGAACGTCCGTTCCTTTCACGGGAAGTTCTTTCTCAACAGTCCTTTCGATGTCCCCCGTGAGCAGCATCGAGCCGCCGGCGGCCTCGATGCGCAGCACGCAGCTCGGGTTGTTGCGCCGCGCCGGCGGCGCGCCGGCCCCCGCCTGCGCGGGGGGCGGATGCAGGAACTCGAAGCGCACGCCGTCCCAGTCCCAGCGCTCGCCCGCGCGGCAGCGGCGCG
>JBQTJF010000144.1:0-2311 GCA_052387375.1 Betaproteobacteria bacterium
TGACAAGCACGACGCCGAACATAGCAATGGCAGCGATGAGTTCCATTAGCTATAGCTCCTTTACCTTCGCAATGCGCCGTTCGATCCTGCGATGTAGAAACACTATACCAGCACTGAGCAAGATGAGTCCGACGACAGCGAAGAACACGGTATATGGCGCTGCCGTGTCGGACGACGAGATGAGCCAACCGGCCAGGCTGATGTCGGTTACCACGACGATGCCGAGCCAGACCTTGAGATACGCGACCTCTTCCCTGAGGTGGTCGAGTTCAGACATGGAGCCCTATTCATCAACGTCGGCCCGCGCCTTTCGTTGACAGCGCCTTCTAACGAACAGGATCGTATCTGCCAGCGCTCCTATGGCGGATACGATCAGTTGGACTAAACCGCTGGAGATCAGCGCGGTGCTCGTGACGATGCTGCCGGAGAATCTCGTGCAGCCACTTCAGAAGCACCTTGGCCGCGTACGCCTGATGCACCGCGCGGACCTGCAAGCGGGGTACGGTGTGGTTTGGCTCCCTTTCGCGCCGGCGCGCAAGTACCCCAGAGCGGGACGCGAATGGGGCTGGCAGTTCGTTTTTCCGTCCGGCAATCGCTCCACCGATCCCGACAGCGGGATGATCCGGCGCCACCACGTGCATCCCGACACCGTGTCCGCATGGTCAAGCGCGCTGCGCGCGCCGCAGGAATCAGGAGCTGCTCGGGCCTTCGGAAGTGTCGACCACCATGGTGTACACGCACGTCATGAACCGCGGCGCGCGCGGGGTGCGAAGCCCGCTGGATCGCCTGGAGTCGCCGGCGGCGCGCTACGCCGCCTAGGGTGCGAGGCGCGCGAGGGCCTGGGCGACGAGGCGGCGCACCGGCTCGCGCAGGGATTGCGGGCTCTTCAGCTCGCCGGCGACGGTGACGTTGGCCATGTACCTGCCCTTGACGGCGATCCAGATGGCGCCGTCCTCGTCGGCGCCCCACGCCGCGGCCTCGCCCGCGCCGGTGGCCGGGCCGAGCGCGAACGTGCCTTTCGCCTCCTCGAGCGCCTCGGCGAGGCCGCGTTTCGCGGCGGCCGCGGAGGGGAACTCGTAGGCGTTGACCGAGAGATAGTACTTGCCGACCTGCCGGTCGCAGTGCCAGGCCTTGACGCCCTGCTCGAGCCTCGGTCCGCCGGGCTTGCCGGCCGCGGGCTGCGCGCCCAGGGCGGCGGCGATCTCCGCCGGGGTGAGCAGGCGGCATGGATCCGGATCGGCGGCGAGCGCCGGAAGCACCGATGCCGCCAGCGCAATCGCTGCGAGCTGCCTTTTCATCTCATTTCGCCCGCGAGAAGATGAAGGTGTTGAGGTAGATCGCTTCGCTCTTGCCGTGCGGCTTGTCGAGGGCGTAGAAGCCCATGCGCGCGCGGCGGCCGCCGTCGTAGTCGAGGTGCAAGGTGTAGCTGGCGATGCGGTACCTGCCCTTGCCTTGCGCGGGCCCCTCGCGCATCACCGCGCCGAGCACGCCGTGCTCCTCGAAGCGACCGTCGGGCGTGAAGCGGATCTCGGTTTCCGCGATGCCCTGCGGCGAGGGCTTGCCGTCGCCGCGGCGGTAGAGCCCGTCGAGCAGCAGCTTGTCGACGGCCGGCAGGGGCAGCCAGGGCGCCTCGGAGCCGCGCTGGAGGTTCTGCAGGTTCCTGCCCTTGCGCTCGAGCTTGAGCTCGCCGCCGTTCGACCAGAGGATCGCGATCGCGCCGCCCTGCTCCTTGCGCGTGCCGTAGTAGCCCCAGCGCTGCGAGTCGGGCTCGGCGGCGGCTCTTGCCGCGTCGAAGCCGTCGAAGCCCTCGGCGTTCCAGCGGCGCGAGGCGAGGCCGCCCTTGAAGAAGAAGAGGTGCTCCCACACGAAGCTCGCCGATCCCGGCCGGCCGGTGACGTCGAGCTTGTAGCTGCCGCGTATCCAGGCGCTTTCGATGGGCGTGGCGGCGCTTGGGGATGCGGCCGCCTGGGCGACCTTCAGGGTTTCGAAGAAGGCGAGCAGCTCGCGCAGCGCCGGTTCGGTGCGCGCGATGCCCACCACGCCGAGCGCGCGCCCGCGCCCGGTGAAGGTGACGAGCGACACGCTCACGGTCTCGCTCTGCGCGCCGAGCTGCCGGGCGCCGACCGCGGCGGTGAACTCGCCGTCGCGATGGAGCTGCGGCTGGGGCAGCGGCCCCGGCACGGCCGGCTGCACCTGCGCGCGCCACATCGCGGCGAAGGCCTCCGCCGGCGGGCTGCCGTCGGGCCGGCTGGCGTAGAGGATGATGATTCCGGTGCGGTCCGGCCGCGCGTAGCTCCTGCCCTCCTGCAAG
>JBQTJF010000145.1:0-22953 GCA_052387375.1 Betaproteobacteria bacterium
CGGCACGAGGTCGGTGCCGGTGCCGGGCACGACGACCGCGCGCACGCGCGGCGCCGCGTCGACCAAATCGTCGGGCAGCTTGCTACGCGCGATCACGCCGTCGGCTTCGCGGGCGAGCTCGCGAAGCGTCTCGAAGCTGCTGTCGGGAGCATCACGTGCGCGCCGCGCGCGAGCGCGGCTTCGCCTTCGGCGGCGATCGGATCGGTGAGCAACACGCGTTTCTCGACGGACAAAGTGATCAAAGTCGCTGTGATGTTCTGCGCAGAGCGGGCGTGCTTTCTCTCCGGGCCTGCGGATTATTCCACATGAAGAATCTTCAATAACAGTCAGAATGAAATAACAAAAATACACACAGATCCGGCCGTAACTTCGAGGGAGGACGCTGCGGTGAGCGCATCATCGCCCGGCCCGGTAAGGGTCCTGGTCATCGACGACAGCAACACCATCCGGCGCAGCGCCGAGCTGTTCCTGCGCCAGGCGGGCTACGAAGTGATCCTCGCCGAGGACGGCTTCGACGCCCTCGCCAAGATCAGCGATCACCAGCCGCAGGTGATCTTCGTCGACATCATGATGCCCAGGCTGGACGGCTACCAGACCTGCGCGCTCATCAAGCAGAACCCCCAGCTCAAGTCCACGCCCGTGATCATGCTCTCCAGCAAGGACGGCGTATTCGACCGCGCGCGCGGCCGTCTCGCCGGCTCCGACCGCTATCTCACCAAGCCCTTCACGCAGGAAGGGCTGATCGAGGCAGTCACGCAGTACGTCAAGCCACCCGTTTCCGCAGCCAGCGCCTGAGAAAGGAAGGGAGACTCCCATGCCCATCAAGAGCATTCTCGTCGTCGACGACTCGCCCACGGATCGCCAGCACCTGAGCGACCTGCTCTCGAAGAGCGGCTACAAGGTTTCGCTCGCCGAGAGCGCCGAGGACGCGCTCGCCAAGGTCAAGCAGCTGCGCCCCGACCTCGTGCTGATGGACGTGGTGATGCCGGGCCAGAACGGCTTCCAGGCCACGCGCACCCTCACCAAGGACGAGGCGACCAAGCACATCCCGGTGATCCTGTGCACGAGCAAGAGCCAGGAGACCGACCGGGTGTGGGGCATGCGCCAGGGCGCGCGCGACTACGTGGTGAAGCCCGTGTCGCCGGCCGACCTGCTCGCCAAGATACAGGCGCTCGGCTGATGGCCGCCCGCGTATCCCTGCGCGACTACCAGCGCGGCCTGGCCGAGCGGCTGCGCAGCGCGCAGGCCGGCGCCATGGCGGCATCGAAGCTCGGCTTGCAGGTGGGCGACGACCCCTGGCTCGTGGACCTCGCCGACGCCGCCGAGCTGATTCCGGTGCCGCCGATCACCGCGGTGCCGCTCACCCGGGCGTGGTTCCGCGGAGTGGTGAACGTGCGCGGCAACCTCTACAACGTGGTCGACCTGCCGGCATTCTTCGGCGCCGCGCCAGTCGCCGCCGGCGAGCAGGCGCGGCTGCTGCTGCTCGCCGAGCGCTTTCTCATGCGCAGCGCGCTGCTCGTCGACCGCTCCCTGGGCCTGCTCGACGCGCGCGAGCTCTCCATGCACGCGGAGGCACCAAGCGCCTCGCCCTGGATCCGCGGCGTCTACGCGGACAAGGGCGGCAAGCTCTGGCGCGAGCTCGACGTGCACCAGCTCGTGCAGCACGCCGCCTTCCTCGGCGTGGCTTCCTGATCAGCGAAGGAGAATCCCCATGCTTCGAACCAGCCTGTTCGCCATCCTCGCCGGACTCTGCCTGTCCGCGTCCGCGGAGAACGGCGTCTTCAACGACAAGGTGGTGCTGGGCCAGGCGGCGGTGTTCAGCGGGCCTGCCGCGCAGCTCGGCATCCAGATGCGCAACGGCATCAAGGCCTACCTGGACCACGTCAATGCGCAAGGCGGCGTGCACGGCCGCAAGATAGAGCTCGTCACCGAGGACGATTTCTACGAGCAGGCGCGCGCGGCGGCCGTCAGCAGGAAGCTGATCGAGGAGCACAAGGTGTTCGCGCTGCTCGGCTATGTCGGAACCCCCACCGGGGTCGCGCACCTGCCGGTGGTCAACCAGGCCAGAGTGCCCCTGGTGGGCATGTTTACGGGCGCAGAGGTGCTGAGAGTGCCGTTCAGCCGCTACGTGTTCCACGTGCGCGCCAGCTACTACGACGAGACCGAGAAGATCGTCGAGCAGATCGTGTCCGTCGGCGGCAGGAACATCGCGGTGTTCTACCAGGACGATGCTTACGGCCTGGCCGGGCTGACGGGCACGGAGATCGCGATGAAGAAGCGCAGCATGCAGATCTCGGCCAGGGCGACGGTCGAGCGCAACACCGTCAAGGTCGAGAACGCCGTGAAGACCATCACCGCGGCGAAGCCCGACGCCGTCGTGATGATCAGCGCCTACACCTCGATCGCCGAATTCGTGCGGCAAATGAAGAAGGCCGGCAGCGGCGCGACCTTCTACAACGTGTCGTTCGTCGGCAGCAAGGCGCTCGCCGACGCCCTCGGCCAGGAGGGAGTCGGCGTTGCCATATCGCAGGTCGTGCCGTTCCCCTGGGGTGCCGGCGTGCCCGTGGTCAAGGAATACCAGCAGCTCGCCAGGAAGGCCGGCTTCACCGACTACAACTTCAGCGCGCTTGAAGGCTTCCTCTCGGCCAAGGTGGCGGTGGAAGGCCTGCGGCGCGCCGGCAGGAACCTGACGCGCGAAACGTATACCGCGGCGCTGGAGCGGATGAGCGACGTGGATCTCGGCGGCTTCTGGGTCGGCTACTCGCCGACCAACCGCGCCGGCTCGAAGTTCGTCGACCTGACGATCATCGGCCGGCAAGGCAAGTTCCTGCGATAGAGGGAGATGACGATGGAACTGAACATTCCTTTCCTCGGACGCAACGGCGCTGGCGCCGCGCCCGAGGTCTCGCAACCCGCGGCGAAGGCCGCGGCAGCGAAAAGCGCCGGCCGTTGGCGCCTCGGCGCGCTGCGCGTCGGCCGGCAGCTGCAGATCCTCACCGCGCTGCTGGTGCTGCTCCTCGGCATCGACGCCGCGATCGTCGCTTACGACGCGCGCCAGGCGACCTTCGGCACGCTGTACGTCGCGAGCGTCGGCAAGATCCGCATGCTCTCGCAGCGGCTGGCCAACGCCGCCCAGCAGGCCTCGCAGGGCAACATCGAGGCGTTCAAGCGCCTGCGCGAGAGCCGCACCGAGTTCGCGGCGCTGGTCAGGCTGCTGCAGTCCGGCGGCAGCACCGCCGGCGTCGACCTGCCCCCGACCGCAGGCGAGACGCGGCCGCTGCTCACCGCGCTCGACCGCGAGTGGCGCAGGTCCGAGCGCAACGCCGCGCTCATCATCGACGAGGAGAAGAACCTGCTCGCCCTCGGCCACGCGGTGCGCGCCATCAACGACGGCGCCGCCGGCCTGCAGGAGCTGACCCTGGAGATCGCCGCGCTGAGCGCCCAGAGCGGGGGCTCGCAGCGGCAGAACGCCATCACCGCGGAGCTGATGATGCTGGTGCAGCGCATCGCGAAGAACGCCAACGCCATGCTGGCGGAGGCGGTCATCGATCCCGAGGTGGCGTTCCTGCTCGGCAAGGACACCAACAACTTCCGCGGCATGGTGCAGGGCCTGCTGCAGGGCGACCAGGCGCTGCGCATCGCGCGCGTCGCCGATCCCGAGCTGCGCGGCAAGCTGGGCGAGCTGGAGAGCGCCTTCAAGGAGTATCACCGCGCGGTGAGCGACATCCTGGGCAACCAGCAGGGCCTGGTGAGCGCCAAGCGCGCGACCTTCGAGCTGTTCCGCGACAGCGAGACGCTGCTCGCCGCGGCGGAAGCCCTGCACGGCGGCTACGAGCAGCAGCTTTCGCAGCGGCGCCTGCATTTCGTCGCCATGGCCGTGGTCTCGCTCCTCGCGCTGATCTGCCTGCTGCTGATCGGCCTGGCGTACGCCGCCGACGGCCGGCGGCGCGCGGAGGAGAGCGAGCGCAACAACCGCGCCAACCAGGAGGCGATCATGCGGCTGCTCGACGAGATCGGCAACCTGGCGAGCGGCGATCTGACGGTGCGCGCCCGCGTCACGGAGGACGTCACCGGCGCCATCGCCGACTCGATCAACTACACCATCGACGAGCTGCGCCGCCTGGTGGACGGCATCAACGGCGCCGCCGTGCAGGTCACCTCGGCGACGCACGAGGCGCAGGCCGTCGCCGGGCAGCTCCTGCAGGCGGCGCAGAAGCAGGCTACCGAGATCCAGGGCACGGGCCAGTCGGTGGCGCAGATGGCGCACTCGATGACCGAGGTGTCGAAGAGCGCGAACGACTCGGCGAAGGTGGCCGAGACCTCGCTGCAGGTCGCCGGCAAGGGCGCCGAGGCGGTGCAGAACGCCATCCGCGGCATGAACGACATCCGCGAGCAGATCCAGGAGACCTCGAAGCGCATCAAGCGCCTGGGCGAGAGCTCGCAGGAGATCGGCGAGATCGTGCAGCTCATTTCCGACATCACCGAGCAGACCAACGTGCTGGCCCTGAACGCCGCCATCCAGGCGGCCTCCGCCGGCGAGGCGGGGCGCGGCTTCACGGTGGTGGCGGAGGAGGTGCAGCGGCTCGCCGAGCGCTCCGCGGAGGCGACCAAGCACATCGGCGCCATCGTCAAGAGCATCCAGCGCGACACCCAGGACGCCGTCGAGGCCATGGAACGCAGCACCCGCGGCGTGGTCGAGGGAACGCGCACCGCCGACGAGGCCGACCAGGCCCTGCGCGAGATCGGCCAGGTGTCGAACCGGCTGGCCGAGCTGATCGCCTCGATCTCGAGCGCGACGCAGCAGCAGGCGGCTTCCGCCGCGCAGGTGGCCGGCAAGATGAAGATCATCCTCGGCATCACGCAGCTCACTACCGAGGGCACGAAGAAGACCGCGGCCTCGGCGGCGAAGCTCACCGCGCTCGCCGACGGGCTGAAGAGCTCGGTGGCCGGCTTCAAGGTGGCGTAGATGGCGAACATGGCCGACACCACGGTCCTCTCCTGGATCACCGCCGAGGTGGACCAGGCGCTGGAGACGGTGCGGCGCAACATCGTGAAGTTCCTGACGGTGCGCGAGGATCCGGAGCTGCTGAAAGTGTGCCCGGAGCATCTGCACCAGGTAAGCGGCGCCCTGCGCATGGTCGGGCTCGCGGGGGCGACGCGATTCTGCGAAACGCTGGAGCGAAGTTTTGCAGTGCCCCAGAGCACCGCGGCAATCGAGGTCATCGACCGCTCCGTGGTGGCCTTGAAGGAATTCGTCAACGAGCTGGCGCGCGGCCAGGCCAACGTGCCGCTGCGGCTCCTGCCAGCGTACCGCGACCTGGTGCGGCTACAGGGCGGGCAGGAGGCCTGCGAGAAGGACCTGTTCTTCCCGGACCTCGCCACGCCCGCGCCCGCGCATCCCCGCGCCTGCGCCCTCGCGGAAGCCGAGCGCGCGGGCTTCCTGCAGACGCAGCGCGTCAACTTCGAGCGCGGCCTGCTCGCCTGGCTGCGCGATCCGGCGGCGGGGCTCGAAGAGATGCGCCAGGCGCTCGACGCGCTGCACCAGGTAGCGGCGGACCTGCCGGAGCCGCGCGGCTTGTGGTGGGCATCGCTCGCCCTGGTCGACGCCCTGCCGCAGCCCGCCGGCGCCGAGTGGCTGAAGTGCGCGAAAGCGATCTGCAACAAGATCGACTTCCACATCCGCGATCTTGCCGCCGGCAGCGCCGAGGGCGGCGAGGCGCTCGTCCGGGAAGTCCTCTACGCGCTCGCCAAGGCGAGCCCGGGCGGCGAGCGCATCAAGGAAGTGAAGCACCTTTACCAGCTCGACAGCCTGTTCCCGGCCTCGGGCAAGCCGACCGGGGTCGCCGAGCTCGACATCCAGTTCCTCGAAGTGGCGCTCTACGACCTGCACTCGCGCCTGGAGGCGCTGAAGAGCGCCTGGGTGCGCTATGTCTCCGGCGAGAAGAAGAGCGCCGGGCAGTTCCGCGACCTGGTGGCCTCCTTCAAGACCAAGGCCGGCGAGCTCGGCAACCTGCACCTGATCAAGCTGCTCGACGCGATCGCGCTGGTCGCGGCGAAGCTGCCCGATCCCTACCCGCGCCAGCAGCAGTACCTGGTGATCGAGATGGCGTCGGCCTTCCTGCTCGTCGAGCACGTGGTCGATCACTTCACCACCCCCCCGGCCGACCTCGACCGGCAGATCGTCCTCATGGGCGGCTGGCTCCTCGACGCCGAGCAGGCGAAGGCGGCGGTGGAGCCGCCCGCCGGCCTGCGCCCGGAGCTGACGCAGCAGATCGGCGCCCTGCAGCTGCGCGCGCAGGTGGCGAAGGAGATCATGGCCAACCTGCAGCACGTGGAGCAGGTGCTCGACGCCTTCGCGCGCGACCCGGCCAAGCGCGAGACGCTCCCCGCGCTGGACACGCAACTGCGCCAGATCCACGGCGCCCTGACGGTGCTCGGCTTCGATCGCGCGGCGCAGGCGCTCAAGCTCTGCGAGCGCATGATCGGCGCCTGCGCGCAGCCCCACCACCCGCTCGCCGCGCACGACATGGACTGGATCGCCGAAGGACTGAGCAGCATCGGCATGTATCTCGCGCCCTGCTTGCACGGCCATCCGCCGGGCGATCAGGCGCTGGCACTCTTTTTCGAGCGGCTGGACAGGGCGCGCTCGAGCGCCGAGACGGCCCCGGCCGACATCACCATCACACTTCCCCCCGCGGCGGCCGCCGCAGCCGAACCCAAGGCGGCGGCGGACTCCGAGCTCCTCGGCATCTTCCTCGAGGAAGCGACCGAGGTCCTCGCGGGCATCCGGGCTGCAATGCCCCCCGAAAGCCCGGATGCCCTCACGACGATACGCCGCGGCTTTCACACCCTGAAAGGCAGCGGCCGCATGGTCGGCCTGATGGACCTGGGCGAAGCCGCCTGGGTGGTCGAGCAGGTGCTGAACCGCTGGCTGGAGGAGAAGCGTGCCGCGACCGCGGGCCTGGTCGAGCTGCTCGGCACCGCCGCCGGCGCCTTCGAGGGCTGGATCGGCGCGCTGCGCGCGGGCGGCCTCGAGGGCGAGGTCGACGCCGCGGCGATCGTCGAAGGCGCGCGGCGGCTGCAGGAGGAGGGCGAGCCGCCGCCCGAGGCGCCCGACGTGTTCGACATCTACGCCAAGGAGGCGAGCGGGCACGCCGCGGTGCTCGACGCGCAGCTCGCGGCCTGGACGCCGGCGAGCGAGGCGTCGGAGGAATTCATGCGCGCCGCGCACACCCTCGCCAGCAGCTCGCGCACCGCCGGGTTCGCCGACATCGCCGATCTCGCCGCCGCGGTCGAGCAGTGGGTACGCTTCGCCGCGCAGACCCAGCAGGAGGACGCCCGCGTCGTGCGCAAGGCGGTCGACCGCCTCGCGGCCATGGTGGGCGCCGTGGTGCGCCGCGAAGACCCGGTTTCGGGCGAAGGCGCGATGGCCGCGCTGCGGGATCTGATCAAGAGATTCAGCCAGGGGCCGGTGGAGCCGCCGCGGGCGGAGAAGCGCGTGATCCGCGACGACATCGACGCGCAGCTACTGCCGATCTTCCTCGAGGAGGCGCAGGAGCTGGTGCCGACGATCGGCTCGGACCTGCGCGACTGGAAGGCGGCGCCGCAGGACGCGCAGGTGACGCAGTCGCTGCAGCGCGCGCTGCACACCTTCAAGGGCAGCGCGCGCATGGCGGGCGCGATCCGCCTGGGCGAGCTCGCGCACCTGATGGAGAGCGCCGTGGAAGCGGCGCTCGAGGCGAACGCGTTCCCGGAGGCGCTCTTCCGCGAGCTCGAAGCGAAGATGGACCGCCTGGGCGCCGAGGTCGAGCGCCTGCGCGCGCCGCAGGAGACGCGCGTCGAGGCGGTGCCCGCGGCGCCGGCGGCGATGCTGCGCGTCAACGCCGACACCCTCGACCAGCTCATCAACGAGGCGGGCGAAGTCGCGATCGCCCGCTCGCGCATGGAAGCGGAGCTGCGCGCCGTCAAGCAGTCGCTCTCCGACCTGGGCGAGAGCGTGGCGCGCCTGCGCAGCCAGCTGCGCGAGGTCGAGGTGCAGGCCGACAGCCAGCTGCAGTCGCGCCTCTCGGTGCTGGAGGAGAAGGCGCGCGAGTACGACCCGCTCGAGTTCGACCGCTACACCCGGCTGCAGGAGCTGACGCGGCTCATGGCCGAGAGCCTGAACGACGTGGTGGCGATCCAGCAGACGCTGCTGAAGAACGCCGGCGAGACCGAGGCGGCGCTGCTGCAGCAGGCGCGCATCAGCCGCGGCGTGCAGCAGGAGCTGATGCGCATGCGCGCGGTGCCGTTCGCCAACCTCACCGAACGCCTCTACCGCGTGGTGCGGCAGGTCTCGCGCGAGCTCGACAAGCGCGCCGAGCTCGAGATCGAGGGCGCCGACGTGGAGCTCGACCGCAGCGTGCTCGAGCGCATCGCCGCGCCCCTCGAGCACATCCTGCGCAACGCCGTGGTGCACGGCCTCGAGGCGCCGGCCGAGCGCGCCGCCGCCGGCAAGGCCGAGGCGGGCCGCATCAGCGTGACGCTGCGGCAGGAGGCGAACGAGATCGCGCTCATCGTCGCCGACGACGGCGCCGGCCTGGACCTCGAGCGCCTGCGCCGCAAGGGCGCGGAGATGGGGCTGCTGCCGGCCGGGGAGCCCTCGGAAGCCGAGCTGATGCAGCTCGTCTTCGTCTCCGGCCTGTCGACCGCCGACGCGGTCACCGAGGTGGCGGGCCGCGGTGTCGGCATGGACGTGGTGCGCAACGAGATCGCCGCCATCGGCGGGCGCGTGGACATCGCCAGCCGCCGCGGCCAGGGCACGAGCTTCACCCTTTACCTGCCGCTCACCCTGGCGGTGACGCAGGCAGTCCTGGTGCGCGCCGGGCCCTCGGTGCTCGCCGTCGCCGCGGCGATGGTCGAGCAGGTGCTGCGGCTCAAGGCCGACGCCATGGGCTCGCTGTACGAGAAGGGCGAGGTGCAGGCGCAGGACCGAGCCTACCCGCTGCACTACCTGCAGCACCTGCTCGGCAACCGCGCGGCGACCTCGATCCAGCCTTACAACTCGGTGCTGCTCGTGCGCAGCGGCGTGCAGCGCATCGCGCTGCACGTCGACGAGCTGATCGGCAACCAGGAAATCGTCGTCAAGTACATCGGGCCGCAGCTGGCGCGCATCGCCGGCGTATCCGGGGCGACGGTGCTCGCCGACGGCGCCATCGCCCTGATCGTCAACCCGGTGCAGCTCGCCGGCCGCGCGCGCAGCGCCGTCACCACCACGACGCTGCAGGCGACCGTGCCGGCGGTGGGCGCCGACAGCGGCCGGCGCATGATCATGGTGGTCGACGACTCGCTGACGGTGCGCAAGGTCACCAGCCGCCTGCTCGAGCGCGAGGGCTACCGCGTCGTCACCGCGAAGGACGGCGTCGACGCGCTGCAGGCGCTGAAGGACGTGCTGCCCGACGTGATGCTGGTCGACATCGAGATGCCGCGCATGGACGGCTTCGAGCTGACGCGCAGCGTGCGCGGCGACCCGCGCAGCGCCGCCATCCCGATCATCGTCATCACCTCGCGCACCGCCGGCAAGCACCGCGAGCAGGCGGCGAGCCTCGGCGTCAACGCCTTCCTCGGCAAGCCCTACCAGGAAGGCGAGCTGCTGCAGGAGCTCGAGAAAGTGCTGGCATGAGGTTCCAGGCGGGGCAGCAGCTCGGCAAGTACCCGATCCTGCGCGAGATCGGCAAGGGCGCCACCAGCCGCGTCTACCTCGCGCGCGAGCCGCTCTCCGAGCGCGACGTGGCGATCAAGGTGTTCCTCTTCGACCGCCACGCCGATCCGCACACCGAGCGCATGATGCACAAGGCCTTCGTCGCCGAGGCGTCGCTGGCGGGCAAGCTCAACCACCCGCACATCGTCGAGATCCTCGACGCGGTGGTCGAGCCCGACCACAGCTACCTGGTCATGGAGTACGTCGCCGGCACCACGCTCGAGGCGCACTCCGGGGTGAGCGCGCTGCTGCCGCTCAACAAGGTGGTCGAGATCATCTTCAAGTGCATCCGCGCGCTCGAATACGCCTTCCAGCACGGCGTCATCCACCGCGACATCAAGCCCGGCAACATCCTGCTTTCCGCGGGCGGCGAGACCAAGGTCGGCGACTTCGGCGCCTCGTTCCAGCAGCGCGGCGTCGAGACCACGCAGCTCACCGGCGTCGGCTCGCCGGCCTACATGTCGCCCGAGCAGCTGCGCATGGAGGCGCTCACGCACCAGACCGACATCTACTCGCTGGGCGTGACGATGTACCGCCTGCTCACCGGGCGGCTGCCGTTCCAGGCCTCGACCCAGGCCGGCCTCACCTACGCCATCCTCAACACCGAGCCGATGCGCCCCTCGGCGCTGCGCGCCGACCTGCCGCCGCTGCTCGACGAGATCGTGCTCAAGGCGATCGCCAGGGAGGCGGCGGCGCGCTACCGCTCGTGGCTCGACTTCGGCAAGGACCTGAGCAAGGCCTTCCTCAGCCTGCGCCTCGCCGGCGAGTCGGTCTCCGACTCGGAGAAGTTCAACAAGCTGCGCGAGTTCCCGTTCTTCGCCGACTTCAACGACGTCGCGCTCTGGGAAGTGGTGCGCATCGGCAGCTGGAAGCCCTTCAAGGCCGGCGCCGCGGTGATCCGCGAAGGCGAGGCGGGCGACACCTTCTTCCTCCTCGCCGATGGCGAGGTCGACGTCACGCTCTCCGGCAAGCTTCTCGCCACCCTGCGCCCGGGGGGCTGCTTCGGCGAGATCCTCTACTTCACCGACAGCATCCACCACCGCACCACCACCATCACCGCGCGCAGCGACGTCACTGTCATCGAAGTGAAGGCCGACGCCATGCGCGCCGCGAGCGACGGCTGCCAGTCGGCCTTCAACAAGGCCTGCATGCGGGTGCTGATCGATCGGCTGGTGCAGACCAACCAGCGGCTGGCCAAAGCAGCCTAGATCGGGCCCCAGTTGAAGACGTCCTGCGAACGCTCCAGGGGATAGAAAGCACTCCTGAGAGCGGCAATCGCATGCGCGTCGATCGCTTCCGGGGTCCAGCCCTCGGCGCGGTGCACCGAGCGCAGCGGCCGGCTCTGCGACATGAGGAAGATCTCGTTCGCCCTTACGGCGAAAATCTGACCAGAAATGTCTTCGGCAGCATCACTTCCCAAATAAACTGCTAACGGCGCAATCTTCGCCGTCTCCATGCTCTTGAGCTTCTCCACCCGCGCCTGCTGGTCCGCGCTCTCGGTCGGGATCGAGCCGATCATGCGGCTGTAGGCGAAAGGGGAGATGCAGTTCGAGCGCACCTGGTAGCGCTGCATGTCGAGCGCGATCGACTTGGAGAGGCCGACGATGCCGAGCTTGGCCGCCGAGTAGTTGGCCTGGCCGAGGTTGCCGACCAGGCCCGAGGTCGAGGTCATGTGCACGTAGCAGCCCGACTGCTGCGAGCGGAAGTGCGGCGCCGCGGCGCGCGAGAAGTAGAACGAGCCGTTGAGGTGCACGTCGATCACCGCGTTCCACTCTTCTGGCGACAGGTTGAAGAAGAAGCGGTCGCGCAGGATTCCCGCGTTGTTGACGACAACATCGAGTCTTTGAAAAGCGTCGAGCGCGCACTGGACGATGCGGTTCGCCGACTGCCACTCCGCGACGCTGTCGGTGTTGGCGACGGCCTTGCCGCCGGCAGCGCGGATCTCGGCGGCGACCTTCTCGGCCGGGCCGGCGTCGCGGCCCTCGCCGTGCACCGAGGCGCCGATGTCGTTGACGAGCACGGAAGCACCGGCAGCGGCGAAGGCGAGCGCGAGATCGCGGCCGATGCCGCCCCCGGCGCCGGTGACGAGCGCGACCTTGCCTTCGAGGAGCTTCAATCCCGGAAGCCCGGGTAGCGCCTTTCGAGCAGGCGCAGCAGCCCCGCCCACTCGAGCTCGCCGATCTTGCGCCGCTGGCCGGGTTTGTAGCGGGAATTGGTGGTTTCAACCACGTCCATTCCTGGAATGGTCAGCTGCTTTCCGCTCGAAAAAGCGAGGACCTGCGCCTGGCAGGCGCGTTCCAGCCAATAAATCGTGATGAAGGCTTCCGGGATGGTCGCGCCGACGGCGAGCAGGCCGTGGTTGCGCAGGATCATCGCCACGTGCCCGCCGAGGTCCGAGACCAGGCGCTTCTGTTCGTCGAGGTCGACCGCCGGCCCCTCGTAGCCGTGGTAGCCGACGCCGGAGAAGAACATGGCGTTCTGCGTCAGCGGCTGCAGGCCGCATTCCATCGCCGAGACCGCCATGCCCGCGGGCGTGTGCGTGTGGATGACGCAGGCGACGTCGGGCCGGCCGCGGTGCACGGCGCTGTGGATGACGAAGCCGGCGCGGTTGATGCCGTAGCCGGTGCCCGAGTCCTGGACGATATTGCCGTCGAAGTCGACCTTCACCAGGCTCGAAGCGGTGATCTCGTCGTAGGTCATGCCGTAGGCGTTGATGAGGAAGTGGCCTTCCTCGCCCGGCACGCGCGCCGAGATGTGGTTGTAGACGAGGTCGTCCATGCCGTAGTGGTGCACCAGCCGGTAGCAGGCGGCGAGGTCGACGCGCGTCTGCCATTCGGCCTGCGAAACGCGCTCGCGCATCGACGGGATGCTGAGGTGGGAGAGGTCGCTCATGGACGTATTATGCCCGGGTGACGCAATGGTCCATCGCGCCGGTCATCGACTGGCTCATGCACAAGGGGCGGCACCTGCCGTCGCCGGAGCGCCTGGTCGCCGAGCTCTGTCCCCGCGTGCGCGATGCCGGGATGCCGATCGAGCGCGTCGGCTTTTTCTTCTGGACGCTGCACCCGCAGTACTCGGGCAACGCGCTCTTCTGGCACGGCGACCGGGTGGAGCGCATGCGCGGCGAGCCCGACCTGCGCCAGAAGCCCGTCTACCTCGACAGCCCGGTGGCGCGCATCGTCGAGGGCACGCGCGTCATACGCCGCCGCCTCGAGCAGCCGGACTGCCCGATCGACTTCCCGGTGCTCGCCGAGGTGAAGGCCGAGGGCATGACCGACTGGGTGATCGTCGAGGTGGTGTTCGGCTCGGGCCAGCGCAACGCGGTGAGCCTCGCCACGCGCCGGCCCGGCGGCTTCAGCGACCACGACATCGCCGAGACGGAAAGAATCCTGCACCCCTTCTCGCTGGTGATGGAGAACTTCACCAACCGCGAGCTGGCGCAGACGCTGCTCGAGACCTACCTCGGGCGCAAGACCGGCATACGCGTGCTGCAGGGGCAGATCCGGCGCGGCGACGGCGAGAGCATCGACGCGGTGATCTGGTTCTCCGACCTGCGCGAGTCGACGCCGCTCGCGCGGCGGCTGGGCGACGAGCGCTTCCTCGGCCTGCTCAACGACTACTTCGAGGCCACCGCCGGCGCGGTGCTCGAGCACGGCGGCGAGGTGCTGCGCTTCATCGGCGACGCCTCGCTGGCGGTGTTCCCCATTGCCGAGGCACAGTCGAGGCGCGACGTGTGCGCCGCGGCGGTCGAGGCGGCCCGTGCCGCGCGCGGCCGCACCGCCTCCGCCAACGAGCGGCGCAGGAGCGCCGGCGAAGAGGCGTTCCACTGCGGCATCGGCCTGCACCTCGGCCGCGTGCTCTACGGCAACATCGGCACGCCGGAGCGGCTGGAGTTCTCGGTCATCGGCGCGGCGGCGAACGAGACGGCGCGCATCGAGACGCTGTGCAAGCGCACCGGCCGCGACGTCGTGGTCTCGCGCGCGGTGGCCGACGCGCTCGGGGCGAAATGGCCGGGCCTGGGCAGCTTCGAGCTGCCCGGGGTAGAGCGGCCGATGGAAGTCCTCGCCTTGCCTTGAAGGAGGTCCTCGCCCCGTGCTCGGTGGCCGTGATCGGCGCCTCCGACAACCCGCACAAGGTCGGCGGCCGGCCGATCCTGTACATGAAGCGCTACGGCTACCGCGGCGCCATCTATCCGGTAAATCCGGGCCGCAAGGTAGTTCAAGGCATCACTGCTTTTTCCTCGCTGAACTCCACACCGGAAGTTCCCGATCTCGCCATCATCGCCGTCGCCGGCCGGGAAGCGGTGGCCGCGGTGCAAGCGTGCGCGGCGCGCGGGGTGAAGGTGGCGGTAGTGATGGCGTCGGGCTTCGGCGAGACGGGCGAGGAGGGCCGGCGCATCGAGCAGGCCATGGCCGAGACGGCGCGGCGCGCGGGCATGCGGCTGCTCGGGCCGAACTGCCAGGGCATCGCCACCTCCCCCCCGGGCCGGGTGGCCAACTTCTCCACCATCTTCCACGAGCTCGAGGCGCGCGACGGGCCGGTGGCGATCATCAGCCAGAGCGGCGCCAACTCGCAGGCGATCTACGCGCTGCTGCATGAGAAGGGCCTCGGCGTGCGCCACGTCCACGCCACCGGCAACGAAGCCGACGTCAGCGTCGCCGAGCTCGCCGAAGCGGTGGTCGCCGACGAGGGCGTGCGCCTGCTGCTTCTCTATATGGAGGCGGTCAAGCACCCGGAGCGCCTCGCCGCAGCCGCCGCCGCGGCGAGAAAGCGCGGCCTGCCCATCGTCGCCCTCAAGGCCGGGCGCACCGCGAGCGGCCGGAAGGCGGCGAGCTCGCATACCGGCGCGCTCGCTTCCGAGGACCGGGTGGTCGACGCCTTCTTCGAGCGCCACGGCATCTGGCGCGCCGCCGACCCGCACGAGCTCGTCGCCGCCGCCGGGCTCTACCTGACTGGGCGCCGGCCGCGCGGCAGGCGCCTGGTCGTCATCAGCAACTCCGGCGCGAGCTGCGTCATGGCCGCCGACTACGCGGAGCAGAGGGGAATTCCTCTCGCAGCCATCGGCGAAAAAGCAAGGTCTGGCTTGAAAAGCGCGTTGCCGATCTTCGCCGCCATCGACAATCCCATCGACGTCACCGGCGCGCTGCTCGGCAACCCGCAGCTTCTCGCCTCGGTGCTGCCGATCGTCGGCGAGGACCGGCAGAGCGACCTGCTGCTGCTCGCGCTTCCGGTCGCCGGGACGGGCTATGACGTTCCCGCCTTTGCGCTCGACATGGCCACTTTCAGCAGCAAGCATGAAACTGCTGTTGCCGTCGCCGCCCCGCAGGCGTCGGTGCGCGCCGAGTTCGCAAGGCAAGGCGTGCCGACCTTCGCCAGCGAGCGCGTGGCGATGGACGCGTTGGTGCAGCTGGCCGACCACGCGGCGCTGCTTCGCAGACCGGCCTTGGAAAGAGGAGCGGAGACGCCGTTTTGGTTCCCGATCGGGAACCACCAGTTCCTGCACGAGGCGGAAAGCCTCGAGGTGCTCGCGCGCGCCGGCCTGCCGGTGGTGGAGCACCGGCTGTGCCGCACGGAAGAGGAGATTCCGGACTTCGCACCCTTGGTCATGAAAGCCTGCTCGCGCGACCTTCCCCACAAGACCGAGCACGGCCTGGTCTCCATAGAGCCTGAAGACCCGGCGGCGGAGTTCCGGCGCCAGCGCGAAAAAGTGTTGGCGCTCGGCGCAAGCTTTGAAGGCGTGATCGTCGCCCGCAGGGCGCCGAAGGGCAGGGAGCTGGCGCTGGGGGCGCGGCTCGATCCGCAGTTCGGCCCGGTGGTCATGGTCGGCGACGGCGGCGTGGACCTCGAGGCGCTGAAGGACTTCAGGCTCCTGCTTCCACCGTTTGATGCGGAAGAGGTTCGCTTGAAGTTGAATCAGTTGAGAATCGCTCCGCTGCTCACCGGTTGGCGTGGCGAGCCGCCCGCGGACCTGGCGGCGTTCGCCCGAATGGCGGTGCGGCTGGGCGGGGCGATGCTCGGCTGGGACGGCAGGGTCGCCGCGGTCGACGTCAACCCGGTGTTCGTGTTTGAAACAGGCGCCGGGGCGCTCGCCGTCGACGCCCTGATCGAGCGGACCCTATAATTTCCCACAGCCGATGAAAATCCTGGTCGCGGTCAAGCGCGTGGTCGACTTCAACGTCAAGGTGCGCGTCAAGGCGGACGGCAGCGGCGTCGAGACGGCCAACGTCAAGATGTCGATGAATCCCTTCGACGAGATCGCGCTCGAGGAGGCGGTGCGGCTCAAGGAGGCGGGCGTCGCCGCCGAGATCGTCGCCGTCTCCTGCGGCGCGGCGACCTGCCAGGAGACGCTGCGCACCGCGCTCGCCATCGGTGCCGACCGGGCGATCCTGGTGCAGACCGACGTCGAGCTGCAGCCCTTGGCGGTAGCGAAACTCCTCAAAGCGGTCGCTGCGAAAGAGCAGCCAAAGCTCGTCATCATGGGCAAGCAGGCAATCGACGACGACTCGAACCAGACCGGGCAGATGCTGGCGGCATTGCTGGGATGGTCGCAGGCGACTTTCGCTTCGAAGGTAAGGATGGAGGGTGACAGCGCTCAGGTCACCAGAGAAGTGGATGGCGGGCTAGACACCATTTCGGTGAAGCTGCCGGCGGTGGTCACCACCGACCTGCGCCTGAACGAGCCGCGCTACGTGACGCTGCCCAACATCATGAAGGCGAAGAAAAAGCCGCTCGAGACGCTGACCCCCGACGCGCTCGGCGTGGACGCGAAACCGCGCCTGCAGACGCTCAAGGTGGCCGAGCCGCCCAAGCGCAAGGCCGGCATCAAGGTCGCCGACGCGAAGGCGCTGGTCGACAAGCTGCGCAACGAGGCGAAGGTCATCTGATGGCGGTCCTGGTTTTCGCCGAGCACGACAACAAGACGGTCAAGAAGGCCACCCTCTGCACCGTCGCCGCGGCGCAAAAGATCGGCGGCGACGTTCATGTCCTCGTCGCCGGCCACAACTGCGCCGAGGCGGCGAAGGCGGCGGCGCAGGTCGCCGGCGTCGCCAAGGTGCTGCATGCGGACGCCGCGCAGCTCGACGACGAGATCGCCGAGAACGTGGCCGCGGTAATTCTCGGTCTGGCAAAAAACTACTCCCATATCCTTGCCCCGGCGACCTCCAACGGCAAGAACGTCCTGCCCCGCGCGGCGGCGCTCGCCGACTGCCAGCAGATCTCCGACATCATCGCCGTCGAGGGCCCGGACACGTTCGTGCGGCCGATCTACGCCGGCAACGCGCTGGCGACGGTGAAGTCGGCCGACCCGATCAAGTTCATCACCGTGCGTACCACCGCCTTCGACGCGGTGGCGGCGTCGGGCGGCTCGGCGCCGGTGGAGGCGCTCGCCGCGCCAGCCGACAGCGGGCTCTCGAAGTTCGTCGGCCGGGAGGTGGCGAAGTCGGAGCGCCCCGAGCTGACCTCGGCGCGCGCCGTGGTCTCCGGCGGCCGCGGCATGGGCTCGGGCGAGAACTTCAAGCTCCTCGAGCCGCTCGCCGATCGCCTCAAGGCGGCAATGGGCGCCTCGCGGGCGGCAGTCGACGCGGGTTTCGTGCCGAACGACTGGCAGGTGGGGCAGACCGGCAAGATCGTCGCGCCCGACCTCTACGTCGCCGTCGGCATCTCCGGCGCCATCC
Organism: Betaproteobacteria bacterium; assembly: GCA_052387375.1. Classification (GTDB taxonomy): domain Bacteria; phylum Pseudomonadota; class Gammaproteobacteria; order Burkholderiales; family SG8-39; genus SCGC-AG-212-J23. The sequence goes on from JBQTJF010000145.1 coordinate 17,410, forward strand.
AGCATCTCGCCGGGATGAAGGACAGCCGGGTGATCGTCGCCATCAACAAGGACGAGGAGGCGCCGATCTTCCAGGTCGCCGACTACGGCATCGTCGGCGACCTCTTCCAGGTGGTGCCCACCCTGGTCGAGGAGCTGAAGAAATGAGCGCCTATACCGCGCCGCTGAAGGACATCCGCTTCGTCATGCGCGAGCTCGCCGGGCTCGAGCAGGTGGCGAAGCTTCCCGGGTACGAGGAAGCGACGCCCGACACCGTCGACGCCATCCTCGAGGAAGCCTCGAAGTTCGCCTCGGAAGTACTTGATCCTATTAACTATACTGGTGACCAGCAAGGCTCAGTATGGAAAGACGGCGCGGTCGCCACGCCCAAGGGCTTCAAGGAGGCCTACCGGCAGTACGTGCTGGGCGGCTGGGCGGCGCTGCCTTTCGATTCGCACTGGGGCGGTCAGGGGCTGCCCAAGCTCGTCGCCACCGCGGTCGAGGAGATGCTCACCTCCTCGAACATGTCGTTCTCCCTGTGCCCGCTGCTAACTCAGGGCGCGATCCACGCGATCGAGCTGTGCGGCACCGATGCCCTGAAGAAGGCCTATCTCGGCAAGATGGTGCAGGGCACCTGGACCGGCACCATGAACCTCACCGAGCCGCAGGCCGGCTCAGATCTGGCTTTAGTAAGGACAAAGGCAACAAAGTCTGGTGATCATTATCTGATCTCCGGCCAGAAGATCTTCATCACCTACGGCGAGCACGACCTCGCCGAGAACATCGTGCACCTGGTGCTGGCGCGCACGCCGGACGCGCCCGAGGGCGTGAAGGGCATCTCGCTCTTCCTGGTGCCGAAGTACCTGGTGAAGCCCGACGGCTCCCCCGGCGAGCGCAACAAGGCGCGCTGCGCCTCGATCGAGCACAAGCTCGGCATCCACGCCAGCCCGACCGCGGTCATGGTGTTCGACAAGGCGGTCGGCTATCTGGTCGGCGAGGAGAACAAGGGCCTCTCCTACATGTTCGTCATGATGAACGCGGCGCGCTTCAGCGTCGGCCTCGAGGGCGTGGCCATTGCCGAGCGCGCCTTCCAGCGCGCGCTCGCCTACGCGCGCGAGCGGCTGCAGGGCAGGGACCTCGCCGAGGGCGCCGGCACCGTGCCGATCATCCGCCACCCGGACGTGCGGCGCATGCTGATGCTCATGAAATCGCAGACGGAAGCCATGCGGGCGTTGGCATACGTCGTCGCCGCCGCAATGGATTTCACTCATAAAACCCAGAAAAAAGAACAGCAAGCCTTCGTGGACCTCATGATCCCGGTCGTGAAGGGCTGGTCGACCGAGACCGGCATCGAGATCGCCTCGCTCGGCATCCAGGTGCACGGCGGCATGGGCTTCATCGAGGAGACCGGCGCCGCGCAGCACCTGCGCGACGCGCGCATCACCACCATCTACGAAGGCACCACCGGCATCCAGGCGGGCGACCTGGTCGGCCGCAAGATTGCCCGCGAGGGCGGCGCCACGGCAAAGGGGTGGATTTCAGAACTGAAGCGGCTCGATGCCGAGCTCGCAAAATCCAAAAACCCGGACGTGCAGGCGATCCGCGCCGCGCTCGCCGCCGGCGCGCAGGCGGTGTCCGACGGCGTCGACTACATCGTCGCCAACGCCGGCAAGGACGTGAAAGGCGTGTTCGCCGGCGCCGTGCCGTTCCTCAAGCTGATGGGCATCGTCGCCGGGGGATGGCAGATGGCGAAAGCTGCTTTAGTTTCCGAACGAAGAATTGCCTCGAAGGATGCAGACACGGCTTTCCTCGAAGCGAAGATCAAGACCGCACGGTTCTATTCAGATCACGTCCTGGTGCAGGCGTCCGGCCTGCGCGACACGGTGGTGAAGGGCGCGGCCGGCGTGATGGCGCTCTCCGACGAGCAATTCCTGGCGGCCTAGCAACCCGAAATCAGGGACAGACCACGGTTTTTCTGCAATGGGCACGATCGTACCCATTTTCGTCCGGTCCGGCCCCGTTTCCAAGGCCGGAGAAAACGTGGTCTGTCCTGGTCTGTCCCTGTTTTACGGGGTGAAGAAACGGCGCAGGCGGCCGAGGAGGTTGGGGGTGCGCACCTCGCGCGAGCCGGCGCCGGCGACGGCGTAGGTCTGGCGCACGTGGTCGAGGTCGGTGCGCCGGGTGGCCATCACGCGCTTCACCTCCTCGGCGAGCTCCGGGCGCGTCGCGAGCAGCGACTGGAACGAGGCGCGCTCGAGGCGGTAGCACTCGACGTCGGTCTTGGCGATGACGGTGGCGCTGCGCGCATCCCCGCTGACCAGCGCCATCTCGCCGAAGAACTCGCCGGCGCGGATGGTGCCCACCACGCGCGGCATGGCGGCGTTGGGCGGCTCGTAGAGCACTTCGGCCTCGCCGAAGGCGACGATGTAGAGCCAGTGCGCGGCGTTGCCCTGCTTGGTGATGACGTCGCCGCGCGCGAAGGGCGCGTACTGCAGCCCCTCGGCGAGGTCGGCCTTCTCGCCGTCGGAGAGCGCGGCGCAGAGGCTCACCGAGGCGAGCATCTGCACGCGGCGCGTCAGCTCGCGCCGGCGCACGGTGGCGGCGTGCGCCTCGTCGCGGGCGATGGCGTGCACGGTGCGCTGCGGCTCGGCGACGCGGATGCCGGCGCGCTGCAGCGTGGCGAAGAGGTGCACGCGCACCATCGAGTCGGTGCTGTCGTCCTCGAGGATCTCGGTGAGGAAGTAGCGCAGCTCGTAGACCAGGTTGCCTTCGTTGAAGCCCTTCAGCACCACGCTCGGCGCCGGCGTGCGCGCGACGTTGGGAATGGCGAGCTCGCGCATCTCGTCCTCGAGCGTGGCGATGACGCGCGCCGGCGGCACGCCGGGGTCGACCATGAAGTTGAGGACGCGCCGCCACTGGGTGGGCGCGCCCTCGCGGCGGCCGAGGATGGCGACGCGCGACTTCATCAGCATGCTGTTGGGGATGACCACCGTCTCCCAGTCGCGCGTCTCGAGCAGCGTCGAGCGCCAGCGGATGTCGCGCACGCGGCCGGCGAGGTTCTCGACCTTGACCCAGTCGCCGACCTGCACCGAGTTGTCGAGCTGGATGGCCAGCCCGGCCAGCACGTTGCCGAGCGTGTCCTGCATGGCGAAGGCGACCACCGCGGTGAGGATCGCCGAGGTGGTGATCAGGCTCGCCAGGTCCACGCCGGCGCCGCGCAGCTGCACGAAGCCGTAGCCGACGTAGACGACGATGATGGCGAGGTCCTCGATGATGCGCGGCGGCTGCTTGCCGACGAGCGGCAGCGCCAGCCGGAACACGGCGAAGCCGAGGATGCGGATCAGCGCCACCGCGGTGACGATGCGAAAGACGGTGTGCGTGCCCTGCGCCGCGCCGGCGAAGCCGAAGTGCCACAGCGCCAGCGCCGCGGCCTGGCCGGCGAGGCCGGCGAGGAAGAGCCACAGCGTGTTGAGGAACACCGGGCGCTCGTGCGGCCGCGCGCGCAGCAGGAGCACGGTCAGCACCAGCGCCAGCACGGCGAGCGCCGGCGCCTCGGCGCGCCAGTAGGCGAAGGCGCCGCTCAAAAGGCGATCTTCCCCGCCAGGATGTCGCGCCACATCGCCCAGTCGCCGACGAAGCTGTAGAGCGGGTGGGTGAAGGTCGCGGGGCGGTTCTTCTCGAAGAAGAAATGCCCGGCCCAGGCGAAGGCGTAGCCGGCCACCAGGCCGGCGAGCAGCCACCAGAAGTTGAGCGTCGAGAAAGCGTGCAGCACTGCCGCAAGTCCCAGAGTCGTGCCGACGAAGTGCAGGCGCCGGCAGGTGCGGTCGGCGTGCTGCGATAGATAAAACGGATAGAACTCGCTAAAGCTGCCGAATGCGGTGCGTGCTTCTGCCATGCGCCGCATTTTAGCCGACAAGCTGTAGCCGGACGACGACAAAACTTACGCTATGGCATCGCTGTCCATGGAGGGCATGGCGACGATCCTGGTGGCGGACGACAACCGCGCGAACCGCGACGCGCTGTCGGCGCTGCTGGAGACCGCCGGTCATCGCGTGTTGTCGGCGAGCGACGGTCGCCAGGCGTTCGAGCGCGCGCGCGAGCACCGGCCCGACCTCGTCATCTCCGACGTGCTGATGCCGGAGATGGACGGCTACGAGCTGGCGCGGCGCCTGCAGCTCGACCCCGCCACCGCCGGCGCCGCGGTGCTCTTCTACACCGCCTACTTCGGCACCCGCGAAGCGAAGGAGCTGGCGCTCGCGCACGGCGTCGCCCGGGTGCTGGTGAAGCCCTCCGACAACGACGCCATCCTCGCCGCCGTCGACGAGGTGCTCGCCACGCGCGTCGCGCCGCGCGGCGTGCCGCGCGGCCTGGACCGCGAGCACCTGCGCGTGATGGTCGACCAGCTCCTCGACAAGACCGGCGCCCTGGAGGCGCAGCAGCGGCGCGTGCAGCGCCTGAACCGCACCCTTTCCATGCTGAGCGCGGTGAACGCGCTTATCGCCCGCGTCGCCGACCGCCAGGCGCTCCTCGACGAGGCCTGCCGCGTCGCGGTGGAGAAGGGCGGCTTCCGCCTCGCCGCGGTGGGGCTGCTCGACCGGCGCACGCAGACCATCCAGCCGGCGGCGGCGGCGGGCGAGGGCAGCGCCGAGCGCGACCTGGCGCGCCTCAGGCCCGGCGTGCGGGCGGTGATCTGGAACGACGCGGAAAGCGGCTCCTTCGTGGCGCTGCCACTGGTCGTCGCCGGCGAGACCTCCGGGGTGCTGCTCCTCTACGCGCGCGTGCGCGACTTCTTCGACGAGGAAGAGATGCGCCTGCTGCAGGAGCTCGCCGGCGACGTCTCCTTCGCCCTGCACCACCTCGAGCAGAAGGCGAGGATGGACTACCTCGCCTATCACGACTCGCTCACGGAGCTGCCCAACCGGAGCCTCTTCATGGACCGCATCGGCCAAGCGCTCAACGCGGCGCGGCGCGAGAAGCGCTTCGCCGCCGCGGTGTTCCTCGACGTCGAGCGCTTCCGCATGGTGAACGAGACCTTCGGCCGCAAGAGCGGCGACGACCTGCTGCGCCAGATCGGCGCGCGGCTGCGCGAGGTGGCGCGCGAGGAGGACACGGTGGCGCGCGTCGGCGCCGATCACTTCGCCATCGCCGTGGCCGGCTTCGACCACCCCGGCGAGACGACGCACTGGCTGATCGAGCAGCTCGCCGCCGCCTTCGCCCGACCGTTCCTGGTCGACGGCGTGGAGCTGGTGGTGAGCCTGAAGGCGGGCATCGCCGTATTCCCGACCGACGGCGAGTCCACCGAAGCGCTGTGCGCGCACGCCGAGAGCGCCCTCAAGCACGCCAAGGACTCCGGCCAGCGCTTCCTCTTCTACGCGCCGGAGATGAACGCGCGCGTCGCCGAGGCGTTCGACATGGAGAACCGCCTGCGCCGCGCCATCGAGGACGGGCGGCTGTCGCTGCACTACCAGCCCAAGATCGACGTGCAGAGCGGCACGCTGGCCGGGCTGGAAGCGCTCATCCGCTGGAACGACCCGGAGCTCGGCGCGGTGCCGCCGGCGAAGTTCGT
>JBQTJF010000146.1:0-11302 GCA_052387375.1 Betaproteobacteria bacterium
CGATCCGCGAGAAGGCGCTTAAGTCAAGGCGATGAAGTCCGGGTCGTCCTGGTGGGCGCGCTCGAACTTCAGGAACTCGTAGTAGCCGCAGCGCTTGCTGTCGGGATAGTCGCGGCACACGCCCGGCCGGGCGTGGTACGCCGTGCAGCGGCGCGTCTCGGTGGCGAGCAGCGCGCACACCTAGTCGAACACGCGGTCCTTCTGGTGGCGTAGCAGGCGCACCTTCTCCTTCGCGTCGGCCTTGGTGTAGCGCGCCTCGGCCTCGCCGTTGGCGAGCCCGAAGTGCCGCGCCAGCCGCTCGATGTCGCGCGGCGTCACCTCGATCTCCGGGTAGCTGCAGCAGTAGGCGGGGCACTTCTCGCACGAGTACTTCACCTTGACCACCGGGATCGGGAACGCCTTGCCGTTTCTCATTGCCTGCCGCACGGAGGGGAAAGCCGCGCATTGTACGCGCGGCAGATGAAAACTCTCACCTCGGCAAACCCGTTTCGCAGCCGCCTGCGTTCCAAGCTATGTGCCAGACTCGCGGGGGTAGACTGCGCGGCGTGGAGGGCGCCGACGAAGAGCTCATGCTCGCTTACCGGAACGGCAACGCCGGCGCCTTCGAGACCCTCTACGGGCGGCATCGCGCGCGCCTGTACCGCTTCGTGCTGCGCAGCGTGAAGGAGCGCGGCACGGCGGAGGAGCTCTTCCAGGACGTCTGGATGCGCGTCATCGAGGCGCGCAGCCGCTACGCGCCGCGCGCCAAGTTCACCACCTGGCTCTACTCGATCGCGCACAACCGGCTGATCGACCACTGGCGGCGCAAGGGCCTGACGCTGGTCGATCTGGAAAACGTGGAAGTGGAAGGCAATGGCCCCAATCCGGAGCATCAGGCGCAGGCCCGCCAGGGCCTGCAGCGCTTCGCCAGCGCGCTGGAGGCGCTGCCGGCGGCGCAGCGCGAGGCGTTCCTGCTGCACGAGGAGGCGGGCATGAGCGTGCCGGAGATCGCCCAGGCGACCGGCGCCGGCGAGGAGGCGGCGAAGAGCCGCCTGCGCTATGCAATCGCGAAACTGAAGGCAGCAGTGAATGAATGAAGAGCAAAAGGTGTCGCAGCGCTACCGCGAGCTCGGCACGGAGGAGCCGCCGCGGCACGTCGACGAGGCGATCCTCGCCGCTTCGCGCCGCGCCGCCGAGGTGCATCCGGCGCCGCTCGTGGCGCCGACCGGCCGGCGACGCTGGTACTTCCCGCTCGCCGCCGCGGCGGTGATCATGCTTTCCGTCGCCGTCACCTGGCACATGCAGGTCGAGCGCCCCGATCCGTACGACTACGCTGCCTCGCCGCCGGCGCCGGCAGCGCAGCCGGAGGAGAGAAAGGCCGAAATAGCTCGCGACGCCCGGGAATCGGTGCCCGAGGTTGCCGCATCGAGAGCCGAGCCGCGGATGCGCGAGTCGGCGCCGATGGCAGGCGCGCGCGCCCCTGAGGCGGCGAGGGCGGATTCGCTGTTCCGCAAGCAGACGGCCGAGGAGCCGCCGGAGAAATGGCTCGAGCGCATCGCCGAGCTACGCAAGGCGGGCAAGCACGAGGAAGCCGACAAGGCGCTCGAGGAGTTCCGCAAGCGCTACCCGGACTACAAGGTACCGGAAGCGGCGCTCAGAAAATAGATCGGGGTCTGACCCCGATCTAGTGGTGGAGGATCTTGGAGAGGAAGAGCTGCGCGCGGTCGGAGCGCGGCTTGCCGAAGAAGTCCTCCTTGTTCGCGTCCTCGACGATGCGGCCCTCGTCCATGAAGATGACGCGGTGCGCGACCTTGCGCGCGAAGCCCATCTCGTGCGTCACCACCATCATGGTCATGCCCTCCTGGGCGAGCTCGACCATGACGTCGAGCACCTCGTTGATCATCTCCGGGTCGAGCGCCGAGGTCGGCTCGTCGAAGAGCATGGCGATCGGGTCCATCGACAGCGCGCGCGCGATCGCCACGCGCTGCTGCTGGCCGCCGGAGAGCTGGCCGGGGTACTTGTCCTTGTGGTCGGTGAGGCCGACGCGCTGCAGGAGCTTGTACGCCTTGTCGATCGCGGCCTCGCGGCTGCGGCCGAGCACCTTGATCTGCCCGAGCGTGAGGTTGTCGGTGACGCTCATGAGCGGAAAGAGCTCGAAGAGCTGGAACACCAAGCCCACCCGCGAGCGCAGCTTCGGCAGGTTGGTCTTCGGATCGCCGACCGGGATGGTGTCGACCAGGACCTCGCCCTTCTGGAAAGGCTCGAGGCCGTTCACGCACTTGATGAGCGTCGACTTGCCGCTGCCCGAGGGGCCGCACACCACGACCACCTCGCCCTTGGCGATCTCGGTCGAGCACTCGGCGAGGACCTGGAAGCTGCCGTACCACTTGCTGATCTTCCGGATCGAAATCATTTTTTCACCTGATGACGGCAAGGCGCGTTTGCAGGCGCTTCACGTACTGCGAGGCGGCGAAGCTCATGATGAAGTAGACCACGGCGACGAAAAGATACATCTCCACCAGCCGCCCGTCGCGGTTGGCGACCTTGGCCGCGGCGCCGAGGAAGTCGGTGGCCGAGATGACATACACGAGCGACGTGTCCTGGAAGAGGATGATGGTCTGCGTGAGCAGCACCGGCAGCATGTTGCGGAAGGCCTGCGGCAGCACCACGTAGCCCATCATCTGCCAGTAGTTCAGCCCGATGGCGTAGCCGGCCGACACCTGCCCGCGCGCGATGGACTGGATGCCGGCGCGCATGATCTCGCAGTAGTAGGCGGCCTCGAACATGGTGAAGGTGATGACGGCGCTGTACCAGGCGCCGACCGAGATCGGCCGGCCCTCGCCGGCGATCCAGCCGCCGATCCAGGGCACGAGGAAGTAGAACCAGAAGATCACCAGCACCAGCGGCACCGAGCGCATCAGGTTGACGTAGGCGCCGGCGAGCATGGCGACCGGCCGGAAGGCAGAGAGCCGCATCATCGCGAGCGCCGTGCCGAAGATCACCCCGCCGGTCATCGCCATGGCGGTGAGCGTCAGCGTGAACACCATGCCCTCCCTGAAGAGATAGGGCAGCGAGCGCTCGATGACGTCCCAGTCGAAACCCGTGAACATGGGTTAGTGGCCTGCCTGCGGCGCCTGCGCCGCGCCGATGAGCCCCGGCACGCGCACGTGCGCCTCCACCCAGCGCATCCCCAGCACGACGACGAGGTTGGCGAGCAGGTAGATGACCGTCGCGGCGGCGAAGGCCTCGAACACCTGGAAGCTGAACTCCTGCATGGCGCGGGCGCGCGCGGTGAGCTCCATCACGCCGATGGTCAGCGCCACGGAGGAGTTCTTGATGCAGTTGAGGAATTCCGAGGTGAGCGGCGGCAGGATGATGCGCAAGCTCTGCGGCAGGATCACCTGGCGGTAAGCCTGCGGCAGGGTGAGGCCGATGGCGGTGCCGGCCATCATCTGCCCGCGCGGCAGCGACTGGATGCCGGCGCGCACCTGCTCGGCGACGCGCACCGAGGTGTAGAGGCCCAGGCACAGCAGCGCCGGGAAGTAGGAGCCCCAGGGCGGCGGCATCTGCTTCATCCAGTTGCCGGCGGCCTCCGGCAGCAGCTCGGGCAGCACGAAGAACCACAGGAACATCTGCACCAGCAGCGGGATGTTGCGGAACACCTCGACGTAGGCGGTGCAGATGCCGCGCACCCAGGCGAGCGGCGTGGTGCGCAGCGTGCCCACCAGCGCGCCGATCGCGAGCGCGATGACCCAGGCGGCGAGCGCCACCGCCAGGGTCCAGCCGAGGCCGGCGATCAGGTACTGGAGGTATGACCCCGAGGCCCCCGGCTCGAGGTCAAAGAAGATCCTCCAGTTCCAGTTGTACTTCAGGCGTTACTTGTAGTCGTTGGGATCGCCCGACGAGGTGGGGTTCGCGATCACCTTCTTCAGCTGGGCGCTCATCGGCAGGTTGAGGTTGACGTTCTTCGGCGGGATCGGCTTCTGGAACCACTTCTGGTAGATGGCGTTGACCTGCCCGCTCTTGTAGATGCCGGTCATCGCCGCGTCGACCACCTTCTTGAACGCCGTGTCGTCCTTGCGCAGCATGAAGCCGTAGGGCTCGATCGAGAGCGCGTCCTTGGAGATCACGTAGTCCTTGGGCGACTTGGAGGTGGCGACCAGGCCGTAGAGCAGGATGTCGTCCATGACGAAGGCGGCGGCGCGGCCGGTCTCGACCATGAGGAAGGCCTCGGGATGGCCGTTCGCCGAGACGATGTTGGCGCCGAGGTTCTTCTGCGTGTTGAGCTCGGTGATCTGCTTGATGTTGGTGGTGCCCGCGGTGGAGACCACCGTCTTGCCCTTCAGGTCGGCGAGCGTGTTCAGCTTCGCCGAGCGCTTGGAGACGAAGCGGTTGGCGGTGACGAAGTGGGTGATGGTGAACCACACCTGTTTCTGCCGCTCCAGGTTGTTGGTGGTCGAGCCGCACTCCAGGTCGATGGTGCCGTTCGCCATCAGCGGGATGCGGTTCGCCGAGGTGACGAGCTGGTACTTGATGTCGACCTTCGGCATCTTCAGCTCTTTCGCCACCGCGTCGACGATGCGGTGGCACAGCTCCATCGAGTAGCCGATCGGCCGCTGCTGGTCGTCGTAGTACGAGAAGGGAATCGACGCATCGCGGTGGCCGATGGTGATCGAGCCGGTGTCCTTGATTTTCTTCAGCGTGCCTTCCTGCGCGGCGGCGGGAGCCGCGAGGGCCAGGGCGGCGGCGAATACGATGAAGTTCTTCATGGTCTCTCCAGGTTGGGTGCGGGGAATTCTAGCGCGATGCCATGAAACGCACGCGCTCGGCGGCGGCGGCGAGCAGCGCGACGCCGAACTCGGGCTGCGTCTTCACCAGCTGCAGGAACACGCCGCGGTTCAGCGTCAGCAGGGTGCTGTCGGCCTCGGCCATGGCGGTGGCGGCGCGCGGCGACTGGTCGATCAGCGCCATCTCGCCGAAGACGCCGCCGACGCCGACGCGCTCGACCACCCTGCCCTGGATGCTCACCGCCACCCGGCCCTCCAGCACCACGTACATCATGGCGCCGGCCTGGCCCTCGGTCATGATGGTCTTGCCTTTCTCGCAGCGGGCGGCGTTGGTGGGCCCGAGGCCCTTGGCGAGCGCGGCGAGCAGGCCCTTGTCGAAGACGCGCGACTCCTTCTTTGCCTCGGCGAGCGACGCCGCGCTCTGCATGCGGGCGAGCATGCCGCGCAGGCGGTTGATCATCATGCCGAGCAGCGTCAGCGCGAAGTCGGGTTTCGCCTTGAGCGCCGCGTGGAAGCCCTTGTCGTCCATCGAGATGAGGCGGCAGGGGGTCTTCGCCACCGCGGTGGCGGCGCGCGGCGACTCGCTGATCGCCGCCATCTCGCCGAAGATCTCGCCGCCCCTGACCACGCCGATCAGCTTGTTGGCGGCGATCAGGTTCACCTCGCCCTCGAGCAGCAGGTACATCTTGCGGCTCTTGCCGAAGGAGAACAGGCCCGTCTTCTCGTCCTCGACGAAGATGTTGGTGCCGGTGTCGACGTTCTCGGCCACGCCGGCGGTGCGGAAGAAGTCGAGCGCCGCGGCGAGGTTGACCGGCGGCGGCGCCGGCGCGGCGGGCTTCGCCGGCTTGCTGAAGTCCAGCTCGTCCATGGCCGGATGATAGTGCCAGAATGACCCCATGACGCAGCCGGTCCGCATCGAGCACGACCTGCTGGGCGAGCGCGCGGTGCCCGCCGACGCCTACTACGGCATCCACACCCTGCGGGCGCTGGAGAACTTCTCCATCACCGGCATGCCGATCTCGATCTACCCGGATCTGGTGGCGGCGCTCGCCTGCGTCAAGCAGGCCGCGGCGATCGCCAACAGCGAGCTCGGGCTCCTCGAGGAGAAGCGCGCCGTGGCGATCCAGCTCGCCTGCGAGGAGGTGCGCGAGGGCAAGCTCTTCGCCTTCGAGGTGATCGGCAACGACATCACCGTCACCATGGCCGCGGAGGCCGGGCAGCTGCAGCTCAACGCCTTCGAGCCGATCATCGCGCACAGCCTGTTCGAGGGCCTGCAGCACCTCACCGCCGGCTGCCGCACGCTGGCCGAGCGCTGCGTCAAGGGCATCAGCGCCAACCGCCAGCGCGCGCGGCGGCTCCTCGACGAGGGCCTGATGACCAAGGCGCAGCTCGACGAAGTGCTGCGGCCCGAGATCCTCACCCGGCCGCACGCCACGGCCATCCAGAAGCCGCGGCCCTAGGCGCCGCCGCTCAGGAGCTCGGTCACGCCGCCCACCGCGGCGGTGTTCACCGTCAGCGTGCGTTCCGTGGCGAAGCGCGGCAGGTAGTGCGGGCCACCGGCCTTCGGGCCCGTGCCCGAGAGGCCTTCGCCGCCGAAGGGCTGCACGCCGACCACGGCGCCGATCATGCTGCGGTTGACGTAGATGTTGCCGACGCGCGCTGCGGCGACCACCTCGTCGACGAAGCTCTCGATGCGCGAGTGGATGCCGAGCGTCAGGCCGTAGCCGGTGGCGCGCAGCCAGCCCAGTACTTCCTTCAATTCCTGCCTCTTGTAAGTGCAGATGTGGAGCACCGGGCCGAAGACTTCGATTCGCGGCAGCTGCTCCGGCGGCAGCGCGAAGGCCACCGGGGCGACGAAATGAAAATGTTCCCGATCGGGAACGTTTTTGGCCTCGCCGATCCGTTTTCCAAGGCCGGTGAGCCGGACGATATGCGCCCTGAGCGCGCCGGCGGCGGCCGCGTCGATCACCGGGCCGACGTCGGTGTCGGGCTCGGCGGGGTCGCCCAGCTCGAGCTCGGCGAGCGCGCCGGCGATGAGGCGCAGGATGCGCGGCGCGGCGCCTGCGTCGACAAAGAGGATGCGCTGCGCCGAGCAGCGCTGCCCGGCGCGCGGGCAGGCCGAGACGACCACGTCGTCCACTACCTGCTCGGGCAGGGCGGAAGCGTCGACGATCATGGCGTTGACGCCGCCCGTCTCGGCGACGAGCGGCACGATCGGGCCGTCGCGCTTCGCCAGGGCCCTGTTGATGCGCTTCGCGGTCTCGACCGAGCCGGTGAAGGCCACGCCGGCGATCCGCGGATCGGCCACGAGCGGCGCGCCAACCGCCTCGCCGTCGCCGACAGCACAATGGAGCGCGTCGGATGGAATACCCGCTTCGTGGAGGAGCTTCACGGCAGTAACACCTATGAACGGCGTTTGCTCCGCCGGCTTGGCGATCGCGGTGTTGCCGGCGGCGAGCGCCGCGGCGACCTGGCCGGTGAAGATGGCGAGCGGGAAGTTCCAGGGACTGATGCAGGCGAAGACGCCGCGCCCGTGCAGGAAGAGCTCGTTGGTCTCGCCGGCGGGGCCGGCGAGGGCGAGCGGCTGCGCGATCTTGCGCGCCTGCAGCGCGTAGTAGCGGCAGAAGTCGGCGGCCTCGCGCACGTCCGCCACCGCGTCGGCGTAAGTGCGCTTGCCCTCGCGCACGATGAGCGAGACGAGCTCGAGCGTGCGCTCCTCGAGCGCGTCGGCGGCGCGCTCGAGCAGGATGGCGCGCTTCGCCGCCGGCGTGCGCGACCAGGACTCGAACGCTGCCGCGGCGCGGCCGATCGCCGCATCGAGGTCTTGCCGCGAAGTCGTCCTGACCGTCGGGACCTCTTTGTCGGAGACGATTCTTTCCCGGATCGATTCGAGGACGTCGCGGCGGGAGAGGTCGAGGCCGATGGAGTTCAGCCGGTCGGGGTAGAGATGCCGCGGCAGCGGAATGCGCGGATCGGGCGCATAGGGCTCGGGCAGCGCCGCGAGCGGGTCGGCGACCAGCGCCTCGAGCGGCACGTCGGGGTCGGCGATCTGGTGCACGAAGGAGGTGTTGGCGCCGTTCTCGAGCAGCCGGCGCACCAGGTAGGGCAGCAGCTCGTTGAAGCTGCCGACCGGCGCGTAGACGCGCACCGGCACGTCGCGCTCGGCGAGCAGCACGTCGTAGAGCGCGTCCCCCATCCCATGCAGCTTCTGGAATTCGAACCCCCCCTGCCCCCCCTTGTCAGGGGGGCGGCCCAGCGCGTCTCCTCCTATTTCCAAAACTGTCGCGACGGTGCGGCAGTTGTGGGTGGCGAACGCTGGGTAGATCGCCTCGGGTGCCTCGAGCAGCTTCGCGGCGCAGGCGACGTAGGAGACGTCGGTGGCGGCCTTGCGGGTGAACACCGGGTAGTCGGGCATGCCGAGCTGCTGCGCGCGCTTCACCTCGCTGTCCCAGTACGCGCCCTTGACGAGGCGGACGGGAAGGCGCTTTCTCGTCGCGCGGCCGAGGGCCACGAGCCACTCGCATACCGCCAGGGCCCGCTTCTGGTAGGCCTGCACCGCGAGGCCGACGGGAGAGTCCTTGGCTAACGCTTCATAAAGATCCAAGGTCAGCTCGAGTCGCTCCGACTCCTCGGCGTCGACGGTGAGGCCGATGTTGCGGGCCGCGGCGGCGCTCGCGAGCTGCTTCAGCCGGGGGAGCAGCTCTGCGAACACCCGCGCGCGCTTCGCCTCCTCGAAGCGCGGGTGCAGCGCCGAGAGCTTGACGGAAATTGCATGCGGGGGGGCCACGGCCTGGATGGCGTGCAGGTAGGTGTCGAAGTACTTCGAAGCATCCTCCGCCGTACGCGCGCCCTCGCCGAGCATGTCGAAGGAAAAGCGGTAGGGCGCGCGGGCGCCGGCGCGCCCGACCGCATCCTCGATCGTTTCGGCGAGCACGAACTGCTCGGCGAGGATGCGCATCGCCTGGCGAATCGCGGCGCGCACCACCGGCTCGCCCAGGCGAGCGACAAGACGTTTCAGCTGCCCGGGCTCGTCGTGCCAGCGCGTGATGGTGCCGGTGAGCATGAGCGCCCAGTCGGTGGCGCTGGCGCTGCTCCAGGTCATCGACGCCAGCTTGTCGCGCAGCAGCGCGTCGGCAGTGTCGGCGTCGGGAATGCGCAGCAGCGCCTCGGCCACGCACATGAGGGCCACGCCTTCCGGGGTGGACAGGCCGTAGTGGCGCAGGAAGGATTCGGCCGAGAGCGGGCCCGGCCGCGCGGCGCGCGCCCGCTCGGCGAGCCGGTAGGCGCGCAGCTGGATGCGCTGCGCGACCGCCGGCGAGGGCTGCAGGACGCGCAGCCGCGCCAGCGCCTCGGCTTCGGCGGTGCGGTGCCGCAGCGAGATGGCGGAGCGGAGCGCGGAATTCACGGGGCGGGAATCACTATAATCAGCGCCCGATCCTAGCGAAACGCCCATGAAACCGCTGTGGTCCCCGTCGGAGCAGGCCGTCGAGCAGGCGCAGATCACGCAATTCGCGCGCCAGGTGGTGCGCAAGCGCCACCTGGAGCTCAACAGCTACCCGGAGTTCTACCGCTGGTCGGTCGAGCGGCCCGAGGAATTCTGGTCCGACGCCTGGGACTTCTGCGGCCTGATCGCCTCGCGCAAGGGCTCGACCGTGCTCGTCGACGGCGACAAGATGCCCGGCGCCAAGTGGTTTCCCGAGGCGCGGCTCAACTTCGCCGAGAACCTGATGCGCCGCGGCGACCGCGGCGACGCCTTCGTCTTCTGGGACGAGACGGGCTTCAAGCGGCGCGTCTCGTACTCGGAGCTCACCAGCGAGGTCTCGCGCGCGGTGCAGGCGCTGGCGGCGCTCGGCCTGCGCGCCGGCGACCGCGTCGCGGCGTTCATCCCGAACATCCCGGAGGCGGGCCTGTTCGCGCTCGCCGCGCTCTCGCAGGGCATGGTGTGGTCGTCGTGCTCGCCCGATTTCGGCGTCGAGGGCGTGGTCGAGCGCTTCGGCCAGATCGAGCCCAAGGTGCTCTTCTGCGCCGACGGCTACCGCTACAACGGCGAAGAGCACGACTCGCTCGCGCGCGTGCGCGAGCTCGTCGAGCGCCTGCCCACCGTGCGCAAGGTGGTCGTGGTCCCCTACCTCGACCCGCACGTCGACGTCTCCGACATCCCGAAGGCGGTGCGCCTGGACGAGTGGCTGCGCCGCTATCAGTCCGCCGACATCGCCTTCGCGCAGCTGCCCTTCAACCACCCCGCCTACATCCTCTTCACCTCGGGCACCACCGGCAGGCCCAAGTGCATCGTCCACGGCGCCGGCGGCACGCTGCTGCAGGGCCTGAAGATGTACAAGCTGCAGTTCGACCTGCGCGCGGGCGACCGCTTCTTCTACTTCTGCACCGCCAACTGGGTGGTGTGGAACCTGCTCTTCGGCGCGCTGATGGCGGAGGCGACGGTGATGCTCTACGACGGCTCGCCCTTCGCCAGGGACGGCCGCATCCTCTTCGAGTACGCGCAGCGCGAGCGCATCACGCACTTCGGCACCTCGGCCAAGTTCCTCGACGCCATCGCCAAGCGCGGCGTGCGCCCGCGCGAGCGCTACGAGCTGCCGGGACTGCGCATGCTGCTCTCGACCGGCTCGCCGCTGGCCCCCGAAAGTTATGATTTTGTGTACTCGTCAATAAAAAAAGATGTATGCCTGTCGTCGATCTCGGGCGGCACCGACATCATGGCCGCGTTCGCCGACGCCAACGCGGTGCTGCCGGTCTACCGCGGCGAGATGCAGTGCCGGTCGCTGGGCATGGCGGTGGAGGTCTTTGATGAAAACAGAGAATCCGTAATAGGGGAAAAAGGCGAACTGGTTTGCACGAAACCCTTTCCTTCGATGCCGCTCGGCTTCTGGAACGACCGCGGCGACGAGCGCTACCACGCCGCCTACTTCGACAAGTACCCGAACGTCTGGTGCCACGGCGACTGGAGCGAGCTCACCGAGCGCGGCACCATGATCGTCTACGGGCGCTCCGACGCGACGCTCAACCCCGGCGGCGTGCGCATCGGCACCGCCGAGATCTACCGCGTCGTCGAGCGCATCGAGGAAGTCGAGGAGGCGGTGGCGATCGGCCAGCTCTGGCCGCCCGACAATCCCACCGATACCAGAGTAGTTTTGTTTGTAAGACTCAGAGATGGCCTGGTGTTGGAGGAAGATCTTGAGAACCACATCCGCGCCGAGATCAGGAAGCACGCCTCGCCGCGCCACGTGCCGGCGAAGATCGTGCAGGTGAGCGACATCCCGCACACCAAGAACGGCAAGGTGGTCGAGCTCGCGGTGCGCTCCGCGGTGCACGGCATGCCGATCGCGAACACCGACGCGCTCGCCAACCCCGAGGCGCTCGAGCTCTACAAGGACCTGCCGGAGCTCGCCACCTAGCCGAGGATCTCGCCGATGTGCGTGCGGCTCTCCAGGTCGGCGATGAACTGGCGCAGGTCGGGCTCGAGGGCGTCGCGCGCCGAGACCATGCCGAGCGGCCGGCCGTTCTCGACCACCGGCACG
>JBQTJF010000147.1:0-5204 GCA_052387375.1 Betaproteobacteria bacterium
GCCGCCACCGGGTTCTCGGAGTCCGCCGTCCTCGCGTTTCCGGAAAGGGAATTGCCCCGGGAAAGCGAGACCATCTATCGGGACTTCGTGTCGCGCCGCGCGGCCGGCGAACCCGTGGCGTACATCCTCGGCTGCAAGGAGTTCTACGGCCTGGAGCTCGCCGTCACCCCGGCGGTGCTGGTTCCGCGCCCCGAGACCGAGCTGCTGGTCGATCTCGCCATCGAGCGCCGGCCCGCCTCGGTGCTCGACCTCGGCACCGGCTGCGGCGCGATCGCGCTTGCCATCAAGCGCCATCTCCCGGCGGCGCGCGTCGTGGCAAGCGACGCGAGCGCGGCCGCGCTGGAGGTCGCGAAAAGGAACGCGGTGAAGTTCGGACTGGACATCGAGCTGCGCCATGGCCGCTGGCTCGATGCGCTCGCCGGCGAGCGCTTCGAGGCGATCGTCGCCAATCCCCCTTACGTTCCCGTGGGCGACCCGCATCTCGCGCAACTTCCCTTCGAGCCGCGGCTCGCGCTCGAGGCCGGCGCGGACGGGCTGGATGCGCTTCGCGTCATTGTCCGGCAGGCGCCGGCGCATCTCCTGTCCGGCGGCTGGCTGCTGCTCGAGCATGGCGCGGGGCAGCACGAGGCGGTGCGCGCGCTGCTCGAGTCGGCAGGGCTTGAAACCGAGGCGGGCTGGCCCGATCTCTCGGGAATACCCCGCGTCGCGGGGGGAAGGCGGTAAAATCCCAGCATGGACACCAAACAGCGCATCAAGGAGCAGGTGACGGGGCATCCCGTCGTGCTCTACATGAAAGGCACCCCGCAGTTCCCGCAGTGCGGCTTCTCCGCGCTCGCCTGCCAGGTGCTCAACGCCTGCGGCGTGCAGGACTTCCACACCGTCAACGTGCTCGCCGACGCCGAGGTCCGCCAGGGCATCAAGGAATACGCCAACTGGCCGACCATTCCGCAGCTCTACGTGAACGGCGAATTCGTCGGCGGCTCCGACATCATGCGGGAGATGTACCAGTCCGGCGAGCTGCAGAAGCTCCTACAGGGCACGACGCAGAAGGCCTAGCGTCTGCTGCACCTGCCCGAGGTAGCCTGCGCCGAACAGGTTCAGGTGATTGAGCAGGTGGTAGAGGTTGTACAGGTGCTTTCTTAGCTCGTAGCCGCGCTCGAACGGGTATGCTGCCTCGTAGGCCGCACGGAACTCGCGCGGAAAGCCGCCGAAGAGCTCGCTCATCGCGAGATCGGCTTCGCGGTCGCCGTAGTACACCGCCGGGTCGAACACCACCGGCCCTTCGTCCGTAAATCCGGCGTTCCCGCTCCACAAGTCTCCGTGGAGAAGAGAAGGCTGCAGCGAATGCGAGCGCAGAAGGGTGCCGACGTCGGGTATGTCGAGGGAGAACCCCTTCCTCTTCGCCAGCGCGACCTGCGGCTTGATCCGACGCTCGCGCCAGAACTCCGTCCAGTCGTCGCTCCAGCCGTTCGCCTGCGGCGTCGCGCCGATGTAGTCGTCGCGGCCCCAGCCGAAGCGCGCGCCGTGCTTGCGGTGCGCTTGGGCGAGCATGCGGCCCAGCGCAGCAAAGTCTTCTTCTCCCTGAAGGGAAAGAAACTCCAACAGTAGAAAAGCTTTGCTGCCGGCCGTACCGTGCGAGACCGGCTCAGGCGCGCGCAGGCCGATGCCCTGCAGCGCCGCAAGGCCGTCGGCCTCGGCGGCGAAGTTGTCCGCGTGGTTCGCGTCGTTCGACTTGAGGAAGAATTCGCGGCCGCCGATCGCGACCTTGAAGCATTCGTGGATGCAGCCGCCGGTCACCGGTTGCGCGGAGTCGATCCTCAGCCGCTCGCGCAGCGCCCTGTCCATGCTGCCGACTTTACCCCGGGTGGGGTCGTTGGCTTGTACCCCGCGATGCCTGGAAAACGTGGTCTGTCCCTGTTTTCTGCTTTTCAGGCCGAGGTCAGCCGCGTATTGGCCAGGTTCAGGCGCTCGACCAGGATGCCGATGAAGGCGCGGTCGAACTTGCTGCGGCAGGAGACGCTCGCCTGCTCGAGGTCGGCGATGCGCATGCGCACGATGCGCGAGTCCTTCGCCGCGGTGACGGTGGCGCCGCGCTCGTGGCTGCTCGCCGAAAGGTACGCCATCTCGCCGAAGCACTCGCCGGGTCCGAGCACGCTGAGCAGCTTCTTGTTCTTGCTGACGCGCACCTCGCCCGCGACGAGCACGCAGAAGAAGTCCCCGGGCTCGCCCTCGCGCACCAGCGCCGTGCCGGCGGGCACGCGCTCCCAGATGCCCCGGTGCACCACCTCCCACAGCTCCGGGTCGGCGAAGGGCATGAAAAAGCGCATGGCGCGCAGCGCGGCGAACTTGTCGGCGTCGCCGAAGCTCTCGCGCGGCGCGCCGCCCAGGCCCTCGCGCAGCGCCTCGACCAGCTCCTGGGCGAACTCGTCGCCGCTGTGGTAGCGCTTCGCCGCCTCCTTCTGCATGGCGCGGCGCACGATGCGGTCGAGCGAGGCCGGCAGCTCGCGCCGGTGCGAGGAGGGCGGCGGCGGGTCGTACTGCGTGATCTGGTAGATCATGCTGAACTTGTTGGTGCCCTTGAAGGGCAGCTGGCCGGTGAGCATCTGGTACATCACCACGCCCAGCGAGTAGAGGTCGGTGCGGTGGTCGACCAGCTCTTCGCGGATCTGCTCGGGCGACATGTAGGCGGGCGAGCCCACCCCGGTGATCTGCGTCGTCTCGGCGCCGACGTTGAGTGCGAGGCCGAAATCGCCGATGCGCACGTCGGCCGGCGCGGCGGAATAGAGGATGTTGCCCGGCTTGATGTCGCGGTGCGTGACGCCGAGCATGTGTGCGTAGGCGAGCGCGCGCGTGCACTTGAAGATGATGTTCACCACCTCCTCGACCGGCAGCAGGTTCTCCGGCGCGCAGAAGCGCTCCATGGTGCCGCCCGGGACGTACTCCATGACGATGTAGCCCGAGTCCTCGCCGATGCCGGCGTCGTAGATCTGCGCGATGTGCGGATGGTCGAGCTTGCCGGCGAGCGAGGCCTCGGTGAAGAACAGCTTGCGGAACAGGCGCCCGCGCACCGGGTCGCGCAGCGCCTCGGGAAAGATGCGCTTCACCGCCACCTCGCGGTTGCGGAACGGGTCCTGGCAGAGGAACACCTCGGAGGTGGCGCCCTCGCCGAGCTTGCGGAGCACCGGGTAGTTGGCGACGTGCTCCATGGTCCTAGACGCCGGAGATGCGCACGTTGGCGGCCGTCAGCCGCTCGACCAGCATGCCCATGAAGGCGCGGTCGAAGCGGTGGCGGCAGGCGTCGGAGGCCTGCGCGAGGCGCGCGGTCGGCACGGTGATGATGTTCGCGTGCTCGAGCACCGTCACGTCGGCGCCGCGCTTCGCCGGCTTCCGCGAGAGGTAGGCCATCTCGCCGAAGGGCTCCCCGGCCTCCAGCACGCCGAGCAGCTGGCCGCGGCGCGTCACCTTCACCTGGCCCTGCGCCAGCACGCAGAAGTGCTCGCCGCTGTCGCCCTCGCGCATCAGCACCTCGCCGGCGGCGGCGTGGCGCCAGGTCGACACGCGCGCCACTTCCCAGAGCTCCGCGTCGGAGAAATGCTCGAAGAAAGCGAGCTTGCGCAGCGTCTCGAAGCGCTCGGAGTCGGCGAACCACTGCTGCGTCTGCTCCGCGCGCAAGTGCTCGGAGGTGGCGGCGAGGTGCTGCGAGAACTCCTCCCAGTGCCGGTAGCGCGCCTCGCGGTCCTTCGCCATGGCGCGCATGACGATGGCGTCGAGCGCCGGCGGCAGGCCGGGACGCAGCGCCGAGGGCGGCCTGGGCTCGGCGCTGGTGATCTGGTAGATGAGGCCGTAGTTGTTCGCCGCATCGAATGGCAGCCGCCCGTTGAGCAGGTGGTACATCACCACGCCGATCGAGTAGATGTCGGTGCGGTGGTCGAGCGGCTGCTCCTTCACCTGCTCGGGCGACATGTAGGCGGGCGAGCCCACCGCCGCCACCTGCGTGGTGTCGCGCGAGTCGATGAGCGCGGCGCCGAAGTCGCTCACCTTCACGTCGGTGCCGCCGGCGTGCAGGATGTTGGCGGGCTTGAGGTCGCGGTGCGTGACGCCGAGCTTGTGGGCGAACTCGAGCGCACGCGTGCACTTGAAGGCGATCTCGACGATGCGCTCGACCGGCAGCAGCTCCTCGCTGCAGTACTTCTCCAGCGTGCCGCCCGGCACGTACTCCATGACGATGTAGTGCAGCTTCTCGTCGGCCACCGCGTCATAGATCTGGCAGATGTGCGGGTGCTCGAGCTTGCCGGCGAGCGAGGCCTCGGTGACGAAGAGCTTGCGGTAGCGCCGCCCCTTCTCCGGGTCGTCGAACGAGCCGGCGAAGGCGACTTTCACCGCGACGTCGCGCGCGTTGAAGGGGTCGTTGCACAGGTATACCTCGGACGTGGCGCCTTCCCCCAGTTTGCGCAGCACGGGGTACTTGCCGATTCTCTTCATCGCGCCAGGCGCTTGCGGGCGCGCGCGATGGCGCGGCGCACTTCCGCGGGCGCCGTGCCGCCGCGGTGGCCGCGCGCGGCGACCGAGCCCTCGGGTGTCAGCACGTCCTTTACATCCGATCCGATTTTTTCCGAGAAACTCCTCAGCTTGGAAAGCGGCAATGCCGCCAGGTCGACGCCGTTGCGCTCGGCCTCGCGCACCGCGCGCGCCACCACGCCGTGCGCGTCGCGGAAGGCCATGCCCTTGCGCACCAGGTAGTCGGCGAGATCGGTGGCGGTGGCATGGCCTTCGAGCGCCGCGGCGCGCATCGCCGCCGGCACCGGCTCGAGGCCGGCAACGAGCGGCGCGAAGACCGCGAGGCAGTCCTTCAGCGTATCGACGGCGTCGAAAAGCGCCTCCTTGTCTTCCTGGTTGTCCTTGTTGTAGGCGAGCGGCTGCGCCTTCATGAGCGTGAGCAGCGCCACGAGATGCCCGGCGACGCGGCCGGTCTTGCCGCGCACCAGCTCCGGCACGTCGGGGTTCTTCTTCTGCGGCATGATCGAGGAGCCGGTGCAGAAGCGGTCGGGCAGCCGCACGAAGCCGAAGCGCGGGCTCGCCCAGAGCACCAGCTCCTCGGCGAGGCGCGACAGGTGCGCCATGGCGAGCGCCGCGAAGGCGCAGAACTCGACCGCGAAGTCCCGGTCGGAGACCGCGTCGAGCGAGTTCTCGCACAGCCCCTCGAA
>JBQTJF010000148.1:0-13114 GCA_052387375.1 Betaproteobacteria bacterium
CGGCCGGTCGACGATTGCGGAATATGGCACACGCTGGCGCGGAAGCTTCACGCAGCGGAATATAACAAAGCGCATACTCGGCGCATGGCGGCCCCCCGAGTGCTGGTCATCGACGACGACAGCAACATCCGCGAGCAGCTGCGCATCCACCTCGGCGCCGCCGGCTACGAGGTGGAGGCAGCCGAGGACTGCGTCGCGGCGGGCCATGCGCTGCTGCGCCGCGCCCCGGACCTGATCATCACCGACGTCAACATGCCGCACATGGACGGCTTCGAGTTCGCCGCCGCGATCGGCAGCGACGCCTCCCTGTGCAGGATTCCCGTGATCTTCCTCACCTCCGAGGAGGAAGGGCAGGACCGCGCGAAGGGCGTCAAGGCCGCCGGCTTCGTGCGCAAGCCGGTAAGCGCGGATCACCTGCTCGCCGTCGTCGCGAAGCATCTCCGCGCCTAGGGCGCCGCTGTCGGGCCGCGGCCACATTGCGCTCCGGCTCGGCTTTCACTAAATTGCCTTCAAGCATGGACCCCAACTACCAGGGACCCTTCGGCAACACGCTGCTGCACGTCGCCGCGGCCAACGGCGACCTGCGCGAGGTAAGGCGGCTGCTCGCCGCGGGCGCCGACCCGCAGATCCGCAACCGCGAGGGCCGCACCCCGCGCGAGGTGGCGTCGCTTCTGCGCAAGCCCAAAGTGGCCGCGCTGCTCAGCGGCGTTTCTTCCCGAGCACCCCGGACTCCTCGATAGCCGCAGGAATCTCGGCGAAGTTCATCGGCGCCATCACGTGCGCGCCGGCGATGCCCGGGATCTCGGCGAGGCCCTGCAGCATCTCGACGCAGATGCGCCGCCCCTCCCGCTTCGGGTCGGCCGCCTTCTCCAGCCGCTCCAGGTACTCGTAGGCGATGCGCGTGCCGTAGAGCTTCTCCTTCATCCAGCGCGCCGAGCGCGCCGAGGGGATCGGCGCGACGCCGATCAGCATCGGCACCCGCACGCCGCATTCGAGCAGGCGCGCCGCGTAGCGGCGCGCCACGCCGCGGTCCATGCAGAACTGCGTCTGCACGAAGTCGGCCCCCGCCGCCACCTTCGCCGCCAGCCCCTGCGGTTCCCAGCCGGGCTGCGGATCGACCGGCATGTCGGCGGCGCCGATCACGAGCTTCACAGGGCCACCAATCTTTACCCCTGTAGGTAGAGCATTGCTTTCGCGCATCGCCTGCGCCATGGCGAGCAGGGTGCGGCTGTCGACGTCGAACACCGGCTTCGCGTCGGGCTGGTCGCCGACCTTCGGGTCGTCGCCGTGCAGCACCAGGATGTTGTGGATGCCGAGCGATACCGCGCCGAGCAGGTCGCCCTGCAGCGCCAGCCGGTTGCGGTCGCGGCAGGTCATCTGGAAGATCGGCTCGATGCCGCTACTCACGAGGAAGTGCGCGGCGGCGAGGCTGGAGAGGTGCACCTTGGCGCCGGCGCCGTCGGTGACGTTGACCGCGGTGGCGAGCCCCTTGAGCGGCAGCGCGCGGCGCAGGAACTCCGCCGGGTCGGTCGACACCGGCGGCGTGATCTCGGCGGTGATGACGAACTCCCCGCCGCGCAGCTTCGACTGGAGTTCGCTCGCGGCGCGGCGCTCGGACATGGCGCCGCGCATCTTATCATCGCCCCATGCCCGAGCTTCCCGACGTCTCGCTCTATGTCGAGAGCCTGGAGCGTCGCATCCTCGGCCGGCGGCTGCTCGCCGTGCGCCTCGCCAATCCGTTCCTGCTGCGCACCGCGGTGCCGCCGCTCGGCGCCGCCAGCGGCAAGAGCGTCGTCGGGCTGCGGCGCCTGGGCAAGCGCATCGTCATCGCGCTCGAGGACGGTCTCTTCCTCGTCCTGCACCTGATGGTGGCCGGCCGGCTGCAGTGGCTTGAGGGGGGCGCCAAGGCGCGCAACACCCTTGCGCGCTTCGAGTTCGACCACGGCGCCCTCGCCTTCACCGAGGCCGGCAGCAGGCGCCGCGCCTCGCTGCATCTCGTGCAGGGCGAAGCAGCGCTGAAGGCGATGGATCCCGGCGGCGCAGAAATAGACTCTCTGGACGAGAACGCCTTTTCTTCCCTGTTGCGTAAGGAAAACCATACTCTCAAACGTGCCCTCACCGACCCGCGCCTCTTCGCCGGCATCGGCAACGCCTACTCCGACGAGGTCCTGCACCGCGCGCGCCTCTCTCCCGTCGCCCTGACTTCGCAGCTGGCGGACGACGAGGTGCGCAGGCTGTACCACGCCGTCCGGGACACCCTGGCTTTCTGGGTCGACAAGCTGCGCCGCGAAGCGAAAGGCGGCTTCCCGCAGAAGGTCACCGCGTTCCGCGAGGGCATGGCGGTGCACGGCAGGTACGGCAAGCCCTGCCCGGCCTGCGGCGCGCCGGTGCAGCGCATCGTCTACGCCGAGAACGAGACGAACTACTGCGCGCGCTGCCAGACCGGGGGGCGCCTCCTCGCCGACCGGGCGCTGTCGCGGCTGCTGAAGAAGAGCTGGCCGCGCGCCATCGACGAGCTGGGCTGATGGCGACGGCGCGCTTCCTCTTCCACGAGCCGCTCTCCGCTTTCCTGAAGCGCGAGCGCCGCGGGCAGGCATTCGCCTACGACTGCGCGCGGGCCGCGAGCCTGAAGAACGCCATCGAGGCGCTGGGCGTGCCGCACACCGAGGCGGGCGCGATCACGGTCAACGGCGCGCCGGCAACGTTGCAGCGGACAGTTCGCGAAGGGGATGTCGTGGAGATCTACCCGGTCACGAATGAAGAATTCCATTCATTCGTGTTTCTGGCCGACGCCCACCTGGGAGGGTTGGCGCGCTTCCTGCGCATGCTCGGCTTCGACACGCTGCACGACCAGGCGATGCACGACGAGGCGATCCGGCGCATCGCCGCCGAGGAGGGCCGCGTCGTGCTGACGCGCGACCGCGAGCTGCTGAAGTGCCGCGACATCGCGCGCGGCTGCTACGTGCGCGCGCTCAAGGCCGAGGCGCAGCTGCGCGAGGTGGCGGCGCGCTACCGGCTCGCCGCCCGGGCGCGCCCGTTCACGCTGTGCCTGCGCTGCAACCTGCCGCTCGCGCCGCTGCAGAAGGCCGCCGTCGCCGGGAGCGTCCCCGAGAAAGTCTTCCTGCTGAACGAAAGCTTCTCGGGGTGCGCCGGCTGCGCGCGCATCTACTGGCCCGGCTCGCATTACCAGCGCATGCAAGCCGCGCTGGAGGCGGCCCTGCCTTCAAGCTGACTTGCGGCCCTCCTGCTTCGCCTGGGGCTGGCGCGCGACGGCGGTGGCGACGGCGCCGGCGGTTTTCGCCGCTTCCTCCAGCCAATTGCGCGCGCTCGCGACCTGCGCCTGCATCTGGCTGATCGCCGCCATCTGGTTCTGGCCCGCCGTCTGGCACAGGCCGCTCCAGTAGCCCATGGTCCGCTCGAACTGCTCGCCGGCGATCCTCGCCTGCAGCGCCATCAGCTCGTCGAGCGACCTCGCCTGGCCGAGCTCGGAGAGCGACTTCGACTGCTCGACGATGGCGGTGCGGATCGCGACAAGGTTCTGGTTCTGCAGGCGCTCGGCGCTTTCCAGCGAGGCCTTCAAGAGGTCCGCGGCGTTCTTCAGCCCGGCGCGGTAGAGATCGAACATCTCGGCTTGCGGCTGGGTCATGTCTTCCTCCTCAGCGGTCTGGACGATCTCCCTTCGCGTAGTTCTTCCCGACTACTCGCGGGCGACTATACGCCCGAACGCGCCGCCTGGGGCGCGTTCTAAGTTGTGCCATGGAAAACGTCGTCCGCCTGGCGCCTTACCGCAGGCGCCGTAAGACCTTGGCGATGCAGGCAAAGCCGGCCGACGGGCCGCGCTACTTCTGCACGCGCTGCGACGCCGACGAGTTCAGGATCGCCCAGGCCGGCAGCGTGCACTGCGCCGCCTGCGGCGCCACGATGAGGAACCTGTTCGTCAACCGGACTTGAGACGTCCGGCGGCTTCCAGTATCGGGCCGATGACGTCCACCGGCACCGGGAAGACGATGGTCGAGCTCTTGTCCCCGGCGATCTGCGTCAGGGTCTGCAGGTAGCGCAGCTGCATCGCTTCCGCCTTCTGCGCGAGCATCTGCGCCGCCTGCAGCAGCTTCTCGGAGGCCTGCAGCTCGCCCTCGGCGTGGATCACCTTGGCGCGGCGCTCGCGCTCGGCCTCGGCCTGGCGCGCGATGGCGCGCACCATGCTCTCGTTCAGGTCGACGTGCTTGATCTCGACGTTGGAGACCTTGATGCCCCAGGCGTCGGTCTGCGCGTCGAGCACCGCCTGGATGTCGTTGTTCAGCTTCTCGCGCTCGGCAAGCAGCTGGTCGAGCTCGTGCTTGCCGAGGATGGCGCGCAGCGTGGTCTGCGCGAGCTGGCTGGTGGCCTCGTTGAAGTTGGCCACCTGGATGATGGCGAGCTGCGGCTCGACGACGCGGAAGTAGATCACCGCGTTCACCTTCACCGAGACGTTGTCGCGCGTGATCACGTCCTGCGGCGGCACGTCGAAGACGCGCACGCGCAGGTCGACGCGCACGAACTGCTGGATGCCGGGGATGATGACGATCAGGCCGGGGCCGAAGACGCGCTGGAAGCGGCCGAGGAAGAACACCACGGCGCGCTCGTACTCGCGCAGGATCTTGATGGAGAGCGCGGCCAGGATGATGACCAGCACGATCGCGCCCAGGACGAAGTTGATCATCGGTCGACCTCCACGGTTAGTATTAGGCCCTGCATCGCGGTGACGCGCAGCGCCTGCCCCCGGCGCACCGGCACCGGGCTGCGCACGCGCCAGGTCTCGCCCTGCACGCGCGCCCAGCCTTCGCCCTCGAAGTCCTCGAGCGCCACGCCCGAGGCGCCGATCAGGTACTCGCGGCCGCTCACCACCGGGCGGCGGCGATTGCGCATCGCCACGCCGACGACGAAGAACAGCACCGCGGCGCTCGCCGCGGCGACGCCGCCGATCAGCGCGTAGGGGATCTCGAACCCGGGCAGGTCGGTGTCGTCCATCAGCATGATCGAGCCGAGGACGAAGGCGATGAGGCCGCCGGCGCCGAGCGCGCCGAACGAAGGCAGGAAGGCCTCGGCGACCATGAAGGCGATGCCGAGCACGATCAGCGCCAGCCCGGCGTAGTTCACCGGCAGCAGGTGGAAGGCGTAGAGGGCGAGCAGCACGCAGATCGCCCCGACCACCCCGGGCAGGATCAGGCCGGGGTTCATGAACTCGAAGATGAGGGCGTAGATGCCGATCAGGATGAGCATGTAGGCGAGGCTGGGGTTGGTGATGACGCCGAGGATGCGCGTGCGCCAGTCGACCTCCGCTTCCTTCACCGTCGTCGTCGTCAGTTTCAGGCCCTTTCTTTTCTCCAGCTGCCGCAGCAGGTCGGGCACGTCCTTCGCCACGACGTCGATCACCTTGAGCTTGAGCGCCTGGTCGGCCGAGAGGCTGACAGCCTCGCGCACTGCCTTCTCCGCCCAGTCCGCGTTGCGGCCGCGCATCTCGGCCAGCCCGCGGATGTAGGCGACCGCGTCGTTGGTGACTTTCTTGGTCATGGTGTCGGGGCCGCCGCCCTTGTCGTCCTTTTGCGGCGAACCGCCGATGGCGACCGGCGAAGCCGCGCCGAGATTGGTCCCCGGCGCCATCGCCGCGTAGTGGCTGGCGTAGAGGATGAAGGTGCCGGCGCTCGCGGCGCGCGAGCCGCTCGGCGCGACGTAGGTGGCCACCGGCACCGGCGAGGCGAGGATGTCCTTGATGATCTGGCGCATCGAGGTGTCGAGGCCGCCGGGCGTGTCGATGCGGATGACGACGAGCGGCGCCTGGTCGCGCGCCGCGCGCTCGAGCGAGCGGCGCAGGAAATCCGCGCTCGCCGGGCCGATCGCCCCCTCGAGCGGCACGAGCACCACCGGCGGGGTCTGCGCGTGCGCGATCCCGAGCCATAGCGATGCAATGACAAGATAAAATCTTGTGCAGTGAAGCATGAGCAACTTCCCGGCGATGCCATTGTCATCCGTGGCGCCCGCCAGAACAACCTAAAAAACCTCAGCCTGGCGATCCCGACCGGCGAGCTGGTCGTGGTGACCGGCGTTTCCGGCTCGGGCAAGTCCTCGCTCGTCTTCGACACCCTGTACGCCGAGGGCCAGCGCCGCTACGTCGAGACCTTCAGCCCGTATGCGCGCCAGTTCCTGGAGCGCATGGACAAGCCGCAGGTCGACGCCGTCGAGGGCATCCCGCCGGCCATCGCCATCGACCAGACCAACCCGGTGCGCACCTCGCGCTCGACGGTCGGCACGATGACCGAGCTGAACGACCACCTGAAGCTCATCTTCGCCCGCGGCGCCAGGCTCTTCTGCCGCGGCTGCGGCAAGCCCGTGGTCAGGGACACGCCGCACAGCATCTACGAAGGGCTGAAAGACCTGGAAAACCGGCTGGTCATCACCTTCCCGGTCCCGATCCCCAAGAACTTCAGCGAGAAGGAGGTCGAGGAGCTGCTGCAGCGCCAGGGCTATACGCGCCTGCACTCGCGCTCGAAGACGCTGCTCGAGGTGGTGCAGGACCGCATCCGCATGCCCGCCGAGCGCGCGCGGGTGACCGAGGCGCTCGAATCCGCGCTTCGCTTCGGCCAGGGCCGGGTCAACATCTATCCTGAAAAGAGATCGGGGTCAGACCCCGATCTTCCTCCTTTGCGGTTCTCCGCCGACCTGCACTGTCCCGACTGCGACATCCACTACGCCGAGCCGACGCCGGCGATGTTCTCGTTCAACTCGCCGCTCGGCGCCTGCGAGACCTGCCGGGGCTTCGGGCGGGTCATCGGCGTCGACTTCGGCTTGGTAGTGCCCAATGAAAACCTTTCCTTGCGGGCGGGCGCGGTGCGGCCCTGGCAGACCGCGAGCTTCAAGGAGTGCCAGGACGACCTCGTCAAGTACGCCAAGAAGCGCGGCATCCCTCTCGAAATTCCATTTAGAGATTTGTCTGAGGCCGAGAAGCGTTGGGTCCTGGAAGGCGAAGACTCCTGGCAGAGCTGGAAGAAGTCCTGGCCCGGCACCTGGTACGGCGTGCGCCGCTTCTTCAAGTGGCTGGAGAGCAAGGCCTACAAGATGCACATCCGGGTGCTGCTCTCGAAGTACCGCGCCTACACGGAATGCACCGCCTGCAACGGCACGCGGCTCAAGCCCGAGGCGCTGCTCTGGAGGCTAGACGGCAAGTCGATCCATGACCTGGTGTTGATGCCGATCGAACGAACGAGGGAGTTCTTCAAGCACTTCACGTCGAGCGACGAAGCCGTTGATCTTGTACTAGGAGAAATAAGGACGAGGCTTGCCTACCTGTGCGACGTCGGCCTGGGCTACCTGACGCTCGACCGCCAGTCGCGCACGCTTTCCGGCGGCGAAGTGCAGCGCATCAACCTCACCACGGCCCTCGGCACCTCGCTCGTCAACACGCTGTTCGTGCTCGACGAGCCCTCGATCGGCCTGCACCCGCGCGACATGGGCCGCGTCATCGGCGTCATGCAGCGCCTGCGCGACGCCGGCAACACGCTGGTGGTGGTCGAGCACGACCCGCAGATCATGTTCGCCGCCGACCGCATCCTCGACATGGGCCCCGGCCCCGGCGAGCGCGGCGGCGAGATCGTCTTCTTCGGCGCGCCGGAGCGGCTCAAGGCCGCGGGCACGCTCACCGGCGAGTACCTGTCCGGACGGAAACGCGCCGGTGAAACTCCCCAGAGAGAGACAGGGATAGAGAAATCCATCGAGCTCAAAGGCGCGGCGGAGCACAACCTGAAGGACCTCGACGTGCGCTTCCCGCTCGAGCGGCTGGTGTGCGTGACCGGCGTCTCGGGCTCGGGCAAGTCGACGCTGGTGCAGGACGTGCTCTACGCGGCGCTCCTGAAGGCGAAGGGCAAGCCCACCGAGGCGCCCGGCGCGCACCGCGAGCTGCGCGGGGCGGAGCAGGTGAGCGCGGTGGTCATGGTCGACCAGACCCCGATCGGCCGCACCACGCGCTCCAACCCGGCGAGCTATGTTGGCGCTTTTGATGAGATAAGAAGTTTGTTCAGCAAGACCCCGAGTGCCAAGGAGCGCGGCTACACGCCCGGCACCTTCAGCTTCAACTCCGGCAACGGCCGCTGCCCGGGCTGCGGCGGCAACGGCTTCGAGCACGTGGAGATGCAGTTCCTCTCCGACGTCTACCTGCGCTGCCCGGAATGCGACGGGAAGCGCTTCCGCCAGGAGATTCTCGAAGTCAGGCTGAAGGACAAGTCCATCGCCGATGTGCTGGAGATGACGGTGGCGGAGGCGGCGCTGTCCTTCTCGCAGCACGAGGAGGTGCGCCGGCGCCTGAAGCCGCTGGTCGACGTCGGCCTCGAGTACCTGAAGCTCGGCCAGCCGGTGCCGACGCTCTCCGGCGGCGAGGCGCAGCGCCTCAAGCTCGCGGGCTACCTCGCGGACGCGAAAGCGAGGTCCGACCCGATGCTCTTCCTGTTCGACGAGCCGACCACCGGTCTGCACTTCGAGGACGTGGGCAAGCTGCTCGGCGCGTTCCGGCAGCTTCTCGGCGCGGGGCATTCGCTCGTCGTCATCGAGCACAACATGACGTGATCCGCGCCTGCGACTGGCTGATCGACCTCGGCCCCGAAGGCGGCGAGGCAGGCGGCGTCCTGGTCTGCGAAGGCACGCCGCGGCAGGTGATGGCGCATCCGGGTTCGCACACGGGCAAGGCGCTCAGGGAATACGAGGATGCCTTCAAGAAACCCCTGAAAGCCGGCGAGCCGGCAGGCCGGTACCTGCCCAGCGCCATCCGCATCCATAACGCGCGCGAGCACAATCTCAAGAACATCGACGTCGAGATCCCGCGCGGGCGCTTCACGGTGGTGACCGGCGTCTCGGGCTCGGGCAAGTCCACCCTCGCCTTCGACATCCTGTTCGCCGAGGGCCAGCGCCGCTATCTCGAATCCCTCAACGCCTACGCGAGGCAGTTCGTGCAGGCGGCGGCGCGCCCGGACGTCGACGCCATCTTCGGCATCCCGCCGACGGTGGCGATCGAGCAGCGCACCAGCCGCGGCGGCCGCAAGTCCACGGTCGGCACGCTCACCGAGGTGCACCACTTCCTGCGGCTGCTGTTCGTCAAGCTCGGCACCCAGCACTGCCCGGGCTGCGACGTGCCGATCGAGCCGCAGAGCGAGGACGCGATCGTGGCGCGCCTCGCGCGCGAGTACCGCGGCGAGACGGTGGTGATGCTGGCGCCGCTGGTGGTGAACCGCAAGGGCGTCTACACCGACCTCGCCAAGTGGGCGGCGTCGAAGGGCTACTCGCAGCTGCGCGTCGACGGCGAGCTGCTGCCGGTGCGCCCCTTCCCGCGCATCGACCGCTTCAAGGAGCACACCATCGAGCTGCCGGTCGGATACGTTTCCGTCTCTCCAAAAGCAGGACCTTCTCTAAGAAATACCCTGCGCACGGCGCTGGGGTTCGGCAAGGGCGTCGTGCACGTCCAGGCCGGCAAGAAGATCCAGGTCTTCTCCACCAAGCGCGCCTGCCGCTCCTGCGGGCGCAGCTTCCCGGAGCTCGACCCGCGCCTTCTCTCCTACAACTCCAGGCACGGCTGGTGCCCGGCCTGCTACGGCACCGGCCTCGCCATCGACGACGTCGAGTGGACCGACGAGCGCGCGCGCACCGGCGCCGAGGACCACGTGCTCGATTCCTGGATCGAGTGGCTGGAAGTCGACCAGCCCTGCCCCGAGTGCGAGGGGCATCGGCTCAACAAGGAAGCGCTCGCCGTGCGCTGGCGCGGGAAGAGCATCGCCGATTACGCCGGTTTTCCCATTCAATCCTTGAAAAAGACTTTCCAGGATATTGCGTTGAAAGGCAGAGAGGCCGAGATCGCCCGCGACCTGCTGCCCGAGCTGCGCTCGCGGCTGGGCTTCCTCGAGGAGGTGGGCCTCGGCTACCTGACCCTCGACCGCTCGGCGCCGACGCTGTCGGGTGGCGAAGCGCAGCGGATCAGATTGGCTGCCCAATTAGGAAGCAATCTGCGCGGCGTCTGCTACATCCTCGACGAGCCGACCATCGGCCTGCACCACCGCGACAACCAGGTCCTGCTCGACGTGCTGGAGAAGCTCGAGCGCAAGGGCAACTCGCTGGTGGTCGTCGAGCACGACGAGGACACCATCCGCCGCGCGCAGCACGTCGTCGACCTCGGCCCCGGCGCCGGCAAGCTCGGCGGGCGCGTCATCGCCGAGGGCGACGCCGAGGAGCTGATGAAGCACCCCGAGTCGCTCACCGGGCGCTTCCTCCGGGAGCCGCTGCGCCACCCGCTGCAGCCGAGAAGGAAGGTCGGTTTCACGACCAAACGAATCGCCATTCAACGACCCTACCTGCATAACCTGAAAAAGCAGAGCGTGCGCATCCCGCTCGGGCGGCTGGTGGCGATCACCGGCGTATCGGGCTCGGGAAAGTCGACGCTCGCGCGCGACGTGCTGTACGCGAGCCTCAGGGAAGGCAAGCCCGTCGGCTGCAGGAAGATCAAGGGCCGCGTCGAGCGCGTGCTGGAGGTCGACCAGACGCCGATCGGCAAGACGCCGCGCTCCTGCCCCGCCACCTACGTCGGCTTCTGGGACCAGGTCCGCAGGCTGTTCGCCGACACCGCCGAGGCGCGCATGCGCGGCTGGGGCCCGGGCCGCTTCTCCTTCAATGCCTCGGGCGGCCGCTGCGAGGAGTGCGAGGGCCAGGGCATCAGGAAGATCGAGATGTCCTTCCTGCCCGACGTGAAGGTGGCCTGCGAGGCCTGCGGCGGCGCGCGCTTCAATCCCGATACGCTGCAGGTGCGCCTGCGCGGCAAGAGCGTCGGCGAGGTGCTCGCGCTCAGCGTCGACGAGGCGGTCGAGTTCTTCGCCGCGCATCCCTCGATCCACCGCTGCCTGCGCCTGCTGCAGGACGTGGGGCTGGGCTACCTCACGCTCGGCCAGCAGAGCCCGACGCTCTCGGGGGGCGAGGCGCAGCGTCTCAAGCTCGTCTATGAACTGGCGAAGCAGGCCGATGTTGCCACGCTGTATGTTTTCGACGAGCCCACCGTCGGGCTGCACATGGCCGACGTGGAGAAGCTGATCCGCGTGCTGCACCGCCTGGTCGACGCCGGCAACACCGTGGTGGTGATCGAGCACAACCTCGACGTGGTGGCGGAGGCCGACTGGATCGTCGACCTCGGCCCCGAGGGCGGCGCCGCCGGCGGCCGCGTCGTGTTCCAGGGCCCGCCCGAGAAGGCCGCGCGCGGCCGTTCCCATACCTGCAAGGCGCTCTGCGAATTTCTCGCCCAGCGGCACTGATCCTCATGGTGATCGCCCCGGTGCTGTGGAGCACCGCCGGCGTCGTCACGCGCCATATCGAGCGTGCCCTGCCCGCCGAGCAGGTGTTCTGGCGCAGCCTATTCGCATTTGTATTTGTTGCCGGCGTGCTGCTGTTCCAGAAGAAGAAATTCTTCGACGTCGGCTGGCCCGGCGTGGTCTCCGGCGTGATGTGGGCGACCATGTTCACCGCCTTCCTTTTCGCCCTCTCGCTCACCAGCACCGCCAACACGCTGGTGGTGATGAGCGTCAGCCCGCTGCTCACGGCGCTGCTCGCGCGCATGTTCCTGCGCGACCCGCTGCCGCTGCGCACCTGGATCGCTGCCGCCGCCGCCGGCCTCGGCATCATGTGGATGTTTGGCAACAATCTCTCTTCGCAACATCTTCTGGGCATGCTGGTGGCCTTGATCATTCCGGCCGCGGCGGCGATCAATGTGGTGACGCTGCGCGGCGCGGCGGCGAGGCTCGACCTCGTGCCCGCGGTGATGCTCGGCGGCGCGCTTTCCTGCCTGGCCGCCCTGCCGCTCGCGCTGCCGCTTCAGGCCACGGCGCAGGACGTCGGCCTGCTCGCCTTCCTCGGCTTCTTCCAGCTCGGCCTGCCGTGCATGCTGCTCGTCGTGGCGAGCCGCACGCTGCTTGCGCCGGAGATCGCGCTGCTCGGGCTGCTGGAGGTGGTGCTCGGCCCCCTGTGGGCCTGGCTCGGCGCCGGCGAGGTGCCGGCGGAAAGCACGCTCCTGGGCGGAATGGTCGTGCTCGCCGCACTGGTCGGCAACGAGCTGAGCGTGGCGCGGCTCAGTTCAGCATCGCGCGTGCGTCCCTGACGCGGTCCTCGCCCAGCGCCTCGCCGAGCTGGTCGAGCCATTTCCTCGCCCGGCGCCGGCTGGTGGTGGCAATCGAGAACCCGTCTTTCTCGCCCTCGATGCCGAGGTCGATCGAATACCAGCTCGGCGCGCTCTGCCCCAGGGCGCGCGCCACGCCGACGCTCACCGAGCGCACCCGGTCGAAGCCCGCCACCGCTGCCGCCTCGCGAGTCGCGAAGGCGAGCTTGCGCATGGAGCGGTCGATGCCGAGCATGCCGCCGCTGATATCGACCTTGCCTTCCTGGCGCACGCCGATCGCCAGGCCGTGCGCCGCGGCGGTCTGCTCCAGTCGCCGCCGGGCCTGCGCGCGCTCGCGTCGCCTGACCGTCCAGCCGGCGGCGAAGAGTGCGGCGAACGCGGCCGCGACCACCGCCGCGAGCGTGAGCCCGAGCCGTGACGAGACCGATGCGACCCAGGCCAAGCCGACGAGCCCGAGCGCCGCGAGGATCGGCAACTCGAGAAGCCGCCCGTGCTGGCGCCTCACTCGGCTGCGTACATGATGATGTCGGAGGCGACGACGCAGGACTGACCGATGCCGATCGCGCCGCGCCCGGACAGCGCCACCGTGGCGGTGCGCACCGCGGCCTCGGCCTGCTTCTCGGGCGCGATGTAGGTGCCGTTGGTGCTGTGGTCGGTGAGGAAGAAGCGGGCGTTGCGCCGCTCGATGGTGCAGTGCCGGCGCGAGGCCGCCTGGCCGGCGATGACGATGTCGCAGCCGTCCTCGCGGCCGACGGTGACGACGTCGCCCTCGCGGCGGCGCACGATCATGGTCTTGCGGTACTGCAGCTGCAGCGCGCCGCGCGCCGGCGGCGGCGGCGCCGAGATGCTCGCCGGCTCGGGATCGTCGGGCGCCTTGCGCCACAGCAGCTCGCCCAGCAGCAGGCGCTGCGCCTCGCCTTTCGCCGCGAAATGCCCGAGCGGCCG
>JBQTJF010000149.1:0-4268 GCA_052387375.1 Betaproteobacteria bacterium
CCATGGCCATCCGCACCGGAAAGGCAGGGCCGGTGACGCAGGCCGAGGTGAACCTGAAGTTCATCTGGGACGTCATCACGAAGATCCGCATCGGCCAGAAGGGCAAGGCCTACGCCATCGACGCCACCGGCCACCTCATCGCCGACCCCGACATCGGCCTGGTGCTGCGCAAGACCAATCTCGCGCACCTCGACCAGGTCAAGGAAGCGCTGCGCCCCGGCGCCGACGACTCCCTCGCCATGCTGGCGAAGGACCTCGCCGGCAACAGCGTCCTTACCGCCTTCGCGCCGATCGAGCCCGGTCGCGACCGCGCGGAGCAGGGCAAGCCCTGGAGCCCGCTCGGCTGGAACGTGTTCGTCGAGCAGCCGGTCTCCGAGGTGTTCGCGGCGCTCGACGCCACGATCCTGCGCACCAGCGCGCTGCTGGTCGCCGGCCTGCTCTTCTCCGCGCTCGCCGCCATGTGGCTCGCGCGCAGCATGGTGCGCCCGATCGCCACCCTCCAGGAAGGCGCCGCGCGCATCGGCGCCGGCGACCTCGAGCAGCAGATCGAGGTGAAGACCGGCGACGAGCTCGAGACCTTGGCCGACCAGTTCAACGAAATGAGCGCGCAGCTGCGCGAGTCCTACGCCGGCCTGGAGAAGAAGGTTGAGGAGCGCACTTCGGCGTTGAAGCAGGCGCTCGAGCAGCAGACGGCCACCGCCGACATCCTGCGCGTGATTTCCGGCTCGCCGACCAGCGTACAGCCGGTGTTCGAGGCAATCCTGGAAAGCGCGACGCGGCTGTGCGATGCGCAGCTCGGAGGCCTCTACCTGACCGACGGCCAGGTGTGGAATATGGTCAGCTTCCGTGGCGAGGATCCTTCCGTCCAGGAAGTCTTCCGAAACTTCCGCGCTGGCCCGCATACCGGCCTTGGCCGGCTCGCGCGGGAGCGTGCGCCGGTGCATATCGCCGACCTCAAGGTCGACGCCGATACGACCCAGGCGGACCCGGTGCGGCTGGCGACGATCGAACGGTTGCGCGCCAGGACGTTCCTTGCCGTTCCGCTCCTCAAGGAAGACTCCGTCGTCGGCGCGGTGATCATCTACCGCCGCGAAGTGAGACCATTTACCGAGGCGCAGATCCGCCTCGTCAGCACCTTCGCCGACCAGGCGGTGATCGCGATCGAGAACGTGCGCCTCTTCAACGAGACGAAGGAGTCGCTCGAGCAGCAGACGGCCATCAGCGAGGTGCTGCGGGTCATTTCAAGCACCCCGGCGGACGTCAGGCCCATGCTCGAGGCGGTCGCCGAGCGCTCGACGCGGCTGTGCGACGCGACGGCGACGTCCATCTACGTGCTCGAGGACAAGCTGCTGCGCCGCACGGCTTTCCACGGCCCGGCGCATCTGCAGGGCAACGATACGCTGCCCTACACGCCGGCGTCGGTGGTGGGCCGGGCGATCGCCGACGGCAAGGCGCTGCACGTGGACGACATCCAGCAGGATCAGCAGAGCTATCCGGTGAGCTGGCAGTTCGCGCAGCAGTATG
Organism: Betaproteobacteria bacterium; assembly: GCA_052387375.1. GTDB lineage: Bacteria > Pseudomonadota > Gammaproteobacteria > Burkholderiales > SG8-39 > SCGC-AG-212-J23. The sequence continues at coordinate 1,525 of JBQTJF010000149.1, forward strand.
GCCACCACACCATGCTCGCGGTGCCGCTGATGCGCGAGGGCAAGCCCTTCGGCGCGATGTTCCTGAGGCGAGCCGACGTGAGGCCGTTCACCGACAAGCAGATCGCGCTCAGCCGGACGTTCGCCGACCAGGCGGCCATCGCGATCGAGAACGTGCGCTTGTTCAACGAGATCCAGGAAAAGAGCCGCCAGCTCGAGATCGCCAACAAGCACAAGTCGGACTTCCTCGCCAACATGTCGCACGAGCTGAGGACGCCGCTCAACGCCATCATCGGCTTCTCGGAGGTGCTGATGGAGAGGATGTTCGGCGAGGTGAACGCCAAGCAGGCCGACTACCTCAAGGACATCCACGAGTCGGGCAGGCACCTGCTCTCGCTCATCAACGACATCCTCGACCTCTCCAAGATCGAGGCGGGGCGCATGGACCTCGAGATCTCCGCCTTCGACCTGCCGAGCGCGCTCTCCAACGCCATGACGCTGGTGCGCGAGCGCGCGCAGCGCCACGGCATCGCGCTCGGGCTGGAGGTCGACGGGCGCCTGGGCGAGCTGCGGGCGGACGAGCGCAAGTTCAAGCAGATCGTGCTCAACCTCCTCTCCAACGCCGTCAAGTTCACGCCCGACGGCGGGCGGGTGGACGTGAGGGCGAAGCTGGATACCGACAAGGTCGAGATCGCCGTGAAAGACACCGGCATCGGCATCGCGCCGGAGGATCATGCCGCGGTGTTCGAGGAGTTCAAGCAGGTCGGGCGCGACATCACGCGCAAGGGCGAGGGTACGGGCCTGGGCCTGGCGCTCACCAAGCGCTTCGTCGAGCTGCACGGCGGGTCGATAGCGCTCGAGAGCGCGCTCGGCAAGGGTTCCACTTTCGTCATCCAACTACCGGTGCGGCCATGAGCACAGTGCTGATCGTCGAAGACAACGACAAGAACATGAAGCTGGCGCGCGACGTGCTCCAGGCGAAGGGCTACAAGACGCTGGAGGCGGTCACCGGCGAGGAGGGCGTGAAGCTCGCGAAGGAGAAGACGCCCGACCTGGTGCTCATGGACATCCAGCTCCCCGGCATCAACGGCATCGAGGCGTTCAAGCAGATCCGCGCCGACCCGAAGACGGCGCGCATCCCCGTGGTGGCGCTCACCGCCTCGGTGACGCCGACCGACCGCAGCCAGATCACCGCCGCGGGCTTCGACGCCTTCGTCGGCAAGCCGATCAACCTGAGGGAGTTCGTCGACACCGTGAAGCGCCTGGTCGAGGCGGCGAAGAAATGACCCAGCAGCGCATCCTCGTCGTCGACGCCACGCCGCAGAACGTCAAGCTCCTCGCCGACATCCTCGCCGCGAAGGGCTACGCGGTGTCGACCGCGGCGAACGGCGAGCAGGCGCTGGAGAAGATCAACGGCAGCCCGCCCGACCTGGTGCTGCTCGACATCATGATGCCGGGGCTGAACGGCTACGAGGTGTGCCGCAAGATCCGCGAGAACCCGGCCACGGCGCTGCTGCCGGTGGTGCTCTGCACCTCGCTCGACCCGAACCAGGAGCGCGTCAAGGGCATCGAGGCGGGGGCGGACGACTTCCTCTCCAAGCCCGTCAACCAGCCCGAGCTCTTCGCGCGCGTGCGCTCGCTGCTGCGCATCAAGGGGCTGCAGGACGAGCGCCTGGCGCGCCTGAAGAGCTTCTTCTCGCCGCAGCTCGCCGAGGCCATCGCCGCCGGCAAGGGCGAGGAGGTGCTGAAGACGCACCGGCGCGAGATCACGGTCGAGTTCTTCGACCTGCGCGGCTTCACCGCCTTCACCGATTCCGCCGAGCCCGAGGAGGTGATGGAGCTGCTGCGCTCCTTCCACGGCGCGCTCGGCAAGATCGTCCTCGAGCATCAGGGCACGCTCGAGCGCTTCGCCGGCGACGCGGTGATGGTCTTCTTCAACGACCCGCTACCCGTCGAGCGTCCGGCCGAGCACGCCGTGCGCACCGCGCTCGCGGTGCAGGAAGCGTTCGACCCCATCGGCAAGCACTGGCACAAGAGGAGCGGCTTCGAGCTGGGCTTAGGCGTCGGCATCGCGCAGGGCTACGCGACGCTGGGCGCGATCGGCTTCGAGGGCCGCTGGGACTACGCCGCCATCGGCAACGTCACCAACCTCGCCGCGCGCTTGTGCGCCGAAGCGAAGGCCGGCCAGATCCTCGCCGACCGCAAGACCATGGCCGCGCTCGAGGGCGCGTTCGCCTTCGACCCCGCGGGCCCCTTCGAGCTCAAGGGCTTCTCCAAGCCCGTGCCGGCGTTCTCCCTCAGGACCTGAAAAACAGGGACAGACCACGTTTCCCGATGGCGACGAAGCGCCGAAGACTGACGAAGAAGGCTCCCTTGGCGCGCAAGCCGAGCGCCGCGCCGGCCCTTAAGCGCGCCATTGCCGAACGCGACGAGGCACTGAAGTTCCAGGCAGCGACTGCCGAGATCCTCGCCTCCATCCGCAGCTCGGTGAGCGACGCGAAGCCCGTCTTCAACGCGATCGTGAGGAACGTCATCCGGCTCTTCGGCACCCGGTATGCGACGGTCTTCCTCGTCAGGGGCGACATGCTGGAGCTTGCCGAGGTCGACGTGGAGAGCGCCGGCACGACGGCGTTCAGCGAGCTCCGCAAGCAGTTTCGCGAGTCGTTTCCGCAGCCGATCGAGCATGGCAGCCTGACGGGCAAGGCGATCCAGACCGGCCGGGTGCAGCACCTCTCGCCCATCATCGGCAACCCGCAGGCGTCGCCG
>JBQTJF010000150.1:0-7014 GCA_052387375.1 Betaproteobacteria bacterium
GCTCGGAGCTCGCCGCGGCTGGCTAGAATGGCCGCATTCTTCGACTTCTCTTTCTCGCGCTTGCCGCGCTCGCGGCCCCGCCGGCGGCCGCCGGCGAGGCGCTCCTAAAGCTGAGCCGGGACTCGGCGGCGGCGATGAACGCCGGCCGCTGGAGCGAGGCCATCGCGCTGCGCGGCGAGCTGGTGCGCCGCATCGAGGCGCAGCGCGCCGCGACGCGCGCGCCGGCCGGGCGTCGCGCGCTCGCCGAAGCCTGGCTGCCGCGCTACCGCGAATACGCCGCCGCGCTCGCCGTCGCCGGGCGCGGCGCGGAGGCCTACGCCGCCGCCGAGCTCGTCAAGACCCGCGCCCTGCTCGACCTGTCGGCCGCGGCCGGCGCGCTGGAAGCCGGGCCTCTGCCGGCATCCAAGGCGGCGCTGCTCGAAGACCTGCGCGCGCCCGCGGTGGAAGAGCTGCGCGCGCTGCTGCCGCCGGGTTCGGCCTACGTGAGCTACGTCGTGCAAAGCAACCTCTTCCTCGTCATCGCGCTCTCCCCGGAGCTCGGCGGCGAGATCCACCGGCCGCCGCTCGTGCCCAACCTTTCGGCGAGCATCGCCGCCTGGCGCTTCCTCCTCGCCATCCCCGAGGCGTGGCGCGGCAGGATCGCCAGCCTGCCGAAAGCCTGGCGGCGCAAGGACGGCTCCTTCCAGGTGGCGGCCAAGCCGCCGGAGGCCGGCGCCCGGGAAGTGAGCGACGCCGCCGAGATCGCGGACTGGCTCGGCGGCAGGCTGCTCGGGCCCGCGGCCAAGCACCTCGCCGGCGCGCGCCGGCTCGTCGTCTCCCCCGACGCCGACCTCGCCTTCGCGCCGTTTGAGGCCCTGCGCCTGGGCGGCCGCTATCTCGCCGAGTCGCACGAGGTCAGCTATACCCCGGCCGCCGGGATGTACGCGCTGTCGCGGGCGCGCGCGGAGGAGTACCGCCAGCTCGGGGAGCGCGCCGGCGTGCTCGCCGTCGGCGGCGCGCTCTACGAGCCGTTCGTCCGGGTGACGCCGATGCTCAGCGTGCACCACGACCTCCTTTATGCCCTGCCGCGGCAGCTTCGCCCGGGCGCGGCGCGCAATCCGGCGCCGAGCACGGTGGCGGACGCCTTCCGCGCGCTGAAGGTGGCCTGGGCCAACCTGCCCGGCACCGCCGAGGAAGCCGCGCGCGTTGCCGCGCTCTTCGAGCAGGGCCGCGTGCTCGCCGGGGCGGACGCCTCGGAGCGGCGCCTGCTCGAGCTGAACGCGAGCGGCGAGCTCTCGCGCTACCGGCACCTTCTCTTCGCCACGCACGGCTACCTCAGCCCCTACGACCCGCGCCTGTCGTCGGTGGTCCTCTCGCAGATGGGAAACCAGGCGCCGCACGACGGCTACGTCACCGCCGCCGAGTGGCCGCGCTACGACCTGAGGAGCGACCTGGTGCTGGTCGCGGCGGCGAACAGCGGCTTCGGGCCGGCGGCGGCGAGCGAGGGCCTGCTCGGCCTGCCCTTCGCCCTGCACCTCGCCGGCAACCGCAACACCACGCTCTCGCTCTGGACGCTCAACGACCCGCTCACGGCGCGCTTCGTCGCGCAGTTCTTCGCGCGCGTGCGCGACGGCGCCGATCACGCCGCCGCGCTCGCCGCGACCAAGCGCGCCTTCATCGCCGAGGGCGTGCCCGCGAGCTACTGGGCGCCCTTCGTGCTGCATGGCAGCTAGAATCGCCGGCTCGATGAGCAACTTCATCCGCCAGATCATCGAGGCAGACCTGGCATCCGGAAAATGGCAAAGGATCGCCACCCGCTTTCCGCCCGAGCCGAACGGCTACCTGCACTTCGGCCACGCCAAGTCGATCTGCCTGAACTTCGGCCTGCCCGCCGGGTACGGCGGGCACTGCAACCTGCGCTTCGACGACACCAATCCCGAGAAGGAAGAGCAGGAGTACGTCGACGCCATCATCGCCGCGGTGATGTGGCTCGGCTTCGAGTTCGGCAAACCGCTCTTCGCGAGCGACTACTTCGACTTCATGTACAAGGCCGCCGAGTATCTCGTCGAGTCGGGCCATGCCTACGTCGACTCGCAAAGCGCCGAGGAGATGCGCGCCACACGCGGCACGCTCACCGAGGCGGGCGTCGACAGCCCTTACAGGAATAGAGCTTCGAAAGAGAGCCTTGAGTTGTTGCGTGAGATGCGCGACGGGAAGCATCCCGACGGCGCGCACGTGCTGCGCGCGAAGATCGACATGCGCTCGCCCAACATCAACCTGCGCGACCCGGTGCTCTATCGCATCAAGCGCGCCGAGCACCACCGCACCGGGGCGAAGTGGTGCATCTACCCGATGTACACCTACGCGCACCCGCTCGAGGACGCGGTCGAGCGCATCTCGCACTCGCTGTGCACGCTCGAGTTCGAGGACCAGCGCCCGTTCTACGACTGGCTGCTCGAGCGCCTCGCCGAGGGCGGGCTGCTCGAGCGCCCGCTGCCGCGGCAGATCGAGTTCGCCCGGCTCAACCTGACTTATGTGGTCCTCAGCAAGCGAAAGCTCATTCAGCTGGTGGAAGAAAAGCACGTCGAGGGGTGGGACGACCCGCGCATGCCCACGCTGGCCGGCGCGCGCCGGCGCGGCTACACGCCGGAGGCCTTCAAGGTCTTCGCCGAGCGCATCGGCGTCTCCAAGGCGAACCAGCTCATCGACTTCTCGATCCTCGAGGACTGCATGCGCGAGCACCTGAACGAGGTGGCGCCGCGGCGCATGGCGGTGCTCGAGCCGCTCAAGCTCGTGATCGAGAACTACCCGGCGGGCAAGGAAGAGATGGTCGAGCTGCCGAACCACCCGCAGAAGCCCGAATGGGGCAAGCGCCGGGTGCCCTTTTCACGCGAGCTGTGGATCGAAAGGGATGATTTCCAGCAATCTCCCCCTAAAGGCTACTTCCGGCTGTTCCCCGGCAACCAGGTGCGGCTGCGCTTCGGCTACGTGGTGAAGTGCCTCGGCATGGAGAACGGCGTCGTGCGCTGCACCTACGAGCCCGAGTCGCGCTCGGGCACCCCCGGCGCCGACAAGTTCAAGGTGAAGGGCAACATCCACTGGGTGAGCGCCGCGCACGCGCACGCCGCCGAAGTGCGCCTCTACGACCGGCTCTTCAAGGTGCCGAACCCCGAAGGGGTGGCTGACCTCAATCCCGATTCGGTGCGCATCGTCACCGCGCAGCTCGAGCCTTCGCTGCGCGAGGCGGCGCCTGAGCAGCGCTTCCAGTTCGAGCGCCACGGCTACTTCGTCGCCGACCTCGCGCGCAAAACCTTCAACCGCACCGTCACCCTGCGGGATTCCTGGACGAAGTAATTCGGGGTCAGACCCCGAACTCCCGCACGGATGACGAGCACCGCGTAGCGGTCCATCAGCGCCCGGAACGCTTCGGCCGCGATGCCGCTCAGCGGGCCGGCGACCTCCGCGGCGAAAAGCGGGTGCAGCGGCGTGGCCTTCATTGCCGGAAATGGTGCAGGAAGTGCGCCAGGTCCTGCAATTGCGCGTCCTCGAGCTGCGAGAGGAGCTCGGGCATCGCCGCGGTGCCGTAGCCGACGCGCGCGCCTTTCTTGTAGTCGCGCAGCGCCTTCAGGAGATGGTCCTCGCGCTGGTTGGCGAGGCGCGGCATGTTCTCGCGCCCGGAGAAGTCGGGCTCGTGGCAGGTGCCGCAGCGCTCGCGCTGCGCGAGCGCGCGCCCGCGCGCGAAGCGCGCCGCATCAGGACGCTGTGAGGGAGGACGAGGCGGAGGAAGCGCCGCGACGGCATCCCCAAGGGAGCGGAGATCGGCGTCCGAAAGGCCCTTGGCGGCCTCCGTCATCTCTTTCGAGTCGCGCCGCCCCTCGCGGAAGAGGAAGAGCTGGGCGACCACGAAGAACGCCGGCTGGCCGGCGATGGACGGCGTCAGCGGCGTCGCGGAGACGCCGCCGGCGCCGTGGCAAGCGAAGCACGCCGCGAGGGCGAGCTCCTTCAACTCGCCGGCCTACTTGCGATACGTCACCCGGTAGATCGCGCCGTTGTGGTCGTCCGAGACCAGCAGCGATCCGTCCTTCAGCACCAGCACGTCGGCCGGGCGGCCGAGGTAGCCGTTGGTCTCCACCAGCCCGGTGAGGAAAGGCTCGACCCGGCGCACGCCGCCCTTGTCGTCGAGGATCACCGCCACCACGTCGGCCGCGTACTTCTGCGTGCGGTTCCACGGCCCGTGGCGCGTGAGGAAGATGGCGTTGTGGTACTTCTCGGGGAACATCCTGCCGGTGTAGAAGCGCATGCCGAGCGGCGCGGCGTGCGGCCCGATCAGCGCCGCGGGGCGCGTGTAGTTCTTGCAGTCCTTGCCCCAGCCGAGCTCCGGGTCGGTCATCATTCCCGAATGGCAGTAGGGGAAGCCGAAGTGCTCGCGGCCCGGGCGCGTCAGGCGATTCAGCTCGTCGAGCGGCATGTCCTCGGAGAGCCAGTCGCGCTGGTTGTCGCCGAAGTAGAGCTGGCGCGTCTTCGGATGGAAGTCGAAGCCGACGGTGTTGCGCACGCCGCGCGCGACGATCTCCCTGCCGCTGCCGTCGAGGTTGATGCGGAAGATGAGCGCGTACTTGTCGGGGTCGGGCTCGCAGATGTTGCACGGCGCGCCCACCGGCACGTAGAGCTTGCCGTCGGGGCCGACCTTGATGAACTTCCAGCCGTGCGGCACCTCGCCGGGCAGCTGGTCGTACACGGTCACCGGCTTGGGCAGCTTGTCGAGGTTGGCCTCGATGTTGTCGTAGCGCACGATGTCCTTCGGCGTCGCCACGTACAGCGCGCCCTCGTGGACCTCGATGCCGTTCGGCAGGAACAGCTTCTCGGCGATGGTCTTCACCTCGCGCCTGCCGCCGCGGCTGGTCACCGCGTAGATCTTGCCGGCGACGAAGAGCGAGCTGACGAACACCGTGCCCTTGTCGCCCTCGCGCATGCCGCGCGCGTCGAGGATGCCGCTCGCCCACACCTCGACCTTGAAGCCCTCGGGCACCTTGATCTTCTTCACCGGCAGCTTGTCCGCCGCGGTGGGGATCGGATGCGCCGGCACCGGCGCCATCTTGTCCGCGACCGGGTTCTTCGGCCGGCCGACCGCCCAGAAGGGCACCTCGTCCTTCTTCTCCTGCGCCTGCACGGGGAACGCCAGCGCCGCCGCCACGGCCGCGAGCGCCAGCCTGCGATTGATCGAGCCGTTCATGGGTCTCCTCCCTGGATGCCCGGGTGGCAAGCTTAGTCCCGTGCCGCCCAAAAAAGAAGCGGGCCCCGAAGGACCCGCTTCCGTCGTGGTGTCGCTGTTTGCAGGTTCCTGTTGCTGCCTTAGGTTCCTCTCAGCGGCGCCACGCCCGGAGCGCCGCAGGAATCGTGCCTAGAGGGCGCTCACCGATCGCATCTAGCGCAACCGGCGCCTCAGGCGGCGAGCGGCGTAAAGAACCGCTCCACCTCCGCGGCCAGGGCGGCGGGCTGCTCGAGCGCGGCGAAGTGCCCGCCTTTCTTCATCACCGACCACTGCCGCAGGTCGGTGTAGGTGCGCGCCGCGAGCGAGCGCGGCGGGCGCAGGATCTCCTTCGGGAACTCGGCGTAGCCCGCCGGCACGTCGACCGTCTTGCCCTCCGGAATCGGCCACGGGCGGTGCAAGCGCGCGTAGTACGGCCAGAACGACGAGCCGATCGCGCCGGTGAACCAGTACAACGAGACGTTGGCGAGCATGTCGTCGCGCTGCACCGCGTCCTCGATGACGCCGCCGCAGTCGGTCCAGCGCTGGAACTTCTCCGCGATCCAGGCCGCGAGCCCGGCGGGCGAATCGCTCAGGCCGTAGGCGAGCGTCTGCGGCCGCGTCCCCTGGATCCACTGGTAGCCGGTCTCCTCTTTCAGCCACTCGGCGAGCTGCGCGAGGTAGGCCCTTTCTTCCTCGCTTCTGGCTTCGATCTTCGGATCGCGCCGCACGGCGAGAAGGTTCAGATGGATGCCGATCACTTTCTCCGGGTGCGCGTAGCCCAGGCGTGAGGCGATGAAGGCGCCCCAGTCGCCGCCCTGCACCGCGAAGCGGCGGTAGCCGAGCACCTCGGTCATCAGCTGCGCGAAGAGCTCGGCCATCTCCTCGGTGCCGAAGCGCGGCTGCCCCGGCGCGAAGCTGAGCGTGAAGCCCGGCAGCGAAGGCGCGACGACGGTGAAGCGTTGCGCGAGCAGCGGCATGATCTCGCCGAACTCGACGATCGAGCCCGGCCAGCCGTGCAGGAGGAGCAGCGGCATCGGCTCTGCGCCGCGCCCGGGCTCGTGGATGAAGTGCAGGTCGATGCCGCCGACGGCCACTTTGTACTGGCGAAAGCGGTTTATCCGCGCCTCCTGCGCGCGCCAGTCGAAGCCGGTCCTCCAGTAATGAAGAAGTTCTCGTACATACGCCAATGAAGAGCCTGTTGACCACGGCTCGAGCGGCGGCTCGTCGGGCAGGCGGGTGCGCGCCAGGCGCTCGCGCAGGTCGGCGAGCGCGGCTTCGGGGATCTCGAGGCGGAAGGGTCGGGGGGCCATGCCGCGAGTATCGGGCAAAGCCGGCAGTTATGCCCTTGACCTGTCACCTTGCCTGAGTAAAGTGGCGGCCATGCCGACCGCACAGCAGTTCATCTGCAAGAAGTGCAAGGCACTCTCGAACGTCGACACGTTCGAAAAGACCGACACCGGCATCTACTACTGCCGCTGCCCCAACTGCGGCGCCAAGAACAAGGTGGTGCAGACCGGCGCCACCCCCAGCCAGCCCGGCATCCTGCAGGTCACCGGGCTGCTCGACGACTCGCTGCGCTAGCGCTGCGCCAGCGCGAACTCCGCCGGCGAGAGGAAGCCGTCGGCGTTCTGGACCAGGCGAGCAGGACGCAGCCAATCAGGATAGGTTTCATGCCTCCATGGGTGCAGGAAACCTGCCTTGACCGAATGGCTCTGGATCCCGGTGACCGTCTGGGCCGCCTTCGCCCAGACGGTGCGCAACGCCGCGCAGCGCCACCTCACCGC
>JBQTJF010000151.1:0-3701 GCA_052387375.1 Betaproteobacteria bacterium
GCCGCACGGCGCGGCCGATGTAGATGAGCTCGCTCTGCTCCCACAGCGCGTAGACGCCGGACAGCTCGGGCAGCAGAGACACCATGTGGGGCGTGAACTCCCACTGCGGTTGCCGGCACTACAGGCACGGCACGGCGCTTGCATGGGCTCGCGCAATGCCTATGCCCGCCATTCCCGCCAACGAGCGACGGCGCTTTCGCGGCGCGCTGAAGGTGGTGCACCGCCACCAGGTGGGCGGGAAGCTGTTCCGCCGCGTCTCGGAGCTCGTCTACCTCCAGGGCAAGCCCGTGGCGGTGGTGCGCTGGATCGACATCGGCGGCGTGCGCGCGCCGCTGTACACCTGCGTCCTGGACGAAGCGAAGCTGCACGCCGAGGCGCGCGGGCGCTACACCTACGACGGCATCACCGTCGACCCGCGCTTCGAGGAGCCGCCGGCCCCTAGCGCAGGGCCCCCAGCAGCTCGACCGGAACGATCAGCGGCATCAGGCCGAGCGCGGCGAGCACCGCGCTGACCTTGCCCACCTGCAGCGTCGGCTTGCCGCGCTCCAGGCCGTAGACGAACTTCGCGGTCACGCCGGCGCGCGCCGCCAGCGCCGCCTGCGTGAGGCCGCCCGCCTTGCGCGCCGTCAGCACCGCCTCGCCCAGCTCCGCGCCGCTCGTCCACAGGAACCACGCCGGCATCTGCGCCATGGCCATCTCCGAGAAATCGGTACGATCGTACCGATTTTAGCGCGCCGGAAGGCGCTTTCCAGCCCCGGAGCGCGATCATGTGTCAGGTTTCAGGTCTTGAGGAGGTTGCGAAGCGGGCTGAGCGGGCTTCTTCATCTGCGCTTCGTGGTCCAGGAGCACGTCGACCACGCGAAGAAAGAGCGAGTCGGGGACCGCTTCCCTGCCCGTCATGTACACGTGCAATACGCGGGGCCCGATGTGAAGCCTTGCCGCAAGCCGCTCTATGCCACCCACGCGCATGGCGATGTGGGCGAGCAGCTTCCTCGTCGCTTCTTGTGAGGCCATTCGGCCACCCCCGGATGCCATTCTGCGCTTCTCTTCTGTTTTTCTCTTAGCTTTGTGTCTTTCTTGCTGCAGCGCGTTTGCGGTAGGCTGGCCCTGCACTTCTCTAGGGGGAGGCGTGCAGGACTTCATCGAGGCGTTCTTCCGGCACCCGGACGGGACCTGGACCTGTATCGCGCCCGCCACCCTCGAGCATCCGCAGGGCCGCATCCAGGTCGCGCAGGGCACGCACTTCACCCGCGGCACGATCTTCATGGGCGTGGATCTGGTCGAGTGGCTCGAGCAGCAGTACGAGCGCGACCGCGACGCGCGCGGCGGCTAGTTCTGCGCCGGGTTCTCGGCGGCGAGGAGCAGGATCTCCACGGCGGCGAGGAACACCGGATAGGGCGGCTCCTCGCGCCCCTGCAGCCAGGTGCGCAACGCCGCCTCGGCGACCCCGAGGTGGCGCGCCAGCGCCGCCAGGCTGCCGACCACGCGGCAGGCGCCGTGCAGCGTGCGCACGTAGACGGACTTGCGCGCGCGCCCGCGCGCCAGGTCGCATTCCGGCACCCGCAGCAGCGGTATCGTGCGGCTTTCCGGCACCCGCTCCCCTCCCGGAGCGAACTATAGCAATCTCAATCGCGGTCCTGCGGCGACCATGCCGCCGAGGAGCGCGGCAGCGGCGGGTCGCCCGGCTCGTCCGCGTCCGCGTCGGGGGCGAGCTCGTCGACGAGCAGCTCCACCACGCGCAGGAACACGTCGCGCGGGACCTCGGCCCGGCCGCCCAGCCATTTCTCGATGTCGGCGGCCTTCACGCCCAGGCGCGCGGCGAGCGCGCGCCGCCCGCCCGCCAGCTCGATCGCCTTCTGCAAGGCGCGGATCTGCACGCTCTCGGCCATGGGGCGGATCATTCCCGAAGTCCGCGGAACGCACAATCGCGCCGACCGGCCTTCAGCTTGCAGGGCCGGGCCGCTCCTCGGCGTGCAGGAGGAGGATCTCGACCGCGGCGAGGAAGAAGAGCTCGGGCGGCCGCTCGGTGCCCTCGACCCAGCCGCGCACCGCGGCCTCGGTGGCGCCGATCTGCGCCGCGAGCTGCGGCACGCCGCCGACCACCACGCAGGCGCGGTGCAGCGCGCGCGCGTAGACGGTGCGCCGCGAGGGCGCGGGCGTCGGGCAATCGATGGCGGCTGCGGCTCCCCTGCGCATGCGCCGATCATCGGCGCGTGCGCGCGCGCGCTCAAGTCGCTCCGCTTCGGTGATTCTTGTAGCGCGATTACGCCACGCGGCGATTCAGGGCCTTGGCGGTTTCGGCATGCGCATTGCTTCCCGGTTCACGATGTCGACGAGCACGCGCGGGTCGAAGGGCTTGCCGAGATGGCGATCGAAGCCCACCAGCTCGGCGAGGATCCTGTCGGAGGGCTGCTGGTAGCAGGTGATCGCGATCAGCATCGGCCCGCGCCCGCCCGCGGCGCCGTGCCGCTCGCGGATGCGCCGCGCCGCCTCGTAGCCGGTGATCTGCGGCATGCCGATGTCGAGCAGCACCACGTCGGGGGCGAAGCTCGCCTCGGCGTCGAGCGCCTCGCGGCCGTTGAAGCTCTCGCGCACCTCGTGGCCTTCCAGGCGCAGCAGCTCCGAGAGCGTGCTGACGGTATCGCGCTCGTCGTCTGCGATGAGAATGCGGAGCGGGCGGCTCGTCACGCGGCGCATCATACCGTCCCGCCATTACACCGCAAGCGATTCTGTCGTCCAGCCACGACGCGCGCCGTCGCGCTGTAGCGGATCGCACTACAGGCATGTCGATCCCTTTCTACAGGGCTTGCACGTTACTCTTGCGCGCGCGCATGCGCCCGTTTCACAAGAGGTGAACCAATGAATCTGCCGCTCAAGGGGTCGGAAGTCTCCGCCGTCGGTCACGCCGAAGAGCTGACGCTCATCCACGGGGCGCTCCTCGCGCTGCGCCGCGGCGACAGCAAGGCGAAGCTGCCGCTGCAGGGCACGGCCGGCTTCGCCAAGGTCGCCGAGGTGTTCAACGACCTCGTCGAGCAGAACGTGGCGATGGCGGAGGAGTTCGCGCGCCTGGCGCAGAGGGTCGGCAAGGAAGGCAAGCTGAAGAAGCGCGCCTCGCTGCCCAACGCGCGCGGCTTCTGGGCGCAGAAGGTCGACTCGATCAACTCGCTCATCGACGATCTCGTGCACCCGACCAACGAGGCGGCGCGCGTGATCGGCGCGGTGGCGCAAGGCGACCTCTCCAAGTCGATGGCGCTGGAAGTCGACGGCCGGGCGCTCGAGGGCGAGTTCCTGCGCAACGCCAAGATCATCAACCGCATGGTGGACCAGCTCGGCGACTTCTCGGCGGAAGTGACGCGCGTGGCGCGCGAGGTCGGCACCGAAGGCAAGCTGGGCGGCCAGGCCAAGGTGAAGGGCGTCGCCGGCGTGTGGAAGGACCTCACCGACAACGTCAACTCCATGGCCGGCAACCTCACCTCGCAGGTGCGCAACATCGCCGACGTGACCACCGCGGTGGCCAAGGGCGACCTGTCGAAGAAGATTGACGACGACGTCAAAGGAGAATTTTTAACCTTAAAAAGCACAATTAATACGATGGTGGACCAGCTGCGCTCCTTCGCCGCCGAGGTGACGCGCGTGGCGCGCGAGGTCGGCACCGAGGGCATCCTCGGCGGCCAGGCGCGGGTGGAAGGCGTCTCGGGCAC
>JBQTJF010000152.1:0-7086 GCA_052387375.1 Betaproteobacteria bacterium
TGGTCCGCTTTCGGCCCGCTTTCCGCCATCTCGCCGACCGGCCACAGGCACTCGTGGGCGCGATGTGCTCTTGGCAGTCGGTGAGATTGCAGCTTAAAGGCTCCTGCCGATTTGAGGCCGCCGCCCGCCCGCCAACCGCTGAAAAGGGTCGCCTAACTTTGTCTTGGGCGGCGAATATCGAACAATACAGCCTCTACCCGCCGGCAAGACTTTGCCTGCTCCTTGTCCTCAAACGAGGCGGTCCTTAGTTAGGAAGCGGACCACGCCGTTCCGGCGGCAGGCGCTGTTGTCGCGGGATACTCGGGGCGGATATCGAAGTGCAGCAGGCCATGGGCGATGCGCAGCGCGGTTTCCGCATCTGCGGGGCTCGCCGCGCGGGCGAAGAGGAAGCCGAGATAGCTCGCGCCGTCGGGAGGCGGCGCGATGATCTGGCCGGGCTCCACCGTAATGGCCACGCCGGTAATCCCGGGTACCGACTGTGCGGCGGGGAGGCCTTCCAGGCCGCGGTAAATGCCGCGCCGTGGAATCGAAATCATCATCACGCCCGAAGCGCCGGCTTCGCCGGCATCGGGAAGTGACGGGAGTGGTTCGGCTACTGCCTGGCGCAGGATCAGCTCCTCGAGGCTCATGCCCAGGAGATGGTTGAGCACGCGGCCGCACAAGCCGCCGATGGAGCGGGCCGCGATCTCCAGGAGCCAGATGCCCTGGTCATTGACCCGCACTTCGGCGTGCACGGGGCCGGTCACGACCCCGGCGGCACGGCAGGCGCGCGCCACTTCCTGGTGGATGCGGTACTGAAGCGCCGGCGGGAGCCGCGAGGGGGTGATGTAGAGCGTCTCCTCGAAGTAGGGCCCGTCCAGCGGATCGGGCTTGTCGAAGAGAGCGAGCGTGGCGAGCTCACCGCATTGCAGGCTGCCTTCCAGGGCGTATTCGCGCCCCGGAATGAAGTCTTCGATGATGAGGCCCAGGTCCTGGGCGTCGCGGTCGGCACGGAGCTGGATGGCCCGTACCCAGTTGACCGCCCGCATCAGCGCTTCGGGATCGTCGGCACGGATCACGCCGCGGCTTGCCGACAGGCGCCGGGCCTTCACCACCACGGGAAACTTCACCTTGGCAAGCAGCTTGCGGGGATCTTCGCCGCTCGGCAGGTGACGGAATCCGGGACAGCGGAATTCGCGTTCCCGGAGCAGCCGGCGAAACGCCAGCTTGTCGCCCACCGTGCGCACCGCCTGGGCGGGATTTCCCGGCAGGCCAAGACGCTCCGACAGGAGGGCCGCAAGCTCCACGCCAGAATCGTCCACGGCCAGCACCGCATCCGGGATGCCGTTCATTTCCCGCAACACGGTTTCCGCCGCCTGCGCCGGCCGGTCGAAATGCAGCGCCATGATGGGAGCGAGCCCCCAGGACGGGGCCAATCGGTGGCAGTAGTTGCCCGCCGGCACGATTTCCACGCCCAGCTTTCGGGCGGCCGCACGAAAGTCGTCGTTGCGGTAGCCGGTGGTGGGCAGAAGCAGCAGGACGCGCTTCATGGACCTCAGAAAGATTGCAGCTGCTGCTCGGTCGGCTCGGCGCAGCAGTACCACGGTTCGGAGAGACGCGGGATCGGCGCGCCGAGATCGCCCGCGAGCCCGGGTGCGGGACGCGCGGCAGCCTCATGGGCCATGCGCCAGATGGCAGCGAACACTTCGCGGCGGGGAACCGATTGCTGCTCGCATCGCGCGACTTCCGCCTGCAGGTTCTGCTGCAGGCGATCGACGCGGGGATCGCGATGAATCCATGGATAGCCGAGGAGCGCCGGATCGAAGCCGAGGAGCTCCTCCCTGAAGCCGGGCAGCTTCAGCAGCCAGGAGCCTTCGGGCACGAGGAGGCGAATGGTGAGCTGCACCGGCGGCACGCTTTCCACGAGCTCGAGCTCGACGAGCCGCTCGAGCAGCGCGAGGTAGCCTTCCAGGGTCGTCCAGGGGGTAAAGGCCACAAAGGTCGGTGCGAGCGCGATGCCGGCTGCGCGCGTGAGCGCGACGGCCCGGTCGAAGTCGCGGCTGGTGTGGTTCTTGTCGAGATGGCGCAGGATCTCGTCGTCCACGGCTTCCACGGCGGAGGTGATGAAGAGGCACCCGCTCGCGCGCAGCTCGGGCAGCAGCGCTCGATGATCGATCAGGTGCTGAATTTTGATGGTCGCGTCGAACGTGACGTGGGGGAACGCTTCGTGCAGGGCGCGCGCGAGCCTCAGGCCATGGGTGGGCCCGTTGAAGAAATCCGGGTCGCCGAAGGAGATGTGGGTGGCGCCTGCTTCCACCTGCTGGCGAATGTCCTGCATCACCGTGTCGGCCGGAACGATGCGGAACGCTCCCTGGTACACCGGGACCACGGGGCAGTGCCGGCACAGGTGCTTGCAGCCCCGGCTGCCCTCGGCGAATCCGGCGACCCGGGTCGATCCGTCCGGCAGCACCAGGTGGGCGTAGCGCGAGAGCTTCGGCAGGCCGCTGCGGTCCGGCACCTCGAACGCCATCTTGGCGACGCTGATGACCGGCTCGCTCTGCACCCGCGGATCTCCATCGGTCCGCAGTCTCCGGCACAGCGAGGCGAGCGCCGGCTCGACCTCTCCGCCCAGTACGGTGTCCACGCCCAGCCCGCGCAACAGCGCCTCGTTCATAGGGGCGTAGAGCCCATAGACGCAGAGGTGCGCCTCCGGGGCGAGCCGCCGGAGGCGCGGCCGGGCCTGCACCGCGATGCGGGTGGCGGTATGCATCCCCACATAGACGGCCACCAGGTCGGCGTCCGCCAGCATTTCGGCCTCGAGCTTCTGCAGCGAAAGATCGAGGCAGCTCACCGCAAAGCCCTCGCGCTTCAGCCATGCGGCAGGCTGCGCCAGGGCAAACGGCTGGCGCCCCAGCTCATAGGGGTTGACGAGTACGACCTTGAAGGCGCCCGCTACTTTGATTTCGGCCGCGCCTCGAAAGGCTCGGGACCCGGCTCGCGGCTCGCCTCCGCCTGCTCGAGGCGCTGCAGGTATTCGCGCCATAGGTTTTCGCGGTTCTGGCCCAGCTTGTAGAGGTAGTCCCAGGAATAGATGCCCGTGTTGTGTCCGTCGGAGAACGTCGGCTGTACCGCGTAGCTGCCGCTCGGCTCCAGCGACAAAATGTCCACGTCTCGCTTGCCGGCCTGCAGCACCTCCTGGCCGGGCCCGTGGCCGCGGACCTCGGCCGAAGGCGAGTACACGCGCAGCAGCTCGTAGCTCAGCTCGAACCGGCTGCCGTCCGAGAACGCGATCTCCATCTTTCGCGACTTCTGGTGCAGCTTGATCTCGACCGGCTGCGGCGCGTCGTTCTTCTTCTCCATCCCGGCCGCCTACTTCTGCTGCGTCGGCGGCACGTAGCCGGCGGCCACGTCGGCGCCGCTGCCGAAAAAATGGTTCTCCATCTGCTGCGCGAGATAGTCGCGCGCTTTCTTGTCGGCGAGGTTGAGCCGGTTCTCGTTCACCAGCATCTTCTGCTGCTCGAGCCACTGCCGCCACGCTTCCTTCGACACGTTCTCGAAGATGCGCTTGCCGAGCTCGCCCGGATAGGGCGGGGAATCGAGCCCCTCGGCCTCGCGCCCGAGCTTGATGCATTTGACTGTGCGTGCCATCCCGCCAAGTATCCACGCGCGCCGAGGGTGTTCAACCACTCGCCCTGTAGGGCGATACTGCGGCACGCTGGTGGCTCGATTCATTAAACGTCGGTCAACGTCGCCGCGCGCGGATGACGTTCCAGGCGGTGGCGGCGATGAGGGCGAGTGCCACGAGAAAAAGAACGACCGGAGCATCCAGGCGGCCGACCAGCTATTTGCCAAAGGCCGCGTGCGCCGGGCTCGCAGCCGCGGCCAGGATCGATCATAGCGAGAAGCACCGCTCACTGACCCGAAACATGCCGCAAGCGCGCGCATTTCGCGGCACGGAGGCGAAGGAATTTCCTATCGTTTTGATGAGCTGCTGCAGGAAATAGCCCATGGATCGTCCCGTCCCCCCGGCAGCGCGGGAATGGTTGCACAAAAAAGGGCGCCGTGTCCCGGCGGGCGCTCGCTACGCCCGGCAGGCCTCGCGCAGCGCTTGCACGCTGTCGAACGGCGGCAAGCAGGTGGCGCCGCGACACAGCCAGGCCTGGGTCGCTGGCGAGCCCGGCTTATCGAGCGCCGGCGGCAAGCCGGCAAGGCCGGCCGGTATGGCGAGCACCAGGGTCCGCGGCAGGTACGCCCGCGCCAGCCCGCGGGACCACTCGCGGAGCGCGTCCGACGCGCCGCGCACGATCGCGGTGGCGGGCGGCTCGAGACATTCTTCCAGCGCGGCCAGCAGCATGGCGAAGCCCGCCGGCTGCGCGCGCATGCTGGGCAGGAAAAGCCGCAGCGTGCGTTCGGCCGCATCGGCGTAGCGCGTCTCGCCGGTGAGCGCGGTTAGCCGGTTCAGCGCGAGCGCGGCCGCGCCGTTGCCCGAGGGCGTGGCCTGGTCGTGGCCGGGCTTGGGGCGGTGGATGAGGCGCTCGTGGTCGCGCGCGGTGAAGAAGAACCCGCCCGACACATCGTCCTCGAACTGCTCGAGTAGCACCTGCGCGAGCGCCTCGGCGAACGCCAGGTCCGCGGCGCGGAACTCCGCCTGCAGCAGCTCGATCAGCGCCAGCATCAGGAACGCGTAGTCGTCCAGGTACGCATCGAGGTGCGCGCGCCCGTCCTTGCTCGTCGCCAGCAAGCGGCCGCCCTGCCACATGCGCGAGCACACGAAATCGAGCGCGCGGCGCGCCGAAGCGAGCCACGCGCCTTCGCCGAACACGCGTCCCGCGCGCGCCATGCCGCCGATGGCGAGCGCGTTCCAGGACACGAGCACCTTGTCGTCGCGCCCGGGGCGCACGCGCTTGGCGCGCCCGGCGAGCAGTTTTGCACTTGCCGCGGCCAGCAGGTCTGCGGTCCCGTCCTGCAGCGGGCGCGCAACGTGCAGATGCCAATGGCGCCCCTCGAAATTCGGCGGGCCGTCGAGGCCGAAATGCGGCGCCGCCACTTCCCACTCTTTGGCGCTGAGCAGCGCACGCGCTTCGCGCGCGTCCCAGACGTAGAACTTGCCTTCCTCGTGCTCGGAATCGGCGTCGAGCGAGGAGTAGTAGCCGCCCTCGGGCGATTGCATCTCGCGCATGATCCAGCCGGCCGTGGCCGTCGCGCAGCGCGCATACAGCCCATCGCCCGTCACGCGCCAGGCGTCGGCGAGGAGCGCGAGCAGCGGCCCGTTGTCGTACAGCATCTTCTCGAAGTGCGGAATACGCCACGCGGCGTCCACGCTGTAGCGGGAGAAACCGCCGCCCAGCTGGTCGAAGATGCCGCCCTCGCACATGCGTCGGAGCGTCGTGTCGACGATCGCGGTCTCGCCATGGCGCAGGCACAGCTCGAGGTCCGTCGGGTGCGGGAACTTGGGTGCGCCGCCAAAGCCGCCGTTACGCGCATCGAAGCTTGCGCGCAGCAGCTCCAGCGCCGCGCGCACCGGCGCGGCGTCGAGCGCCTCCCGGCCGGCGGCGGTGCGCGGCTGCAGCCGGTCGAACGCGAGGCGCACCTGCTCGCCTTGCTCGCCGACGGCGGCGCGCTGCCCGCGCCATACCTGGGCGATGCGCTCCAGGATTTCGACGAACCCCGGCAGCCCGTAGCGCGCGCGCTTGGGAAAGTAAGTGCCGCCCCAGAACGGCGTACCGTCGGGCGAGAGAAACATGGTGAGCGGCCACCCGCCGCCGCGCTGCGCCAGCATCTGGTGCGCGGCCTGGTAGATCTGGTCGAGGTCGGGCCGCTCCTCGCGGTCCACCTTGATGTTGACGAAGTGCCGGTTCATCACCGCCGCCACCTCGGCATCCTCGAAGCTCTCGTGCGCCATGACGTGGCACCAGTGGCAGGCCGAATAGCCGATCGACAGGAGAATCGGCTTGTCCTCGTCGCGCGCGCGCGCCAGCGCCGCTGCGTCCCACGGCTGCCAGTCGACGGGGTTGGCGGCGTGCTGCTGCAGGTAGGGCGAGGTTTCGCCGGCGAGGCGATTGCTCATGGCTGTCGCAGGGTTCCACGCATCGGCTAACTTCAGCCTGCGCCTACAAGTGTAGGAGAAGTGGTGGAGTGGAGGAGGATCGAACTCCCGACCTTCGCATTGCGAACGCGACGCTCTCCCAGCTGAGCTACCACCCCGGGGAGGCGCGGATTTTACCGTAATATGGTTTCACCATGCAGATCTCGCCGCCCTTCGGCTACCGCGAAGTCGTGCCCCTGCTCAAGACCCACAAGGTGCGCCTGCTCGCGCCGGGCCAGGTGCCGGAATTCGCGCAGGCGGCCAACGCCATCCCGATCAGCCACACCGAGTTCCAGCCGGTGGCGCGCCACTATCCGATCGTCTTCACCACCGCCGAAGGCAAAGGCAACCCGGCGGTGGTGGCGGTGCTCGGCATGAGCGCGGGCGAAAACCTGTTCTTCGCCGGCGGCGCCTGGGCGAGCGGCACCTACGTGCCGGCCTACGCGCGGCGCTACCCGTTCTGCATGGCGCGTCTCAACGTCAACCGCGTCGAGCAGAAGGACCGCCTGATCTGCGTCGAGAGCTCGGCGCTCGACGAAGCGGGCGAGGCGATGTTCGACGACAAGGGCGAGGCGAGCGCCAAGTGGAAGGAGCTCGAGCGGCTGCTTGCCGAGTACGAGAAGGACCTCGAGCGCTCGCGCGAGATGTGCTCGATCCTCGCCGATTACGGCCTGCTCGAGCCCTTCACCATGCAGGCGACGCTCAAAGACAAAGGCGACAAGATGCAGATGACCGGCATGCAGCGCGTCGCGGAGAAGAACCTGGAGAACCTGAACGCCGCGCAGCTGAAGAACCTGATGCGCAAGGGCATCCTGGCGCGCATCTACATGCACCTGCTCTCGCTGGAGAACTTCGGCCGGCTCCTCGAGCGCAAAGCCGCTGCCCGCCAAGCCGCCGCCTAGGCGGGCGGCATCCGCTCGAATGCCTGCAACGAGGGATCGATGGCGTCCCACGCCAGCCCACGGACGCTGTAGGTGAGCACCTGCGGCGCGAAGCGGCCCGGCTCGTCCAGGCTGCCCGCA
>JBQTJF010000153.1:0-1702 GCA_052387375.1 Betaproteobacteria bacterium
GCCGCAAAAAGGGACGGACACGATGCGACTGCCGAAGCGTTGGGAGCAGACCATAGACAAGGGCCGCATGCTCCTGTTGTCGACTTTCCTGCCGTCCGACAGGCGCTTGACCGAAGAGCGTTCGCACGTGCGCAATCGCTTCGCCGCGTTGCTAGCGGACGAAATCTTCATCGTCCACGCCGATGAAGGCAGCCACACTGAGCAGCTCGGAACATACGCCCGGACGAGGGGAAAGCGCGTCGTCGCTGGAGCATGAAACCTATAATCGCGCGGTCTATCTGGCGCGCGATGCAAGTCCTTTACGAAGAGGAAGGTGACCTCAAGGTCGGCGCGGTGCTGTCGCGGGCGCCGGCGTCCTTCCAGGTGGAAGGCCCGCACGGGCGGCGCAGCAAGATCAAGGCGGCGAACGTGCTGCTCTCGTTCGAGCGGCCTTCGGGCGCCGAGGTGCTCGCCGCGGCGGAGGATTTCTCCAGGGGCCTCGATGTGCAGTTCCTCTGGCAGTGCGTCGGCGGGCGCGAGTTCTCGTTCCGGGACCTCGCGCGCGAGTATGTCGGCCGGGAGCCGACGCCCGCGGAAGCGGCGGGGGTGCTGATGAAGCTGCATTCCGCGCCCATGTATTTCTACCGCCGCGGCAAAGGGCGCTTCCAGGCCGCCCCGGAGCAGACGCTGCAGCTCGCCCTTGCCGGCCTGGAGAAGAAGAAGCGCCTGCAGGAAAGCATCGCCGCCTGGGCGGCGCGCCTGGCGAAGTTCGACTGCCCGGCGGAGATCGCCGCACTGCGCGACGAGCTGCTCTACGCGCCGGACCGCAACAGGCCGGAGACCCGCGCCTTGGAGCAGGCCTGCCACGAGACCGGCCTCACGCCGCCGCGGCTCCTCGAGCGCTGCGGCCTGCTCGCCGACCCGCACGAATACCACCTGCAGCGCTTCCTGCACGAGCTCGTCCCCCGCGGCGCGCAGTTCCCGCCGCACCCGCTGCCGGCGCCGCCGGCGGACCTGCCGCTTGCCGAGGTCGCGGCCTTCAGCCTCGACGACGTCGGCACCAACGAGATCGACGACGCCTTCTCGGTGCGGCGCACGGCGCCGGGCGAGCTGCGCATCGGCATCCACATCGCCGCGCCGGGGGCGGGCTTCGCGCCCGGCTCGCCGCTCGACGCGCTCGCGCGCGAGCGGCTCTCGACCGCCTACATGCCGGGTCGCAAGTTCACCATGCTGCCCGAGGACGTGATCGAGCGCTTCTCGCTCGACCACGGCGGCGAGCAGGCTGCGGTGTCGCTCTACTTCACCGTTTCCGAGGCCGACGGCGCGCTGCGCGCTCGGCACAGCCGCCTCGAGCGCGTGCCGATCGCCGCGAACCTGCGCCATGCGCAGTACGACGTGCTCAACGCCGCCTTCGAGTCCGGCGCGCAGGCAGGGCTGCCCTACGAGGACGAGCTGCGCTCGCTGTGGCGCCTCGCCGCCGCGCTCGAGGCGAAGCGCGGCCGGCCGAGCGCCGGGGCGGCGCTCGTCGATTACACCTTCAGCGGGGAGGGGGGCAGGGTGCGCATCGTTCCGCGCCGGCGCGGCGCGCCGCTCGACAAGCTGGTCTCCGAGATGATGATCCTTGCCAACAGCGCGTGGGGCGAGCTGCTCGCCGAGCGCGACGTCGCCGCCATCTACCGGGTGCAGTCCACGGGCAAGGTGCGCTTGAGCGTCCACCCCGAGC
>JBQTJF010000154.1:0-1887 GCA_052387375.1 Betaproteobacteria bacterium
ACGACGAGCTTGGGATGAACGATGATGTCGGCCGGCAAGTGCTCCAGCGCGACGAGGTAATGCTGCAGCGCCTGCTCGACGAGGTGCCCCTTCTTCACCCCGGAGGCGCGCACATGCCGCTCGAGCAGCTCGCGAGTCGCCCGGGAAACGAGCGCCGAAATCTGGGTTTCTTTTTCCATATCATTAAAAATCTACAGTTTTGTAGATTCCGCGTCAACCGCGCGAAATGCGTCATCGCCACGGTGAAGGGAAACTTGTCCTCGCGCGGCTCGAGGCGCGCCGGCATGGCGGCCGCTGCGTATGAACCGGTGAAGATCGCCGTGTTGAACCCCTTGTACCCGAGCACTAACAATCACGCAGGAGACGTGGTTGGAAGGCAGCGGCGTGCCTGCTCGCAGCATCGGCGCCGGGGCCCACACGAGTCGCGGCATCAGAAGCTCAGCTCAAAGTCCACGCCGTCGGCCAGCACGACGGGCTTGAGTGGCGCCCTGCCGCCGGCTTTCGCGGCGCACGCCGCCGGCTTCAGCTCGACCAGCCCGTAGCGCTCGAGGGTATGGAGGGTTCGCGTGAGATTGCTCGCCGCGCGGCCGGTGATCTGCTCCAGCTCCGCGATCGACTCGGGGTTGTGCTCCCGGATGGCCTGCAGCAAGGCCTGGTTCTCTTCGGAGAGCACGCTCGCAAGCGACCGGAGCGAGTTGAACCACACTTTCGGCTCGTCCGGCCGCGGCTTGTACCGGCCGCGGGCGATCGCCAGCGTGCGCGCCTTCATTTCCCGGTACGGCATGATGCCGACCTTCATCACCTTCTTCGCCATCGTCCTATTCCTCGTCCAGCGAAAAGATCCTGTCGACTTCGGCCCAGAAATCCTCGATCAGCTTGCCCGCGCTCACGAACTCGTAGGGCCTGCCCTCGTCGTCTTGCCCGCGATGCACGTGGTCATACACGCGCGGCTGCTCGACGAACCTACCGCCCGGGCGCTCGACCGCATGGGCGTTGTCGAAGCCCATCAGCCGGCGCCCGGTCCGGTCGTGGAGCGTCAGCGAGTACGAAAGGCCGTGCGGGCGCGCGTCGGTGGCCGGCCTCCTGCATTTGATTGTATCAGCTACTGATAAGTTCAACAGCCTGCGACGCGAAGACGCCCATGACCGCTTAACGCCGAGGCCGGCGGGCCGCTGACAGCGGCCTGCCTCAGCTCCGGCTTCTCAGCAGCGAGCGCAGGTGATCCGGGCTGAGCGGCTGGCGGTCGGCGACGACGCCGAAGGGCGCGAGCGCGTCGTTCACGGCGCTCATGATGACGCCCACCGCGCCCATGACGCCGCCCTCGGCCATGCCCTTGGTGCCGACCGGGTTGCCGCGGCTCGGCGTGTGCATCGGGATGACTTCGAAGCTCGGCAGGTCGGTCGAGGTGGCGACGAGGTAGTCGGCGAGCGAGCCGGTGATGTTGTTGCCGTGCTCGTCGTAGCGCATGTGCTCGAGCAGCGCGCCCGAGAGGCCCATGGCAATGGCGCCGTGCTGCTGGCCCTCGACGACGTTCGGGTTCAGCACCTGGCCGCAGTCCTCGGCGACCACGTAGCGGTTGATCTTCAGCGCGCCGGTCTCGACGTCCACCTCCACCTCGCAGGCGTGCGCGGCGTTGGAGTAGGTCATCGGCGGCGGGTCGTAGGTGCGCGAGAAGTCGAGGCCCGGCGCCATGCCCGCTGGCAGCGCGGTCGGGTCGAGGTAGGCGGTGCGCGCGATCTGCGCGAGCGTGATGTCGGGCCTCACGCGCTCGCCGAGGATCTCGCGCTCGACGCGCCCGTCGACGAGGTGCAGCCCCTCGGCGGAGTCGAAGCCGAGCATCTTCGCCGCGATGGCGAGCACCTTCTCGTTGGCGTCGCGCGCGGCGAG
>JBQTJF010000155.1:0-8358 GCA_052387375.1 Betaproteobacteria bacterium
ATTCAGGAGAGCGGCATGAGCCCGCAAGAGCAGAAATACTGGATCGAATCGGTGGGCGGCACGTTCGAGGAACCCACCAAACCGCTGCGCGAAGCCTACGGCCAGGCGATCGACGCCGACGAGCAGAACTGGCGCCCGCTCACCTCCGATTCGCAGCGCGACCTGCCGCTCCTCACGCAGGAGCGCATGAACAAGATCGCGCACTGGCTCTGGGAGCAGAACCCGCTCGGCAACTCAATCGTCGAGATCGGCATCTCCTACCTCCTCGCCGAGGGCGTGCGGCTCATCGTCGATGATCCGGAGAACCAGAAGGCGCTCGACCGATTCTGGCGCGACCCGATCAACGACATGGATCTCAAGCTCCCGAAGAAAGCGCGCGAGCTCGCGCTCTTCGGCGAGCAGGTCTACCCCGCCTTTGTGAACGACGTGGACGGCATGGTGCGCCTGGGCTACCTCGACCCGATCCTGATCGGCCGGGTGGTGAAGGACCCCGACAACCCGGAGCAGCCGATCGGTGTCGTTACCAAGCGCGACGCCAAGGGCCGCTACTGGAAGTACCGCGTCATCATCAACGGCCCGGAGTCGGTGTTCACGAGCCGCACGCAGCGCATCCGCGCGGAGGACTTTCCCGACGGCGAGGTGTTCTACTTCCGCATCAACGACCTCTCGTCCGGCAGCCGCGGGCGCTCGGACCTCCTGCACCTCGCCGACTGGCTCGACGCCTACGACCAGTTCCTGTTCGGCGAGGCCGACCGCTACAAGCTGCTGCGCTCGCTCGTGTGGGACCTCACGGTGAAGAACGCGGATGCGAACGCGGTGCAAAAGCGTGCGAGGGAATTCACCCTGCCCGGCTCGGGCGGCGCCTACGTGCACAACGACGCGGAGACGCTCGAGCCAAAGACGCCGGACTTCAAGGCGCAGGACACGAGCGAGGGCGCGCGCCTGATCCGCAACCACATCCTGGGTGGCGCGCGCCGGCCCGAGCACTGGTTCGGCGGCGGCGGCGACGTGAACCGCGCGGCCGCGGCGGAGATGGGCGGCCCGACCTTCAAGGACCTGAAGATGCGCCAGAGGGTGCTCAAGCACATCCTCGAGTCGATCGGGCGCTACGTGCTCGCGAAGAAGGCGGCGACGGACGGCAAGCAGAACGACATCGACTGGTCCGATCCCGCCTGGAACCCGCAGGCGATCATGCCCGAGCTCGCGCCCGGAGATCTCGCGCAGGGCGCGACCGCGATGCAGCAGGTCGTCGCCGCCTGCGGTCTCGCGCTCGAGCGCGAGCTGCTCACGAAGAAGACCGCGCTCGAAGTCATCGCCGCGGTCGCCTCGCGCCTGGGCGTGGAGATCGACGCCGAGAAGGAGCTCGAAGCGGCCGCGGAGGAGGCGGCCAAGCGCGCCGAGTTCGACATTTTCACCTTGCCGGCCGGCACCGAGGCGCCGGCCGCCGGGGGCTGAGGCCCGGCTGTGCCACTTGGTTTGCAAAAACCGGCCCCCTGGAATGGCCTCCTGGAGCGATTTTGTGGGGGTCTGCGTGGGGTAGGGCTAGCCGCGGCCGTCGTACCTCATAAAAACGTCGTAAATAGACTCCGGGGCGGGCTCAACCCCGCCCTTTGACCCGCTGCCAAGGCCGCACCGGGTGGAGCGGGCAGCTTTTGCAGGGGCAGTCGCGAACCCGGACCGGCAGGTTGGGGTCTGCATGGCCCCCCACGCAGTCCGAGCAGAGCTCGCGAATGACCGCGGGCAACCCGATCTGTCGAGACCGGGCCCTGGCCGCGCGGTATCGCGCGTCGGCATCGCGCCGCAGCAGGGCACCCTCGGGCGTGCCCCGGTTCGAGAGCACCAAGTTGAGGTCCCAGAAATATGCCCGGAGCGCCTTGACCTTCGAGCGGGGATTATCGCGCGCCACTTCGATTGGATTGCGTGGGCGCTTGACGCCGGCTGCGCGGTGAGCCGCGCTCGCTCTGCTGGTCTTCATACAACCCTCCTCGCGCGCGCCTGTGCCTTGAGCGTGGTTCGCTCGGCTTCTTCGCGCGCCTTCTTGTCCAGCGCCTCGCGCTTGCCGTCCTCCAGTCCTTCAAGGTATCCGCCCTGGTATCCGGCGCTGAAGCCCTGTTCTCGCCCGGCGCGGAATCCCTCGGCGTACTTGCCTTCGAGCGCCGCCTGCGCCCGAAAGATCATCATGCCGTCGGCGCCCGGCAGCTTGCTGAGCGCGATCTTGATGGCGCGCACGGGGTCGTGCAACGTCGGTTCCGGCGGCAGAACGACGTCGGCCGCGGCACTGATGAGGCTTTTTTTCATGGTTGCTCCTCTGTATCGATTACTAGTCGATAAAAAACTCCCCGCCGCCCGCGAACGAGCGGCGGGGAGGCCAGGCGCTAGTAACCGTACAGAGACGGCCGGCTTATTTCCCCTCGCGGGGTCTTGTATTCACCGGCGCCCGGCCAGCGTTCTTGCTCCGGGAAGGGACAGGGCACAAATAAAAACGCGCGCTGTCGGGCGCGGGGAGCCGCTCTGTACGGTGTTACTAGCACCAAGGGCGAACGCTAGCCCTTCATTTGAGCCGCGTCAAGTTGCCGTCGTAGTCGGCCCGCCAGCGGGTTCGGTCGGCCGTGATGTAGAAGCTGTCGGCGCCGACCTCGAAGGCGTCAATGCAGCAGGGCGGGCCGAAAGGTTTGTCCAGAATCACGCCCTTCATGTCGGCGATCACCAGCTGCCCGGCGTCAACGAAAGCCGCGACGCCGTGGTCGGTCACGTGCGGAAAGTCAGGCTTCACGACTGGTCGCGCCCAGAGGTTTTGCTGATCGATGAAAAACAGGGCTGCAGCCCCGCCATCGGCGAGCCGATTGCCGATCAGCAGGCCGAAATGGCGGTTCGGGGACCAATCCATCAGCCCCACGAAAAGCGGCTCACCGTCATCGCCTCGAATCGTCGCCGAGCTGTAGCGCTTACCTTCCCAGTCATGGACTTCCAGCTTCACCGAAGGAGTCTAGCGCCGTGACCCCCGCGGAGCGCAAGAGGGCCTTCGATCGGGCACGGGCAGCGGTGGTGCGGGGGCGGACCTCGCTCATGCGCTCGACGCGCGACGACCTGGTGCGGCTGCTCAAGGCGGCCGAGGGCGCGATCCGCGAGCAGCTCGCCAGCCAGCCCACCGACTACCAGCAGTGGAGCCTGCCGCAGCTCTCCTCCGAGATCCGGCGCACGCTCGATGAGTTCGCGCGCGATGGCGGCGCCAGGATCTCGGGCGCGGCGGGCGACGCCTGGTCGCTCGGCCGGGAGCTCACCGAGAAGCCGCTCGTCTCCGCGATGCCGGAGGCGAGCGTCGCCTCGGCGCTGCCGATGCTCGAGACCACGCAGCTCGCGGCGATGCGCGCCTTCATGATCGACCGTGTGAAGGACATCGGCGTGGACGCGGCGAACAAGATCACAGCGGAGCTGGGCCTCGTGGCGATCGGCGCGCAGTCGCCGTCCGACGCCATCGGGCGCGTCGCCGAGATCCTGGGCGAGGCCTCGCGCGCGCGGGCGACCACGATCGTGCGCACCGAGCTCGGGCGCGCGTTTTCCACCGCCGCGCAGCTGCGCCTGGAGCAGGCCGCGGGCGTCGTGCCGGGCCTCAAGAAACAATGGCGCCGCTCGGGGAAGCTCCATCCCCGCCTGCACCACGATCTCGCCGACGGCCAGGTGCGCGAGGTGAACGAGCCGTTCGTCCTGAAGCCGCTCGGGCGCGCGCCGGTCGAGCTGATGTACCCGCGCGATCCGGCCGCGCCGGCTTCCGAAACCATCAACTGCTTCCTCCCCGGGACGATGATCTCCGGGCTCGTGCAGAGCGCATTCCGCGCCCGTTATTCAGGCTATGCAGTCAGAATCTCCACGCGGGCAGGGCTTCGCCTGACCGTCACTCCAAACCATCCTGTACTTGCCGAGCGCGGCTTTGCCGCTGCGCGCGCGCTGCGCGAAGGCGACCGCCTGGTCTGCGACGCGACCGCAGTCGAAGGCCGAACGCGCAGCGCGCCGGCGGTCGATATAAACGAACAGCCGATCCAGGAGATATTTCGTGCGTTCGGCAAGACGGCGGCTTTTCGGCGTCCTGGTCGAGAGGGAGATCTCCACGGCGACGTGCGCTCTGTCCAGGGCGAGATCGAGGTTGTAGGGGCCGCAGCTTCGCTGCTCCGTGACCGAGAGGCCGCGCGCGCGCAGCGCGGCGGCAAGCAGAGCCTCGAATCGCCCGGGATGGGTGCGGCGCCGCTCGCGGGACAACGACCGCCGCCGCTTGCGGCCGGCGGCGTCGCTCTTGCCGCGGCGCGCGCGCCATGCGCCCCCCGCCTGCTGCTCGATGGCCGTCCTGCCGGTTCGTTTCAGCGCGAGCCACACGAGGCTGTTCGCTTCGGATCGGCCGCGCAGATCGACGCCGGCCTCACGAAGCTTGCGGGCGAGGATGTACCGGCTGAGGCCGCTTTCCTGCGAGAGCTGCAGCAGAGATTTCCCGGCGCGGTATTGCTCGATGAGGTCCTCAGCTTGCACTGGGTCTGGTGGTCCGGGTGGGTTTACGACGTGGAGTCGCCGCGCCACTGGATCATGGCATGCGGCATTCTCGCCAGCAACTGCGGCTGCGAATCGATCCCCTTCAAGGACGACTGGAAAGTGCTGCACGCGGGCCGCGAGCCTGGCTCGCCGCTCCTGGAAGACGACGGCGATTCGCTGCAAGCGGTGCTCGCGCGCCAACGCACGCGCGTTCCGGCCTAGCTAGTCTTTCCCGCCCCTGAAAATTTCAGGGTTAACGCGCATGCGCGCGGCGCTGAAAATCCCGCCCGTTCGAGCAAGACCTCTCGAGGAGACGCACGCACATGGCCCCAAAAGACATCCGCGCCGCCGACGCGGTGAAGCTGTTCAGGAACGTGAAGGTGCAGATCGCGACGCCGGTGACGGTGAAGGGCGAGGACGGCAAGGAGCGGCCCGGCTTCAAGACGGAGGACGTGGCGCTCGCCGCCGAGCACGTGCTCTCGGCGCGCCGCTACGAAGACGGGCGCGTGGCGATCGTCACCATCGACGGCCGCAAGCACGAGGCGCGCGCCTAGCCGCATGAAACGCATTCCCGCACAGGGCGTCGTAGGCATCGCGGCACTGCGCGAAGCGGCGACGACCGAGCTTTACCAGGTGATGAACCTGGTGCGCGCGGCGCTGCAGGCCTGGTACGACGCGAGGAAGCCCGCGAACCAGAGCATGGCCTGGTTCGACATCGAGGCGATGTACGCCGAGCGCGTCATCGCCTGCAAGGACGGCCGCTACTGGTCCTTCGCCTACACGATCGACGAGAAGAACAACGTGCAGCTCGCCGATCCCGTCGAGGTGGTCGAGGAGTTCAAGCCCGTGTCGATGCGCGAGGCGCTCGCCGGCAACGACGCGGAGATCCGCGAGGCGGCGGGGTCGGAAGGCAAGGTCTGGGAAGTGATCCTGGTGCGCGCGGGCCAGGCGAAGAGCAGCAACGTCTTTTATCCCGACCGGGTGTTGCGCGAGGCGGCCGGGCTTTTCGAGGGCGCGCGCTGCTACGTGAAGGTCGACGAGGAGCACCTGAAGAAGGACGTCAAGGACCCCGAGAAGATCTTCGGCTGGTTCAGCGACGTGAAATTCGTCGAGGGCGCGAAGGCGGACACCGGCCACCTGGCGGCGCGGTTGAACGTCGCCGCCGGCATGTCGGCGCTGCGCGAGACGATCGTCGATGCCTGGAAGCGCGGCAAGAAGGACCTGGTCGCGCTCTCGATCAACGCCTACGGAAAGATCAAGGAGCCGCTGCGCAGGGGCGCGGCGCGCATCGCGGAGTCGATCAGGAAGGTGAGCTCCGTGGATCTCATCGTCGAGCCCGGCGCCGGCGGCGCGCTGGTTCGGCTGGTCGAAGCCGCTGACGACAAGGAGCAAGACCCGATGAAAGACAAGATGCTCGCGGCCATCAAGGCCAAGTTCCCGAACCTCGACGTCTCGGCGATGAGCGACGAGCAGATCCTCCAGCGCTACGCCGAGGCGGTGAGGCCCGCGCCCGCGCCCGCGAACGATAGGGCGGGCGATCCGCTCACGCGCGAGGAGTTCGCCGAGTACCGGCGCCTCACCGAGGCGCGCGCGGCGGCGCGCGCGAAGATCGGCGCGACCACGCTCCCGCAGCCCTCGAAGGACGTGCTCGTCGCGCGCTTCGAGAAGCTCGCGCGCTTTACCGAAGCCGACGTCGACACCGAGATCAAGGCCGAGCGCGACCAGGTCGTGCGGCTCCTCGAGTCGCAGGGCGTGGACGCGGGCAAGGTCAAGCTCGCCGCGGGCGACATCCAGGTCGAGGACCGCTCCAAGCGCGTCGCGCACATGCTCGATGCGTTCTTCAACCCGGGCGGCAAGGACGCCGAGGGCAAGCCCTACCCGGCAGTGGCCTCCTTCAAGGAGTGCTACATCGAGATGACCGGCGACCGGCGCGTCACCGGCCGCATCGAGCACATGGACCGCTCGCGTCTGGCGGAAGCCTGCGGCGCGGCTTTCCGCGAGTCGCTCGATACGGCCGGCCTCACGAACGTGCTCGGGAGCTCGATCCGGCGGCGCATGATCGCCGATTACCGCGAGCACACGGCATGGGACGCCTGGCGCCTCGCCTGCGAGCGGGTGCCGGTGGCGGACTTCCGCACCAACGAGCGCACGCGCATCGGCGGCTACGGCAACCTCCCGGCCGTCAACCAGGGCGCGGCCTACCAGGCGCTCGGCTCGCCGACCGACGAGAAGGCGACCTACGCCGCGACCAAGCGCGGCGGCACCGAGGACATGACGCTCGAGGCGATCAAGAACGACGACGTGGGCCTCATCCGCCGCATCCCGGTGGCGCTCGCGCGCTCGGCCAAGAGGACGGTGTGCGAGTTCGTGCTCGACTTCGTGCGCACGAACCCCGCCATCTACGACGGCGTCGCGTTCTTCCACGCCAACCACGCCAACCTCGGCGCGGCGGCGCTGGATGCGACCTCGCTCGCGGCCCGGCGCCTGGCGATGAAGAAGCAGACCGAGCTCAACTCCGCGAAGCGCATCGGCGTCGGCCCGAGATACCTCTGGGTGCCCGACGACCTGGAGGAAACGGGCGTCAACCTCTTCAACCGCAACACGAACAACGACAAGACGTTCGTGCAGCAGCTGTCGCTCACGGTGGTGCCGGTGCCGTACTGGACCGACGCGAACGACTGGGCGCTCTCGGCCGACGTGAGCGACATCCCCGGCATCGAGGTCGGGTTCCTCGACGGCAACGAGGAGCCGGAGCTCTTCGTGCAGGACAACCCCACGGTCGGCTCGATGTTCTCGAACGACAAGCTCACCTGGAAGATCCGGCACATCTACGGCGGGAACGTCAAGGACTTCCGGAGCTGGGACAAGTCGGTCGTCGCGTAACCGGGCCGAGCCCACAACCAGGACAACCAGGAGACCCCATGAAACGGACTTTTCTCGCTCTCATCGTCGCCGCGCTCGCGATCGGCCTGCAGCCCATGCTCACGCCGACGGCCGAGGCGGCGACGCCGAACATCAGCGTCGGCGGCGGCCAGGTGATGGTGCTGCCGGTCTTCATCGCCGGCCAGCGCACCGCGACCGTCACCCCGGTCAAGTTCGCGATGCCGCAACCCTGCGACATGATCGGCGTGGGCGCCACCGCCCGCGCCTCGGGCGGCACCTCGCCGACGCTGACCGTGGACCTGCAGGACGACGGCGTTTCGGTCCTGTCGTCGGCGATCTCCATCACCGCGGGGACCTGGTCCGAGGGCACGATCTCCAACGCCGCCATCGGCGACGAGAGCGTGATGACCGTGGTCCTCACGATCGGCGGCACCTCGCCGACGTGGGACGACATCACGGTGGTGCTTACCTGCGCGAGGAAATAGCGGCGGCTCTTTCCTCCGGGACGAGAAGGGGCGGGGAGAACGCGACGCCCCGCCCCCTTTTAGTTCATATACCAAAACTCATATACCGATGCTCGCCGACTACCGCACCCTCGTCACCGACCTGGTGCGCGACGACGCATCCAGGATCTCGCAGGCGCAGCAGGACGAGGCGATCGACGCGGCGGTGAAGCGCTATTCGAAGGACCGGCCGCAGGAGAAGGCGGAGGATGTGACGCCCGACAACGCCAACCAGCTGCCGCTGCCGGCGGCCTGGGAGGCGGACTTCTCCGACCTGCGGTCGCTCGAGCATCCGATCGGCAACGTGCCGCCGACCTTGATCGCGCAGGACCGCTGGCGCTATTACCGCTCGCCCGCGGCGCTCAAGATCCAGCTGGACGACGCAGTGACGGTGGCCGCCGCGAGCGTGCGCAGCCTCTACACCATCAAGCACGTCGTCTCGGCCGTCGCCGAC
>JBQTJF010000156.1:0-7236 GCA_052387375.1 Betaproteobacteria bacterium
TGACGCGGGTGCCGATGGTGGTGTGGGCGGCGATCGGCCGCGGCTGGGGCTCGGGCGCGCAGCACTCGCAGGCGATCCAGGGGCTGCTGCTCGGCGTGCCGGGGCTGAAGATCGTCATGCCGAGCACGCCGCACGACGCGAAGGGGCTGCTCCTCTCGGCGATCGCCGACGACAACCCGGTGCTCGTGTTCGAGCACCGCTGGCTGATGAAGAAGGACGGCGTCGTGCCCGAGGCGCACTACGCGGTGCCGCTCGGCAAGGGCATCTACCGGCGCCGCGGCCGGCAGCTCACCGTCGCCGGCGCCTCGCACGCCATCGAGCTGGCGCAGCAGGCGGCGAACAAGCTCGCCGCCGAGGGCATCGATTGCGAAGTGATCGACCTGCGCACGGTGAAGCCGCTCGACCAGGCGATCGTCGAGGAGTCGCTCGCCAAGACCGGCCGGCTGCTGGTGGTGGACACCTCCTGGATGATGGGCGGCGTGTGCGCCGAGATCGGCTGCCTCGCCGCGGAGAAATGGTTCCACCTCCTCAAGGGGCCGGTGCGCCGCGTCGGGCTGCCCGACGTGCCTTCGCCGGCGGGCTACGCGCTCGAGCAGTACTACTACCCGAACGTCGAGCGCATCGGCGCGGTGATGCGCGAGATGTGCCGCTGATGTTCTACGAGCTGGCGAGCAGCTCCTGGGGGCGCGAAGAGATCGAGGCGATGCAGCGCGTCATCGCGAGCGGCATGTTCACCATGGGCGAGAACGTGCGCCGCTTCGAGGCGGACTTCGCGCGCAAGTTCGGCGTCAGGCACGCGCTCATGGTGAGCTCGGGGTCGGCGGCGAACCTGGTCGGCGTCGCGGCGCTCTCCTACGCCGGCAGGCGGCCGCTGCAGCGCGGCGACGAGGTCATCGTGCCGGCGATCTCCTGGTCGACCACCTACTATCCGCTGCAGCAGTACGGCCTGCGGCTGCGCTTCGTCGACGTCGAGCTCGACACCCTCAACATCGACGTGTCGAAGCTCGAGCAGGCGCTCACGCCGCGCACGCGCATGGTGGTGGCGGTGAGCATCCTCGGCAATCCCTGCGCGCTCGACGTGCTGCGCGCCTTCTGCGACAGGCACCGCCTCATCCTCTTCGAGGACAACTGCGAATCGATGGGCGCGACGCTCAACGGCAAGCCGTGCGGCACCTTCGGCGACCTCGGCACCTTCAGCTCGTTCTTCTCGCACCACATCTCCACCATGGAGGGCGGGGTGCTGGTGACCGACAACACCGAGCTGTATCACGTCGCGAAGAGCATGCGCGCGCATGGCTGGACCCGCGACTTGCCTGCAGAAAGCACCATCTTTGAAAAGAACGAGGACGACTTTTTCGAGGCCTACCGGTTCATCCTGCCCGGCTACAACGCCCGCCCGCTCGAGCTCGCCGGCGCCATCGGCGTCGAGCAGCTGAAGAAGCTCGACCGCATGGTCGAGGTCCGCCGCAAGAACGCGGAGCTCTTCGTCGGCCTCATGCAGGGCGACCAGCGCTTCATCATCCAGCGCGAGAACGGCCGCAGCTCCTGGTTTGCGTTCACGGTGATCCTGAATCCGGATCTGCCGTTGGACCGCCAGAGGATCATGACAGCGCTCAAGCAGGCGGACATCGGCTATCGCATCATCACCGGCGGCTGCTTCCTGCGCCACGACGTCATCAAGTTCTTCGACTACGAGCGCGTCGGCGAGGTCCGCAACGCCAACCTCGCGCACGACCGCGGCTTCTTCGTCGGCAACCATCCGCACGAGCTGCGGCCGCAGATCGAGCGCCTGCGCGCCGTGCTCGACGCGGCGGCGCGCTAGGGCCGTGGAGGCCATCGTCCTCGCCGGCGGCCTCGGCACCCGCCTGCGCCCCCTGGTGAGCGACGTGCCCAAGCCCATGGCGCCGGTCAAGGGCCGGCCCTTCCTGGAGCTCCTGCTCGAGTACTGGATCGGCCAGGGCGTGCGCCGTTTCGTGCTTTCGGTAGGCTATCTGGCCGAGCGCATCAGCGGGCATTTCGGCGCGCGCTGGGGCGGGGCCGAGATCGACTACGCCACCGAGCCGCAGGCGCTTGGGACGGGGGGCGGATTGCTTCTGGCGGCTGCAAGAACGACCGCTACGGATATCGTCGTGATCAACGGCGACACCTATTTCGCCGTGCCGTTGAAGGACTTCAGGGCGTTCCATGAAGAAAGCAAGGCCGACTGGACGCTGGCGCTGTTTCGTACCAACGACGGCAAGCGTTACCAGGGCCTCTCCGTAGACGCGGAAGGGAAGGTCGGCGCGATGTCCGGCGATCTTTCGAATGGCGGCGTCTACATCATGAGTTCATCGAGGCTGAGACAGCTGCCGTGGCAGGCTGGGCAGCGCCTGAGCCTGGAGAGCGATCTCCTGCCGCACGCGTTGCGCAACGGCTGGCGTGTCTACGGACGCGAGTTCGACCGGCCCTTCGTCGACATCGGCGTGCCGCAGGACTACCGGGGCGCAGGGGCGATCATCCAATGAAGGTCCTCGTCACCGGCGGCGCCGGCTACCTCGGCTCGATCCTCGTCCCCGACCTGCTCGCGGCCGGCCATGAAGTCACCGTGCTCGACAACTTCATGTTCCGCCAGGGCAGCCTGAACCAGGTCTGCTACCACCCGAAGTTCAGCGTGGTGAAGGGCGATATCCGGATCGAATCGACCATCAAGCCTCTTCTGCAGAAGAGCGACGCGGTCATCCCGCTCGCCGCGCTGGTCGGCGCGCCTCTCTGCAACCAGGACCCGGTGGGCGCGACGACGACCAACCGCGACGCGATCCTGATGATGCTGAGGCATTTGTCCCCTTCCCAGAGGGTGCTGATGCCGACCACGAACAGCGCCTACGGCACCGGCGACGGGGACAATTTCTGCACCGAGGAGTCGCCGCTGCGGCCGATCTCGCGCTATGCGATCGAGAAGGTCGAGGTGGAGAAGCACCTCATGGAGCACGCGAGCGCCATCAGCTTCCGCCTCGCCACGGTGTTCGGCATGTCGCCGCGCATGCGCATCGACCTGCTGGTGAACGACTTCACTTATCGCGCGGTGAACGACCGCTTCGTCGTGCTTTTCGAGAGCTCGTTCAAGCGCAACTACGTCCACGTGCGCGACGTCTCGCGCGTGTTCCAGCACGGCCTCGCCAACTTCGAGCGCATGCAGGGCCAGATCTACAACGTCGGCCTCTCCGACGCCAATGCCTCCAAGCGCGAGCTGTGCGAGATCATCGCCCGGCACGTGCCCGGGTTCGTCTTCCTCGAGGCGCCGGTCGGCAAGGACCCCGACCAGCGCAACTACATCGTCTCCAACGCCAAGATCGAGGCGACCGGCTTCAAGCCGGCGCACTCGCTCGACGCGGGCATCGCCGAGCTCGTCAAGGGCTACGCCATGATCCGCAACACGCTGCACGGCAATGTCTAGGTTCCTGAAGCGCGTCGCGCGCGCGCAGCCGAAGGTCTCGCTCATCCTGCTCGACTGGAGCGTGCGCGAGAGCTTCCACCTGCTGCACTACCTCGCGCGCCAGGACGTGCCGCGCGACTGGTTCGAGGCGATCGTCGTCGAGTACTACTCGCGCGAGTCCGAGGCCATCCGCAAGTTCGAGGCGGAAGTGGACACCTGGCTGCTGCTCGAGATGCCTCCCGAGTGCTACTACCACAAGCACCTCATGTACAACGCCGGCATCGTGCTCGCGCGCGGCGAGATCTGCCTCATCTGCGACTCCGACGCGATGGTCAGGCCGACCTTCATCCGCTCGATCGTCGAAGCCTTCGCGCGCGAGCCGCAGCTCGTGCTGCACCTCGACCAGTTCCGCAACAACCGCCGCGACCTCTACCCCTTCGGCTACCCGAGCTTCGAGGCAGTGCTGGGCGAGGGCTGCATCAACAACGCCGGCGGCAAGCCTGCCGGCATCCTCGACGGCACCGACCCGATCCACAGCCGCAACTACGGCGCCTGCATGTGCGCGCGGCGCGACGCGCTCCTCGCCATCGGCGGCGCCGACGAGCACGTCGACT
Organism: Betaproteobacteria bacterium; assembly: GCA_052387375.1. Classification (GTDB taxonomy): domain Bacteria; phylum Pseudomonadota; class Gammaproteobacteria; order Burkholderiales; family SG8-39; genus SCGC-AG-212-J23. The sequence goes on from JBQTJF010000156.1 coordinate 4,027, forward strand.
TCCTCGGCCATATCTGCGGCCCGTACGACATGACCTGGCGGCTGGTGAACAGCGGGCGGCGCGAGCACTGGCACCCGTCGGAGTTCATGTACCACACCTGGCATCCCGGCCAGGCCGGCGTCGACAACTACCTCGGCCCGCACGACGGCCGACATGTCTCGACCACCTCGCTCGCCGCGCTCGCTTCGGGACGCGTCGCGCCCCTCCTCGAGAACGCCGCGATCCGCAAGCTGCGGGAGAGCGGCGAGGCGGACCTGGAAGCGCTCATTCGCCCGGAAGCCAGAACGGAATGGCTGAAGAGCCACGCCGACAGCGGCGCGCTCGAGCGGCGCGTCGACGCGCGCGACCTGCATGTGGACACGTACCGTGGCTTTCTCGTCTATCGCGACGCGCGCGGCTACTATGCGCACCTTGCGCTCGACCGGCACCGCGGCCGGGCCGCCGACTACACGAAATGCGTGGCGGCCGCCGATCTGCCGGCGCTGCGCGCCGCCATCGACGCCGCCACGCCGGCGAAGGCGGCGCTCGGCCAGCGCCTGGCTCACTTGCTCGTTCCCGCGTGGCAGGGAATCGCCTATGCCGGGCGCCAGGCGAAGCGGGTCCTCGCGCGGTTCGCGAGCCGGCGGGCGCCGCCGAGCGCGGTTCCGGCGACGGCGCGCGTGGCGCAGTTCTTCGCCGAAAGCACCTTCATCGGCGATGCCCTGGGCGACCTCGCCCAGAATCTCTGCTTCCTGCGCGGCGAGGTGACCGTCGTCGCCGACAGCAACCGCAACATGCTGTATCTGCGGCTGCTCAAGGCGCTTGGCGTCGGCCGCGGCGCAAAGCTCGTGCGTGTGCGGCGCATGGAGCAGGTGCTGGAGATCCTCGAGCGGGACTCGGCCGACGTGGTGCTGAGCCGCCAGCTCTACTGGCGCTGCTATCCGCTGCTGGGCGCGCGCCTGCCCGGCAGCCGTGTGCTGATCGTCTAGGGCGCCATGAACGTCCACGCACTCGAGCTTCTTTATCTGCTGGTGCGCAAGGACCTCAAGGTCCGCTACAAGAGCAGCGTGCTGGGCTACCTGTGGGCGCTCGCCCATCCGTTCGCGTTCGCGCTCGTGTATTGGCTGGCCTTCAAGTACATCATGCGCGTGCAGATGGAGAACTACTCCCTCTACATCATCACCGGCATCTTCCCGTGGCTATGGCTCGCGAGCGGCGTGACGCACGCGACCCGCAGCTACCAGGTCAACGCCTCGCTGGTGAAGAAGGTGCGCATGCCGCGCGCCGTCCTGCCGCTGTCGAACATCGTGCAGGAGATGGCGCACTTCCTGTTCGCGCTGCCGGTGATCATCGCCTTTCTCGTCTTCGCCGGCGGGTTCGACCTGCGGGCTTCCTGGCTCTGGCAGCTGCCGCTCATGCTCACGCTGCAGCTCGCCTTCGTCTATCCGCTCGCGCTGGTGTTCGCCATCAGCAACGTCTACGTGCACGACATCGAGCACCTCGCCGGGCTCGCCTTCGCGATGCTCTTCTTCCTCACGCCGATGGTGTATCCGGTGACGATGATCCCGCCGGAGCTGCGGCCGTGGTTCGAGTGGAACCCGCTGCATGCCCTCATGGACAGCTGGCGCGGCGTCTTCCTGTCCGGTGCGCTCGACGGCGCCAAGGTCGCCTATGCGGCGGCCTGCGCCGGCGCCTTCGCGGCGCTGGCGTGGATCTGCCACCGGCGCCTGGGCCCGCGCATCCCGGAGCTGCTGTGAGCGCGCCCGCGCTCGAGTGCCGCGATGTCTGGAAGTCGTATTCCGGCCGGCGCGTCGGCCTGAAGACGCTGCTGCTGCGTCCACAGGCGGCGCGCACCAGCCGCTACGCGCGGCGGTGGGCGCTGCAGGGGGTGAGCTTCAGTGTGGCGCGCGGGCAGGGGTTCGGCGTGCTGGGCGCGAACGGCATGGGCAAGACGACGCTGCTCTCGATCCTGCTCGGCATCGTGCTGCCCGACCGCGGCTCGGTGTCCATGCAAGGGCGCGTGGCGTCGCTCATCGAGCTCGGCGCCGGGTTCCACCCCGAGCTGTCCGGCCGCGACAACCTCTTCCTCTACGGCTCGATCCTGGGGATGCGCCGGCGCGAGGTGGCGGAGCGCTACCGCGCCATCGTCGACTTCTCGGAGCTCGGCGACGCAGTCGAGGAGCCGCTGCGCACCTACTCCGCGGGAATGATCACGCGCCTTGGGTTCTCTCTCATCGCGCACGCGCCGGCCGATGTGTTCCTCATCGACGAGGTGCTCGCGGTCGGCGATGCGCGCTTTCAGGAGAAGTGCCGCCGGCACCTGCGGGAGTTCCGCGCGCGCAACGGCACGCTGGTCATCGTCTCGCACGACATGGAGGCGCTCGCCGAGGTGTGCGACGAGGGCATCTGCCTCGACATGGGACAGGTGGCCGACGCCGGGCCGATCGGCGACGTGATCGGACGCTACCAGAGCCCATGATCGAGCGCAGCCCCTGGCAGCTCCTCGAGTTCCTCTACCTCCTCGCGCGCATGGAGCTCAAGGCCCGCTACAAGGGGCGCTTCCTCGGCTACCTCGGCGCCGTGGGGCTCATCTTCGCGCTCGCCTTCGTCTTCTGGATCGCCTTCAAGGTGATCATGGGCCTCGAGCTGCACAACTACTCGGTGTATCTCGTCGTCGGGCTCTTCCCCTGGGCCTGGATGAGCATGGGCGTGGTGAGCGCGAGCCGCAGCTTCGTCGCCAACGCCGCGCTCATCAGGGAGATGGGCCTCGCGCACGCCATCCTGCCGCTTTCCAACGTGGTGCAGGAGATGATGCATTTCGTGCTCGCGCTGCCGCTCATCGTCGCCTGGGTGGCGATCCCCGGCGACTACCCGCCGGCGTGGTCGTGGCTGTGGCAGATGCCGCTCCTCATGGCGCTGCAGCTCGTGTTCGTCTACCCCCTCGCGCTCGCCGCCGCGCTCGCCAATGCCTACGTGCGCGACCTCGAGTACTGGCTCGGCGTCGGCTTCGTGCTGCTTTTCTTCGCCACACCGATGGTCTACCCGGTCTCGATGGTCCCGGAGGCCTTGGCGCGCTGGTTCGAGCTCAATCCGTTCCACGCGCTGATGGAATGCTGGCGCACGGTGTTCATCGAATCGCGCCTCAGCGCGGATCACGCGGCCTACGCGGCGGCGTTCGCCGCCGGCGAAGGCGTCGCCGGTTGGCTGCTCTACCGGCGGTTCGCGCCGCGC
>JBQTJF010000157.1:0-2522 GCA_052387375.1 Betaproteobacteria bacterium
CTCGTCACCTATCGCGCCAACCCCGCCTCCCCGGTGTTCGAGGAGCTGCGCGGCATCGTCGAGAAGACGAGCGGCATCGACGACATGGCCCGCCAGGCGCTGCTCGCGGCAGGACGCAAGATCCGCCTGGCGCTGATCTACGGCTCCGTCGCCAAGGGCACCAACCGCGCCGGCAGCGACCTCGACGTGCTCGTCGTCGGCGACATCGCCTTCGATGCGCTGGTGCGGCTCCTGCAGCCCGTCGAGCAGCGCATCGGCCGGGAGATCAGCCCGCGCCTCTACTCGCCGGCGGAATTCCGCAGCAAGCGCTCGAGCGACCGCTTTTTGAAGTCGGTCCTCGCCGGACGCGTGATCCCGCTCATCGGCAGCCTCGATGACGCTCGCTAACCTCGTCGGCAAGGGCCTGGAGAAGGCCGACACCGACGCGGAGGAGATCGGGCGCTACTTCGACAAAATCGGCCGCAAGCTCGAGGACGCAAAGCGCACCGCCAACTACCTCGACACCCGCTTCGATGTCGCCTTCGAGGCGCTCCTGCAGATCGCCATTTGCGCGCTGCGCGAACGGCTATCGGACCACCACCGGCGCCGGCCACCAGCAGATCGCCATCCAGCTCCTGCCCAAGTCGATCGGCATCGATCCCGGCGATATCCGCGTGCTCGACGAATACCGCAAGAAGCGCTCTCTCGGCCTGTACCAGGCGGACTTCGACCCTTCCGAAAAGGAAGTGAAGGCCGTTACCGACGCCGTGGAGCGCCTGCGCGCCGCCCTCACCGCCTGGATCAAGAAGAACCAGCCGCAACTGCTGACAAAATAGACGCCATGACCGACCTCGACGACATCAAGCAGCGGTTCTCGAAGCTCTCGCCAGGGGAGCTTGCTCAGTTTCGCGCCTGGTTCGACGAGGAGCTCGACGACCTGCTGTGGGACCGGCAGATCGAAGCCGATTCGCTTGCCGGCCGGCTCGACAGGCTGGCGGCGAAGGCGCTAGCCGAGCACAGGGCCGGAAAGACCCGCGAGATCTGACAGCATGGACCATACCCACGACCCCGACCTGAAGAGCTGGGTCGAGTCGGTCAACGAGCCCGGCTGCGACTTCCCGATCCAGAACCTGCCCTTCGGCGTCTTCCGCAGGAAGCGCTCGAACGAGAAGCCGCGCGGCGGCGTCGCCATCGGCGACCAGATCCTCGACCTGGCCGCGCTTGGCCTGAAGACCGGGCCGACGCTGAACGGCCTCGCCGCGCAGGGACGTCCCGCGTGGCAGAAGCTGCGCAAGGAGATATCGAAGGGGTTGTCCATCAAGTCTTCCCCTAGGAAGCTTTCCCGCTACCTCGTCCCTATGAAGAGCGCCGAGCTCTTCCTGCCGCTCGCCGTCGGCGACTACAGCGACTTCTTCGCCGGCATCCACCACGCCACCAACCCCGGGCGCATGTTCCGGCCCGACAACCCGCTGCTGCCCAACTACAAGTGGGTGCCGATCGGCTACCACGGCCGCGCCTCCTCGATCGTCGTCTCGGGCACGCCGGTGGCGCGCCCGATGGGCCAGCTCAAGCCCGCAGATGCAGTTACACCGACTTTCCGGGAAACAAGGCGGCTTGATTACGAAGCGGAGCTCGGCTTCGTCATCGGCCCCGGCAACGCCCTGGGAAGAAGGATCCCGGTGGAAAAGGCGCTGGAGCACGTTTTCGGCGTCGTGCTGCTCAACGACTGGTCGGCGCGCGACGTCCAGGCCTGGGAGTACGTGCCGCTCGGCCCCTTCCTCGCCAAGAGCTTCGCCACCACCGTCTCGCCCTGGGTGGTGACGCTGGAGGCGCTCGAGCCCTTCCGCTGCCCCGCCTTCCCGCGCGCGGCGGAGGATCCAAAGCCTTTGCCTTATCTATTTCATGAACCCGATCAACTGAACGGTGGATACGACATCAGCGTCGAGATGCACCTGAAGACGCCCAAGCTCGCCGCGCCGCACCGCCTCTCGCGCGGCAGCTTGCGCGACGCCTACTGGACCATCGCGCAGATCGTCGCCCACCAGAGCTCCAACGGTTGCAACCTCCAGGCGGGCGACCTGCTCGGCTCGGGCACCCTCTCGGGCAGCACGCCCGACTCGCTCGGCTCGCTCCTCGAGCTCTCGCAGGGCGGAAAGACACCGCTCGCCCTCCCCTCCGGCGAGACGCGCAAGTTCCTCGAAGACGGCGACGAAGTGATCCAGCGCGGCTACTGCGAGCGCGCCGGCGCGCGGCGCATCGGCTTCGGCGAGGCTCGCGGCAAGATCGTCCAGCGCTGCTAGCTAGGCCGAGCGCATCACCGCTTGCGGTAAGGACCGATGACCCCCGACAGCATCGGGTAGTGCCTGGCGTTCAAGGTGACGAGCCGCAGCCCATGGCGCAGAGCGGTCGCCGCGACAATGGCGTCGATCAGTCCGGTGCCGTGACTGGGTCCGTAATCGCGCCGAAGCAATCCGCCCTCTGCCGCCGTGTCCGGATCCACCGCAATCTGGCTGAAGAGCGACAGGAGCTCGGCGAGCTGATCT
>JBQTJF010000158.1:0-3186 GCA_052387375.1 Betaproteobacteria bacterium
CTAATACGCGAGCTGTCCAGTGGCCACAAGGAAAACATAGCCGAGCGATTTGTTCTGCCTTCGCATCGAGTTCGAAGACATCACGCCTTCGATCTGCCGGCGGCTTTGGATCGACCGCGGCGTCACGCTCATCAAGCTGCACCACGCGATCCAGGCCGCGATGGGCTGGACCGACTCGCATTTGCATTCGTTTCATATCGGCGGGGCTCCGCCTTGTCGAAGGCGCGCACTCCAAGATCGACGATGGGGGCGCCCAAGCTATGGCGTGGTAGACGGCGAGAGCGTCTTCGATCTTGGCAGCCGGCTGCGTTACTGCGACCTCAAGGCCCTCGTGGCGGCGGAAGCCTACGACGAGGTGCGCCGTGCACTGCGGACCGCGCCCCCGGACACCACAACGGCCGGGCTAGAGCTTCTTCCCGTCATCCCCAACCCCGGCAAAATCCTTTGCGTAGGGGTGAACTACGAAGAGCACCGCATCGAAGCTGGTCGTGAGCGTACCGAAAAGCCGACCCTCTTCGCGCGTTTCGCCGAGTCGCAGATCGGGCACCGCCGCCCCATGCTCGTTCCACGCGAGTCCGACCAGCTCGACTTCGAGGGCGAAATCGCCGTGGTGATCGGGCGTGCCGGGCGGCGCATTCGCGCGGCGGACGCCATGGCGCACGTCGCGGGCTATGCCTGCTACAACGACGGCACTATCCGCGACTGGCAGCGCCACACCACGCAGTGGACTCCCGGCAAGAACTTCGCCCATACCGGCAGCTTCGGGCCCTGGATGGTGACTCGGGACGAGATTCCCGACGGCGCGGTGCTCGAGCTGACTACGCGTCTGAACGGCAAGGTAATGCAGCGCGCGGATACGCGGATGATGATTTTCAGCATCGCGGCCATCATCGAATACGCGTCCGCGTTCGTCCCCTTGGCGCCGGGCGACGTGATCGCCACCGGCACGCCCGGGGGAATCGGCTTCAAGCGCAACCCGCCCGTCTACATGAAGCCGGGAGACGCGGTGGAGGTGGAGGTAAGCGGTATCGGCACCCTGGTGAATGCCGTCCTAGAGGAACGATGAGGAGGAAACCATGAAGAGGTCTACAGCGATGCTCGTTGCGATCGCCGCGAGCGCATCAGTCTTGTTCGGGGCGGCTGAGGCGTTTGCTCAGCCGTTTCCCTCCAGGCCGCTCAAGATCACGCTCGGCTTCGGCCCCGGGTCCGGGCCGGACATCTTCATTCGCCTGATCGGCGACCGGATGTCGCGCGAGCTCGGTCGCCCGGTCGTGATCGACAACCGCCCGGGCGGCAGCGGGATCATCTCGATGGAGGCGGGAAAGAAAGGGATTCCCGACGGCCACGACCTCACCCTGGCCGACGGTGGCGACCTCGCCATCAACCGCCACGCCTTCCGCAAGATCCCCTACGACCCGCAGCAGGACTTTGTCCCGATCGTCCTGGTGTGGCGCGCGACGTTTTTCCTGATCGTCTCTTCCCAGCTTCCGCTTCAATCGGCGAAAGACGTCATCGCGCATGCGAAGGCGAAGCCCAACGAGCTTACCTTTGCTTCGTTCGGCGTCGCGCACACCACCCGTCTCGCCATGGAGCAGTTCAAGGCCGCAGCCGGAGGGTTGGAGATCACTCACGTCCCGTTCCGGGAGTCCACACAGCTCGTTGCCGCGGTGAGCAGCGGCGAGGTGTCGATGGTGATGACGAGCACCGCGACGGCGACAGCGGGCTTGCAGACCGGGCGCATGCGGCTGGTGGCGGTCGGCTCGCTTTCCAGGCTGCCGACGCACCCCGGCGTTCCGACCATCGCCGAGTCGGGCGGCCCGACCATGGAGGCGAGCGCCTGGGTCGGGCTCATGGCGCCGCGCGGCACGCCGCGCGAGGCCATCGTCAAGCTCAACTCGACCATGCAGAAAGTGCTCGCCGATTCGACTGTCCAGGAACGGCTAACGGTGGCCGGGTTGCAGGCGGGCGGCGGCTCGCCGGAGGACTTCGCCGCCTTGATCCGCGCAGAGGACGAACGCTACGGCGCCGCGGTGCGGGCGCTGAAGATCCAGCTCGATTGAGGCCGACGAGAATGCTCGAAACAGGCCTCTTGCTGAACGGGCGCAGCGTGCCGGCCGACCGCGACCGCACGTTCGAACGCGGCTGCCCGGTTGCGCCCGGCGCGGCCAGCCGGGCCGCGGCCGCCTCGCTTGCGGACGCTGTCAAGATGGTCGAGGCGGCCGGCGCAGCGTTTCCCGCCTGGGCTGAAACCGGCCCAAACCACCGGCGCGAGCTGCTCAACAAGGCCGCCGAGCTGCTGGTCGCCCGCTCCGAAGACTTCGTCGAGGCGATGGTCGCCGAAACGGGCTGCGCCGAGAACTGGGCGCGATTCAACTGCCGGCTCGGCGCGGAAATGCTGATCGAAGCAGGCGCGATGACGACGCGGATCCTCGGCGAGACGATCCCTGCCGATCGGCCCGGAACACTCGCCATGGCGCTCAGGCAGCCCGCCGGCGTCTCGCTCGGAATTGCTCCATGGAACGCGCCGGTGGTGCTGGGCGTGCGCGCCGTGGCGATGCCGCTCGCGTGCGGAAACACCGCAATACTCAAAGCCTCTGAGCTTTCGCCCGCCACGCACGTGCTCATCGGCGAGGTGCTGCAGGAGGCAGGCCTTCCCGACGGCGCGATCAACGTGCTCACCAACGCCGCGGAAGATTCCGGGCCGCTGGTCGAAGCCATGATCGCGCACCCCACCGTACGCCGGGTGAACTTTACGGGGTCCACGCGTGTCGGCAGGCTGATCGGCGAAATGTGCGGCCGGCACCTGAAGCCGTGCGTGCTGGAGCTTGGCGGCAAGGCGCCACTCGTGGTCCTCGCCGACGCCGACGTGGTGGAGGCCGCGCGCGCGGCGGCGTTCGGCGCGTTCATGCACCAGGGCCAGATCTGCATGTCCACAGAGCGGGCGGTCGTGCTCGAGCCGGTGGCCGAGGCATTCGTGGCAAGGCTCGCCGAGCGCGCGCGCGCGATCCGCGCCTGCAATCCGACGCGGGAGAAGGCACCGCTCGGCGCGCTGGTCACGCCGGCGGCAGCAGCACGCATTGGCGAGCTGATCGAGGACGCGCTCGGGACAGGCGCGCGCCTCGCCGCCGGCGGCGGGGTCGACGGCCACGGCGGGCAGCCCACGGGGCTGGGCGTCGTTTCGCCCCC
>JBQTJF010000159.1:0-6489 GCA_052387375.1 Betaproteobacteria bacterium
GCGTGGCCACCCTGCCTTCGCGCCCGAGCAGGAAGCCGCGCAGCCCGCCTTTTTTTTCAATGACACAAGCGAAATGGGAAGAACGTCCACGCAGCCTCTGGAGCAGCGGCGCGCGGTCGCAGCCGAAAGCCTGCGCGTCGAGCGCGAGGAGCGATGGCCAGTGTTTCTCTTCCAGTAAATGGGGACGTACCCCATTTATTAATTGGGGACGTACCCCATTTGCAGCGCGCCAGCGCGTGATCGCCCAGCCGTCGCGGAAGCCGAGCGGCTTGTACACCTCGCGACCCGCCGGCGTGGCGTCGAGCACCGGCACCATGCCCGCCTCCTGCAGCGCCTCGATGCAGCGCTTGAGCAGCCGCGTGGCGATGCCGCGGCGGCGGTACGCGCCGGACACCAGCACCATGCTGATCCAGCCGAAGCCGCTCGGATAGGGCAGCGTCGCCGCGGTGGCGGCCAGGCGCCCGTCGTCCTTCACCGCCAGCGCCTCCCCCAGCTCGAGAAAGATGCGCCAGTCGGCGGCGTTCTGGTTCCAGCCGGCCTCGGCGACCAAGCCCTGGGCGGCTTCGAGGTCGGACTCGGCGAGCGCCATTTCAATACTTGCCATCGCGTGTTCCGAAGTACGTGTCCTTGCCGAGGCTCGGGCCGCCGCGCGCAACCCAGTCGGCGACCCAGTCGATCATTTTCGCGAGCGGCACGCGCGGCGCGCCGAGGAGCTTCTGCGACGCCGTCGTGTCGACGATCCACGCCGTGGCGGCCTCGCCGCCGGAGAGCCTGGGCGTGTTGCCGAGGCGCTTGCCGAGCTCGCCCGCCAGCCAGCGCACGCTCACTTTCTCCGGGCCGGTAATGTTGAGCGGCGTGGTCGGCGCCGTGCAGCGCGCGAGCAGCCGCAGCGCCTGCTCGGTGGCGTCGCCCAGCCAGATGACGTTGACGAAGCCCATGCCGAGGTCGAGCGCCCGGCCGGCATGCACCGCGGCGGCGACGTCGTAGAGCACGCCGTAGCGCATGTCGATGGCGTAGGAGAGGCGCACCAGGCGCCCGGGCGTGCCCCACCTGTGCGAGCCGTAGAAGAGCATCTGCTCGCGGCCGACGCAGGAGTTGGCGTAGTCGCCGGCGGGCGGCTCGGTCGGCGTGGCCTCGCTCGCGCCCGGGCCGTGCACGTCGGCGTAGGGGTACACGCAGATGGTAGAAAAGGCGACGATGCGCGACTCGCGGAAGGTCTCGGCGACCATGAAGGGCACGGCGGCGTTCATCGCCCATGTGAACGACGGGTTGCCCGCGGCGCCGAACTTGTGCCCGGCCATGAAGACCACGTTCTTCACGCGCGGCAGGCGCTCGAGCGCCGCGCGGTCGAGCAGGTCGCAGGCGATGCACTCGATGCCCTGGCTCTCAAGCTTCTGTTCAAGGCCTTGTTCCGAAAAACGCGCGACCCCGATGACGCGTTTCTGCGGCGCGGCGCGCTTCGCCATCCGCGCGAGCGTGGGGCCCATCTTGCCGCCGACGCCGAGCACCATGAGATCGCCGTCGGCGTGCGCGAGATCGGCCTGCAGCTCCGCGCCCGGCTCGGTCATGAAGTCCTCAAGCTCTTCCACGCTCTCGAAACGCTCAGGCAACCCTTTCATGCCTGCGGCCTCAGGTAGCCGAGGACCACCTCCATCATGTGCGCGAGGCGCGCGTCGCAGCGCTCGCGCGTCATCAGGTTGCGCTTGAAGATGGCCGACAGAGTGTGGCGGTTGGAGAGGTAGAAGTAGCCCAGGCCGGCGATGCTGATGTAGAGCTGCATCGGGTCGACGCCGGCGCGGAAGACGCCGGCGCGCGCGCCGCGCTCGAGCAGGCGGCCGATCATCTCGAGGAACGGCGCGTGCAGCTCCGAGACGCGCGCGGAGCGCTGCAGGTGGCGCCCCCGGTGCAGGTTCTCGCTGTTCAGCAGCGTGATGAACTCCGGGTGCGCGAAGTAGTAGCCCCAGGTGAAGCGCACCAGGCGGCGCATCGCCTCCTCGGGCTCACCGCGGTCGAGCTCGAGCGCCTTCTCCGCCTCGCGGATGGTCGCGTAGGCGCGCTCGAGCACCGCGAGAAAGAGGGCGTCCTTGCTGCTGAAGTAGTAGTACAGCATGCGCACGTTGGCGCCGGCCTGCGCGGCGATGCGCTCGACGCGCGCGCCTCCGAGCCCCAAGCGCGCGAACTCCGCCGTGGCCGCCTCGAGGATTCTCTCGCGCAGCTGCTCGCCCGCGGCGCCCGCCGGGCGCCCGGCGCCGCGGCGCAGGCGCGGACGGCGCGGGAGGGGGCGCGCCGGGCGGCCGTTGCGCGGCTGGAGGCGGGTTGCCATGGGAAATTAAGCGAGCGCTTAATTATAAGCGCGGCGCGCCGGCGCACGTCAACGTGCCATGCGATTTCCCGAGGTAGTCGCCAGCACCACGCCGGCGACGATCGTCACGATTCCCGCCGCGTGGTAGGCGCGGAAGGCCTCCCCGAGCAGCGCGATGGCGAGCACGGTGCCGAAGGCCGGCAGCAGGTGCAGCGTGAAGCCGGCCGCGTTCGCCCCGACCACGGCCACGCCGCGGTTCCAGAAGGTGAATCCCGCGACCGAGGCGGCGAGCGCGACATAGAGCACCGCGCCTGCCACCGCCGGCGAGGGCCAGGCGGGTGGCGCGCGCAGCAGATCGACGGCATAGAAGGGCGCCAGGATCGCGACGCCGATCACCGAGATGACGAACAGGAAGCCCGTTCCCTCGAGCTGCGGCGGCAGGCGCTTGAGCAGCACCGAGTAGATGCCCCACATCGGCATCGCCAGCAGGATCCAGGCGTCGCCGGCCCGGAGCTCGAGCCCGAGCAGCGTCGCCGGATCGCCGCGCGCGAGGATGACGACGATGCCGGCGAACGAGATCAGCATGCCCGCGACCTGGCGCAGCGTGGCGCGCTCGCGCTCGAGCACCCACGAGCACAGCAGGATGAACAGCGGTTGCGAGGAGTTGAGCAGCACGCCGTTCACGGTGGTGGTGGAGCGCAGGCCTACGTACACGAGGGTCTGGAACAGCACCACGCCGGTGAAGGAAAGCGCGACGAGCAGCCCGGCATTGCGGCGGATGACCGGCCCCGCGCCGGCCAGTTGCGGCAGCGCGAACGGCGCGATGGCGAGCGCCGCGATCGCCCAGCGCCAGAAGTTGAGCGCCAGCGGGTCGATCGCGTCGCGCAGCGCCCGGCCCAGGACCCAGTTGCCCGCCCACAGCAGCATGACGAGCGCGAGCAGCGCGAAGGCGCCCGGGCGGCCGAGGGCCCGTATCTTGCTGGAATCGGGGATGGACATGAACGCGGTTCGCACTGTACTGGCGATCGCCCTTTTAGGACTGTCGGGGTTCGCGGGCGCGCAAACCGACGGCGAGCGCTCCTCCATTCCGCCGGGCAGCGCGCAGGACGGCAGCCGCCCGAGCGACGGCGCCATCAAGGGCGGCGCCATCCTGCCCGGCGAGTCGGGCGGCATGCCCGACGGCGCGCCCAGGGCAAGCCCGCCCGCCGACCGCGCGGCGAGCCGTTGCTACGAGTTATCGGGAACGCTGCGCGAGCAGTGTCTGCGCGACGCGCGCAATGCCGGCGCGGGCGCAACGCGCCCGTCGGAAGCCCCACCGACGGTGCGCGATCCCATCAACGCCCCGCCGCCGCAGAACCCGCGCTAGGCGCCGCTCAGCCCAGCTTGACGAAGCCTTCCTGCAGGCCGGAAAACGGCCGCAGCGACTGCGCGTCGGAGCCGAACCCCGCAGCGCCGATCACCTCCTGGGCCGCTGCCAGGCTGATGCCGGCGAAGCTCCGGTTCCGGCCATACCAATAGGCGAGGTCGCCGCCGAGCGCCATGTCATCGACCCCCGATAGGTGGAACTGCAGCAGCGCGTTGGTGAGCGCCCAGCTCGTGAGCCCGGGCGTCGCCGTGCGCGCGGCATCGAAGGCGCTGACCAGGCCCAGGAAATCGAACGCCTGCACTCTCTTGTTGTAGAGCGGATCGCCGGAGCCGGCGTCGAAGTCCTCGCTCGAATCGAGCACGATCTGCAAGTTGAGCACGCTGCGCTTGCCGCTGTACCAGTTTTTCAGCACCACGCGGTCATCGCCGCCGGTGCTGACGACGAGGTTCTTGCCGTCCCTGGAAAAGGAAAGATCGCTGTAGCGGATGCCGCCGCCGAAGGAGAGCGTGTTGTCGCTATCCCGATCGGAGATCAGGGTGTCGACCCCGTCGCCCCGGTTGAAAAGGATCACGTCGGCCCCGGACCCGGTACGGATCGTGTCATTGCCCGCGCCGCCGGCGATGAGGCCCGCGCCCTTGCCGCCGAAGATCACGTCGTTGCCTGCGCCGCCGTCGAGGAGGTTCTGGCCGCTGCCGCCTCGCAGCACATCGTCGCCTTCGCCGCCCTGCAAGGCGTCGTTCCCCGCACCGCCCTTGAGCAGGTCGTCGCCCACGTCACCGAACAGGTAGTCGTTTCCGCCCCTGGCGGTGAGGGTTTCGTTCCCGCTGCCTCCGTAGATCAAGTCATCGCCCTTGCCGCCGGTCACCGACGAACCGGCCACCGCGCGAATCACGAGCCCGAAGTCCGAAATCGCGGACGCCGCTGCTGCATCCGAAGCAGTGACCTGGACATGGAATATCCCGATGTCGGTCGCCGCCGGGCTGCCGGCGAAGGCCCCTGCAGGCGCGTCAAAGCTCAACCAGGCCGGTAGTGCGCCACCGCCGAGCAACGAGGCGCTCAGCACGAGGCTGTCGCCGGCATCCTCGTCTGCGAAGGTGCCGGCCGGCACGGCGAAGACGAATGGCGAGCCGGCGTCGAAAAACTGATCGGCGATCGGCACGGCCACGGTCGGCGCATCGTTCACGTTCTCAACGCTCAACCTGAAATCCTGGAAGGCGGTCAGGCCGCCGGCGTCCGCGGCCGTTACCCGCACGTCGATGGCGCCCACTGCATCATTGTCCGGCGTACCGGAGAAGGTGCGATTATCCGCATCGAAGGACAGCCACGCCGGCAGCGCCGAGCCGTCCGCTTGTGCGGAATACCAGGCGAGGACATCACTGGGATCCTCGTCAGCGAAGCTCTCCGCCGGAACGCTGAAGGCGAACGGTATGTCCTCCGTCGCGAGCAGATCCGGGATTGGCATCGCCGCCACCGGGGCGTCATTGACGTTGGTCACCGTGATGGTGAACTCATCCCCGGCCGAAAGGCCCTCGCCGTCCGTCGCCGTCACCCGCACCCCGATCGGACCGACGTCCGCTTGCGCCGGCGTACCCGAGAAGGTGCGTGTCCCGGCATCGAACGAAAGCCACGCCGGAAGCTCCGAGCCATCCGCAAGCGAGGCGGTGTAGGCGAGCTCGTCGCCGTCTGGGTCGGAGAACGCGCCCTCGGCCACGGTGAAGCTGAACGACGCATCCTCATCCGCGCTCTGGTCGGCGATCGGCTCCACGAGCGCCGGCGTTTGATTGGCGACGCCCAGCAAGCGGTTCCAGATCTCGCCCTCGTCCCAGACCGTGCCATCGGCAAACTGGAACTCCTCGACGCGATTCCTTGCGTCGTACAGCCAGTCCCAGATCGTGACCGAGTCCCCGTCCTCCCCGATGGCAACGAATAGCGAGTACTCGTCGCTCGACAGCTGCAGATCCTCCGGCGCGATGCCGGCACCGAAGGCGAGCCGGTCGTAGCCCTCGTCCTCGTAGATCTCGTCGACCTCGGTGCCGAGGGACACGAAATACGAGTCGTCGCCTTTCCCGCCCTCCAGATAGTCGTAGCCGGCGCCGCCTTCCAGTTGATCCGCGCCGGCGAAGCCGTAGATCTCGTCGTCCCCGCCGAAGCCCGAGAGGAGATCGTCGCCCGTCAGGCCAAGCAGCGTATCGGCGTCCCCGGCTGCCTCCTCCGCGGGTGCCAGCATGGACTCCAGCACGGCAGCATCCCACACGGTTCCATCGTCGAACTCGACCTGTTCGACGGTTCCTCCTGGCTCGCGGAACCAGGCGAAGATGCTGAAGACATCGGTCCCGTCGTTCAGCGAAAGCAGCAGGTCGCCGAAGTCGCGCTCGATCGATACTTCTTCGGGCGCCACGCCGACTCCGAACCTCACGGTGTCGAACCCGGCGCCGTCGTCGTCCTCGTCTTCGGAAACGCCATCGGTCCCGTAACCCGGTCCGAACAGGTACAGGTCGTCGCCCTGCGCCCCAAAGAGGAAATCGTCGCCCGCGCCGCCGTCGAGCACGTCGTCGCCGCTGCCGCCTTGCAGAATGTCGCGTCCGCCGTTTCCGTACAGAACATTCGAGAAACCGTCCACCGCGTCGAGCCAGTCGTCGAGCTCGGCGCCCTGCTGAGTGAGCGCGAGCTGCGTGATCCGGTCCGCGCTGATGCCCGGGTCGAGCGCGAAGAGAAGCGAGACGTCCGGCACCTGCGGCGGATCGGCGAACCATCCTGCTACGCGTACCGAGGCTGAGGAATCCGTCAGCTCGAGCCCGAGATCGAGGCCATCGCGCGAGAT
>JBQTJF010000160.1:0-22670 GCA_052387375.1 Betaproteobacteria bacterium
CTTCCCGCTTCTTCATCGCACCGCCGCGGCCCTCGGCCGCTTCCTGCAGCTCGCCGGCGAGCCGCACCATCATCGACTTCTCGCCGCGCTTCTGCGCCGCCTCGCGGATCCAGCGCATGGCGAGCGCCACGCGCCGCACCGGGCGCACCTCGACCGGCACCTGGTAGTTGGCGCCGCCGACGCGCCGGCTCTTCACCTCCACCACCGGCTTCACGTTCTGCACCGCCTGCGAGAACACCTCGAGGGGATCCTTTCCCGACTTGGACTTGATCGTCTCCAGCGCGCCGTAGACGATGCGCTCGGCGACGGCTTTCTTGCCGCGCGTCATGAGCACGTTGACGAACTTCGCGACCTCGACGTTCGCGAACTTGGGATCCGGCAGGATCTCGCGCTTGGGGACTTCTCTGCGTCGCGGCATCGAGCTCTTTCTCCGTTAGGCGGACTTCGGCGCCTTGGCGCCGTACTTGGAGCGCGCCTGCTTGCGGTCCTTCACGCCCTGCGTATCGAGCGAGCCGCGCACGATGTGGTAGCGCACGCCCGGCAGGTCCTTGACGCGGCCGCCGCGGATCAGCACCACCGAGTGCTCCTGCAGGTTATGGCCCTCGCCGCCGATGTAGCCGATCACTTCGAAGCCGTTGGTCAGCCGCACTTTCGCCACCTTGCGCAGCGCCGAGTTCGGCTTCTTCGGCGTCGTCGTGTAGACGCGGGTGCATACCCCGCGCTTCTGCGGCGAGCCGGCGAGTGCCGGGACCTTGGACTTCGGGCGCTTGGCGGCGCGGCCCTGACGCACTAACTGGTTGACCGTTGGCATTTTTTCGAGGTTCCAGAAACAAACCGGGCGGCCACGATCGACATCGTACGTAGCCGCCCAGGGGCTAAAAAAGAGGCCGGATTATAAAGAGGAAACTGGGTCAGCGCAAGGAATCGGACGGGTTGGGAACGAATCCGAATCGCGCCGCAACATCGGCGCGCCGGATCGGCGTCAGTTCCCCCGCCCGGTCGGCGTAGCGCTCGAGGTCCCGGTCGTCCAGGAGGCCGATGCCGTACGGGCCCAGGACGAGCACCGAGCCCTCGTCGTCGAGGTAGCTTTCGGCCGGCGCCACCTCGCGCGCGCACTGGTCGAGGAGGCGCTCGCCTTCGTAGTGCAGGACGAAGGGCGTGTAGGCGAGCGCCACATATACGCGCTGGGGACCGTTCTGGAAGAACCAGCAGCCGCGAGGGTCGGCCTCGTAGTTGCGGGCGATGAACTCGCGCAATGCCAGGTTGGCGATCCGTTCGCCCTTGATCCGCCAGTTGCCCCGCCGGTCGAGCGAGAGCCAGCCGTACACCGCCGGCACGTTGGGCCACTTGGCGATGCTGCGCGCGACCGCTTCGTCCATGGGGCTAGAATCTTCGGCAGGAGGAGCGATGAGCGCAACCGACCCGTACCTGTCCCGGCCGTGGCTAGCCCACTACCAGAAGGGCGTGCCGGCCAACGTCGAGCCGCCGCTGAAGAGCGTGCCACAGGCCTTCGACGAAGCGACCGAGCCCGATCCGAAGCGCACCGCCGTGGTGTTCTACGGCCGACGCATCAGCTATGGCGAGCTGCGCGAGGCCACCGACCGCCTCGCCTGCGCCCTGGCCAAGCTCGGCGTGAAGAAGGGCGACCGCGTCGCGCTCTACCTCCTCAACAGCCCGCAGTTCATCATCGCCTACTTCGCCGCGCTCAAATGCGGCGCGACGGTGACGCCGATCAGCCCCGTCTACACCAGCCACGAGGTGCGCTTCCAGCTCGAGGACAGCGGCGCGCGCGCCTGCATCTGCCAGGACATCCTGCACGAGAAGGTGGCGAAATCCGGCGCCGCGCTCGACATCGTCATCGTCACCAACGTCGGCGAGTACCTGCCGCCGCTGAAGCGCCTGTTCGGCAAGAAAGCGCGGGTCGCGGGCAAGGTGCACTGGCTGCAGGACCTGCTCAAGGCCCATCCCGCGGAGCCGCCGAAAGTGGCGATCGACCCGCGCGCCGACCTCGCGGCGCTGCCCTACACCGGCGGCACCACCGGCAACCCCAAGGGCGTGATGCTCACGCACTACAACCTGGTCGCCGCGCAGACCATGGGCCAGGCCGCTTTCTCGGTGTTCGAGCCGGGCAAGGAAGTGGTCCTCGCCTTCCTGCCGTTCTTCCACATCTACGGCCAGGTCGTGATCATGCTGAACGGCCTGTGCCAGGGGAACCTGCTGGTGCTGTTCACGAGCCCCGACACCGAGCAGATCCTCGAGGCGATGGAGCGTTATCGCGCCACGGTGTTCTACGGGGTGCCGACGCTCTACGAGTACCTGAAAGACCACAAGGACACCAACAAGACCGACTGGAAGCGCCTGAAGCTGGTCCTCTCCGGCGCCGACACGCTGCACGAATCGACGATGCAGGGCTGGGCGCGGCGCACCGGCTCCAACATCGTCGAGGGCTACGGCCTGTCGGAGACCTGCGCCACCAGCCACGTCAACCCGCTGCACCGGCCGAAGAGCGGCTCCTTCGGCTGCCCGATTCCCGGCATGCAGGCCGCAGTGGTGAACCCCGAGACGCTGGAGTTCGTCGCCCCCGGCGAGACCGGCGAGCTGGTGCTGTCGGGACCCAACGTCATGCAGGGCTACTGGAAGCGCCCCGAGGAGACGGCGCGCGCCTTCATCGAGCGCGCCGGCATCCGCTGGATGCGCACCGGCGACATCGTGCGCATGGACGACGAAGGCTATTTCCACTTCTACGACCGCTCCAAGGACCTCATCAAGTACAAGGGCTACTCGATCTTCGCCAAGGACGTCGAGGACGTGCTGTACGGCCACCCGCAGGTCAAGGCGGCGGGCGTGATCGGCGTGCCCGACCCGGCGGTCGGCCAGCGCATCAAGCCGAGTTCGTGCTGCAGGGCGACGCGCGCGGCAAGGTGAGCGAGGACGAGATCAAGGCCTATTGCCGGCAGAGCCTCGCCGAATACAAGGTGCCGCACCTCATCGAATTCCGCGGCGAGCTGCCGAAGACCGACGTCGGCAAGGTCTCGCGCCGCGAATTGAGGGAAGAGCACGCCTAGCGAATTGAAGAGCTAGCCGGCGAGCGCCTCGATCGGGTGCGGCTGGTAGACACCGAAGCCCTGCGCGTAGGGCACGTCGAGCGCCTTCAGGCGCAGCAGGATGTCCTGCTCCTCGACGAATTCCGCGACCACGGCGTAGCCGAGCGCCTTGCCGACGCGCAGGATGGCGCCCATCTTCGTGCGCGCCACCTCGCTGCCGAGCAGCCGGCGCACGATCGAGCCGTCCACCTTGACGAATTCGGCGCGGATCTCCTTGACGGCGGCGAAGGACACGGAGCGGCGGCCGAAGCCGTCGACGAGCACGCGGCCGCCTTGCGCGTGATACGCGGCGGCGAAGCCGGCGGCGGCGTTCAGCCGCGCCAGCGTGTCGCTTTCGTCGATCTCGAAAAGCAGCGCCGCGGCCGGCACGCGGTTCGAGGAGAGCTGCGCGGCGACGAAGCGCGGAAACTCCTCGTCATCGAGCGTCTGCCCGTGCACGTTGATGGTGAAGCGCTTGATGCGCGAGCCGGCCGCCAGCCGCCGCACGGTGTGGCGCACCACCCAGCGGTCGAGCTGCGGCATCATGCGGTAGTGCTCGAACACCGGGAGGAACTCGCCCGGGGGCAGCAGCGCCTTCTCCTCCTCGCGCATGCGCACCAGCACCTCGGCCATCGGATAGCGGTCTTCTCCCGAGAGCGCAAGGATCGGCTGGCAGTAGAGCGTGAACTCGTCGCGGTCGATCGCCTGCCGCAGCCTGCCGGCGGGCTGCGCGAAGCCCGCGAGCTCGGCATGCGTTCGGTCGATATCGTCGTCCACGCGGCCATTCTAGCGAGTGCTGCTAAGATCAAAAAATGACCGGCCCGTTCTTCCAGGTCGATCGCCTGACCAAGCGCTTCGGCGGCCTCACCGCCGTGAACGACGTCAGCTTCTCGGTCGGGCGCGAGGAGATCGTCGGGCTGATCGGCCCCAACGGCGCCGGCAAGACGACGCTGCTGCGTCTCATCACCAAGATCCTGCGCCCCGATGCCGGCCGCATCGTCTTCAGCGGCCAGGACATCACGGCCTTGCGGCCCTGGGAGGTGGTCGAGCGCGGCATTGCCGGCACCTTCCAGAACATGCGCCCGTTCCGGCACCTGCCGATCATCGCCAACGTGATGGTGCCGCTGGTGGCACCGCGCGGCCGGCGCCGCGGCGAGTGGGTGAAGAGCGTGGAGGCGAAGGCGCTGGACGCGCTCGAGTTCGTCGGTATCTCGGACATGGCGCTCGAGCCCGCCTCGGCGCTTTCGCAGGGGGACCTGAAGCGCCTGGAGGTGGCGCGCGCCATCGCCACCGAGCCCGAGCTGCTGCTGCTCGACGAGCCCCTCGGCGGCCTGAACCCGGCCGAGTCCGAGCTGCTCGCCAAGTCGATCCGCCGCCTGCACAAGGGCGGGCGCTTCGGGCGGCTGCACTCCGAAGGGCCGGCGGTGCTGATGATCGAGCACAAGCTGAAGGAGCTGATGTCGATCGTCGACCGGGTGATCGTCGTCGACTACGGGCAGATCATCGCCGACGGGCCGCCGGGCGAGGTGGTGAAGAACCCGAAGGTCATCGAGGCCTACCTCGGGAGCGAGCATGCCGCTGCTTGAGGTGAAGGACCTCAGCGTGCGCTACGACAAGGCGCAGATCCTGAACGGCGTCTCGCTGGAAGTGAACGACGGCGAGTTCGTCGGCCTGGTCGGCCCGAACGGCGCCGGCAAGTCGACCCTGCTGCGCGCCATCTCCGGCATCGTGCAGTTCGAGGCGCGCGCCAAGCGGGGCACCACGGGCGACATCGTGCTCGAGGGCGAAGTGCGCTTCGCCGGCGAGCGCATCGACGCCCTGCCCGCCCACGAGATCCGCAGGCGCGGGCTGGTGCACTGCCCGGAGCGGCGCCGACCGTTCCGCGAGCTCACGGTTCTCGAAAATCTCCTCGCAGGTGCATTCCTTTCGAAGAGTTCTTCGGACACCCAGAGACGGCTCGAGCACTGCTTCGCGCTCTTTCCGCGGCTGGCGGAGCGCAAGGAGCAGATCGCCGGCACGCTCTCCGGCGGCGAGCAGCAGATGCTCGCCACCGCGCGCTCGCTGATGTTCGACGCGAAGCTGCTCGCCATCGACGAGCCCTCGCTCGGCCTCGCGCCGAGGATCCGCGAGGAGCTGTTCGCCGCCATCGGGCGCATCCATGCCGAGGGCGTGCCGGTGCTGCTGATCGAGCAGGAGGTCGGCCAGGTGTTCCGCATGGCCGGGCGCAACTACGTGCTGTCGCAGGGCCGCATCATCGCCGCCGGGAGCGGCACCTCACTGATGGCCGACGAGACGCTGCGCGCGGGGTACCTGGGTCTTTAGCGGCGCGCCGCAGAGCCGGCAGAGGTTCTTCCAGGCGCTGTTGCGCTGCTTGCAGCGCGGGCATTGCGTCTCGACCTTGTCGCGCACCCACGGCGCGAGGCCGCGCGGCATGAACAGCAGCACCAGCAGCACGATCACGGCGAAGATGAGCAGGCGCAGCTCGCCGAACGCCTTGAAGCTGCCCAGCCACTCGGTGAGCGGATAGAGCAGGAACACCGCGGCGACCGGGCCGTAGATGGTCGCCACGCCGCCGAAGATGCCCCAGATCACCACCTGGAAGGAAAGCGCCACCTCGAGCGTCGAGGGCCCCGCGACGCGGATGTAATGCGCGAAGAGCGCGCCGGCAAGCCCGGCGGCGGCGGCGGAGAGCGCGAACACGGCGAGCTTGTAGCGCGGCGTGTTGATGCCCGAGGCGCGCGCGGCGACCTCGTCGTCGCGGATCGCGTGCAGGACGACGCCGAACTTGGAATCGGCGACGAGCCACAGCGCGAACACCACCGCCAGCATGGCAAGCGCGGCGAGGTAGTAGTTCTGCGTCGGCGTGAGCACGAGCCGTCCGACCCCGGAGATGCCGAGCTCGCCGCCGGAGAACTCCGGGAAGGCGAAGAGCAGCCCCAGCACGATGAGCGGAAAGGCGAGCGTGGCGAGCGAAAGATAGGAGCCGCGCAGCCGCAGGCACAGGTAGCCCACTACCCAACCGACCAGCGCGGCGAGCGCGGCGCCCGCCCAGATCGTCAGCCAAGGCGAGATGCCGAGCTTCTGCGACATCAGGCTCGAGGTGTAGGCGCCGGCGCCGAAGAAGAGCGCATGGCCGAAGTTCACCTGGCCGGTATAGCCGGCGAGCATGTCCCAGCTCGCCGCGAACATGGCGAACAGGCAGGTCATGGTGAGGATGCGCAGCACGTAGGCGTCGTCGTAGACGAGCGGCAGGCCGAGCAGCGCGAGCACCCAGACGAGCACCAGCGTGCGCGACGGCAGCACGAATACCTCGTGCGCGAGCTCCCCCCAGGCCTTGCGCAGCCAGTACATCAGCGCTCCTCCTCGAAGGCGACGCCGAACAGGCCTTCGGGCCGCGCGAGCAGCACCGCCACCATGATGAGCAGCGCCACCGCGCCCTTGAGATACGCGCCGGCGGGCAGCGCGAACACGGTGATCGCCTCGACGTAGCCGATGATGAGCGCGCCGATCAGGCTGCCCTTCATGCTGCCCAGGCCGCCGAGCACGACGATGGCGAGCATGGTGACAAGCGGCGAGAGCCACATGAAGGGGTCGACGACGAAGACGGGCGCCACCACCACGCCGGCGATCGCCGCCAGCGCCACCGAGATGGCGACGGTCGCCATCGCCACCCGGTGCACGTTCATGCCCATCAGGTTGGCGACTTCGAGGTCGTTCGCGGTGGCGCGGATCGCCAGGCCGAGGCGCGTGCGGTAGAGCAGGAACCAGACCGCGCCGAGCATCGCCGCGGCGACGACCAGGATGAGCAGGCGCTGGTAGGGGATGCTGACGCCGAAGAGGCGCACCACGCCCTCGAGCGTCGAGGGAATGCCGAGGTAGTGCCCGCCGAAGGAGAACAGCATCAGCTCCTGGAAGATGAGCGCCAGGGCGATGGTGGCGATCAGCACCGCCGCCTCGTGCTCGCGCACCGGCTCGATGACCAGGCGGTAGCAGAGCACTGACAGGAGCGTGACTGCGGCGACCGCCAGCACGCCGGCGAGCGCAAACCCCAGCCCGCCTTTCACCAGCAGCGCATAGAAGCAGTACGCGGCGAGCATGTAGAAGGCGGTGTGCGCGATGTTGACGATGCGCGCGACGCCGAAGATGAGCGAGAAGCCGACCGCGAGCAGCGCGTACACGCCGCTGTTGACCAGGCCGGTGACGAGGATGTCCTGGAGCATGAAAAAGGGCCCGCCACGGGCCCTTTTCTCCCCCTAAGCCGTCACTTCAGTGCGCGGGCATCCTGAAGGGCTGCATGCCCGGCACCTGCGGCGGCCAGAACGGCACTTTCTTGCCGTCCTGCCACTGCACGGCGATGCCGGTCGACTTGCCGGGCCCCCAGACCGGGTCGTGGCGCTTGTCGAACTCGACCACGCCGGCGGCGCCGGTGAAGCTGATCTTCTCCAGCACCGGCACCAGCTTGTCCGCGTTGGTGGTGCCCGCCTGCTCGATCGCCTCCTTGAGGAGGTAGATGGCGTCGTGCGTGCCGGCGTTGTAGGTGGGCGACTTGCCGAAGCGCTTCTCGAAGGCGTTGACGAAGTCGATGGTCTTCGGCGTCATCTGCACCCTGGCGTAGGTGTCGAGGGTCGACACGTAGTTCGCCTTGCCCGCCGCCGCCTGCCAGAACGCGTCCTTCTGCGCCTCCACGTTGATGCCGAAGGCGATCGCCTTCATGTTGCGCTCGCCCATCTGCCGGCCCACCACGATGCCTACCGGGCCGGAGAGCAGCGTGAAGACGATGTCGGCGCCGGCGCGCTCGATCGCCGAGAGCTCGGCGGTCACGTCGGTCGCCACCGCCGAGGGCTGCCAGACGCCGACCACCTCCATCTTCATCGCCGGCAGGTTCTTCTGCGAGGCGGCGACGATGCCCTCGACCCAGACCGCCTTCTCGGCGAGGATCGCCACCTTCGGCGAGGGCCTGCCGAGGTCCTTGCGGATCTGTCCCGCCACGGTGTTGAGCACCGCGAAGGTGGTGCGCACCAGGTCGACGTCCTTCACCGGCGTGACGCGGAACCAGTACTTGTAGCGCTCGTAGTTCTGCTCGACGTTGATGCCGAGCTTGGAGTGCGCGGCGCCCGCGCCGAGGAAGATCTTCTTGTAGTCCATCGCCACTTCCTGCATCGCCAGCACCGCCTCGGAGCGGAAGCCGCCGATCAGGAAGTCGGCCTTGTCGCGCGTGATCACGCGCTCGACGGCGTTGGTCGAGTCGGGCACCGAGGCCATCTCGTTGGTATCGGCGCGGATCAGCTCGATCTGCATCTTCTTGCCGCCGACGTTGATGCCGCCGGCCTTGTTGATGCTGTCGCGCGCCATCTCGGCGCCGGCCCAGTGGTTCTCGCCCTGGACGAAGGCCATCGGGCCGAGGATGGCGATCTTGATCGTGCCCTGCGCAAGCGCCAGCGGCGCGGCGGCCGCGAGCGCGCAGGCGAGCAATGCCGAACGAAGCATGGAACCCTCCTCCTTTGGAATACTATCTTGTTGATGTTGCCAGCAAATTCGATCCATCTCAACCACAAGGTCCATGTCCTCACCAGGAAGGAGGAGCTCGACGGCGTCCGCGTGGCCGGGAAGGTGGTGGTGGTGCTCGACATCCTGTTTGCCACCACCACCATGGTGACGGCGCTGGCGCACGGCGCCCGGGAGGTGCTGCCGGTGCTCGACGAGGCCGCCGCCCGCGCGCAGGCGACTCAATTTCTTGAAGATTCATTTGTCCTGGCGGGCGAGCTCTACGCCGAGGTGCTGCCGGGCTTCGCGCACCCGGCGCCGCTCTCGCTCCTCGAGCACGGCGTCGAGGGAAAGACGCTCGTCTACTCCACCACCAACGGCACGGTGGCGATGACCCTGGCGGCCGGCGCGGCGCGCGTGTATTGCGGCGCGCTGCTGAACGCCCGCGCGCTCGCCGAGCACATCGCTCGGCGCCACGCGCGCGAGACGGTGCTGGTCGTCTGCTCGGGGTCCGGCAACAACTTCAACTTCGAGGACTTCTACGGCGCCGGCTACTTCGTCGAGTGCCTCGCCGCGGCGCTGGGCAGCGCGGCCGACCTCTCGGACGCGGCGCGGGCCGCGCTCGTGCTCTACCGCCACGCCAAGGCCCCCGAGGCGCTCCTCGAATGCCGCGTCGGCCGCATGATGGTGGCGAAGGGCCTGGCGCGCGAGGTCGAGTTCGCCTGCCGCCGCGACGCGTTTCCGGTGGTGCCGGCGCTGGAAGAAGGCCGTCTTCGCCTTCTCGCATGATGCGCGTCGCCGCGCTCTTCGCCTACCCGGTCAAGTCGTGCGGCGCCGTTCCCCTCGATTCTGCCGTTGTGGACGGACTCGGCCTCGAAGCCGACCGCCGTTTCGCGTTCGTCGATCGCAGCGGCCGCGCCCTGACGCAGCGCGACCAGCCGCTGCTCGCCACCGTGCGAGCGGCGCTGGGCGCGAACGCGTTGCACCTCGATCTCGGCGGGCTGGCGCAGGTTCAGGCCGGATTGCGCGACTTCACCGCTGCGACCGAAGTCGACGTGTGGGGAAAACGCGTCCCCGGCAACGCCGCGCCCGCGAACGACGTGATCACGGACTATCTCGGCGCCGCCATCAGGCTCGTCCGGCTCGAAGCATCGGCGCCGCGCGCATTCACCGATTCCCAGCCGGTGCTCGTCACCACCACGTGGATGCTCGCCCGCCTCAACGCGGCGCTTGCGCGCCCGGTCGAGATGGAGCGCTTTCGCCCGAACGTGGTCGTCGAGGGCGACGTCGAGGACTGGCGAGAGCTGCAGGCGGAAGAGGTCATGCTGGAGCGCATCGCCCCTTGCGAACGCTGCGAGGTGGTCGGCCCGGAGGCCCTGCGCGAAGTGCAACGCGCGTTCGGCGGCAACTTCGGCCTCTACTGGCGCGTGGCGCGGCCCGGCCGCCTGCGCGTCGGCGAGGCGCTCGAGGCGCGCTAGGCGGGGCGCTAGGCGCGCTCGAGCTCCGCGCTCACCGCGAGGTGGTCGGAGAGCATCGACCAGGGCTTGCCGCGGTGCACCGAGGACGCGGCGACCTTGAAGCCGCGCACGTAGATGCGGTCGAGCTGCAGCAGCGGCATCACGCTCGGGTAGGTGCGCGCGGCGCGGCCGTAGCGCGCCACCGATACCTCGGTCATGCCCAGGCGCCGCTCGAGGATCGAGGAGGCGCGGTGGCGCCAGTCGTTGAAGTCGCCGGCGACGATGATCGGCAGCTTGCGCGAAGCGAGCTCCTCGAGCCGCCCCGAGATCGCCTCGAGCTGGCGGTTGCGGCCGCGCTCGTGCAGCGAGAGGTGCACGCACACGAGGTGCAGGTTGCGCCGCCAGCCCGGCACCGAGACCACGCAGTGCAGCAGCCCGCGGCGCTCGAAGCGGTGGTCGGAGACGTCCTCGTGCTCCGCATGCACGAACGGAAAGCTGGAGAGGATGGCGTTGCCGTGGTGGCCATGGTCGTACACGGCGTTGCGCGCATAGACGTGCTTCCAGCGCTCGCCGGCGAGGAACTCGTGCTGCGGCTCGGTCGGGCAGGCGGCATAGCGCAGCGCGAAGCGCTGGTTGAGGCCCTGCACCTCCTGCAGGAACACGAGGTGCGGGTCGAGCGAGGAAAGCCCGTCGCGCAGCTCGTGGATCACCATGCGGCGGTTGAACTGCGACAGCCCCTTGTGGATGTTGAGCGTCACCACGCGCAGCCGCTCGCTCACTTGCCCGCCTCCCCGAGGTCGAGCTCGAAGCGCCGCTCGATCAGATCGGCGTCGTCGAAATGCCGGCGGCCGACGAAGGCGGTGGCGTGCCGCCCCCACTGGCGCATCGCCCCGGAGGAGGCGATGCCCATCGGCCAGAAGAAGAAGCGCTCGGCGCGCTCGGTGCCGGCGATCAGGCCGTCGGGGCCGAAGGCGCTGCGCCGGCCGCCGTCCATGCGCTGCAGCGAGCGCAGCTCGTCGTACGGGCGGAAGGCGTAGCGCACCACGCTGTCGGGGCCGCGCACCACCGCGACGCGCTCGATGTAATGCGTGCCGGAAGCGACGCTGACCACGGGCCGCTCGCCGTCGCCGAGGCGCGGCAGCGACTGGGGCACGAGCGCCCACTCCTCGAGCGGGCCGGGGGCGGGGCGCGGCCGCGCGCGGGGCGTGGGGAAGAACTGGTGGTAGCAGCCGCAGGGATGGATCGAGTCGTAGACGAGCGGCTCGCCGTCGGGCGCGAGGGTGACGCGCCAGACCAGCCCGTCGAGCTTGCCCGAGAGCAGGTCGAACATGCCGCTCGCCGGACGCTCGGGGAACCAGATCATGTAGACGAGCTGCAGCAGCACGCGCTCGCCATAGCGGGTGGCGGCGGGCAGGATGTACACCGCGGCCTGCGCCGCGTCGACCTCCGGCGTCGCGGCGCCGCGGCGCCAGCGCAGCTCGCCGAAGCGGGCGTAGTCGCCGCCGCTGGCAAGGTCGAAGCTCGGCGCGTACGCCGCCGCGAGCAGCTCGAGCTCGCTCCCCGAGAGCGCCGGCTGGCCGAGCGGGTCGAGGTTCGCGCGCGCGAGCAGGCCGGCCACCGTCTCGCGCGCGAGCGTCGTGCTCCCTGGCGGGGCGTAACGCACGCGGCTGCCTTCGGCCGGTCCCGCGGCGAACGCCTCCATCCTGCCGCGCTCCCAGGCCCGGACGCCGGCCGCGAACGGCAGGCGGGTCAGCCAATACAGGCCGAGCACGCGGCGCGGCGTGGAGTAGTCGTCCGGCACGCGCGAGCGCTCGAGGAGCTGCGCGCGCGCTTCGGGGCTGGCGAGGTCGGCGTCGCGCAGCAGCGCGGCGCAGTCGCGCGCGCGGCGCAGCAGGGCGGGACGCTGTCCCGCGGTCAGGTTCTCGATCTCGAAGCGGCGCGACTCGAGGTCGAGCTCGAGCATGCGCTGCACGTGCGCCTGCAGCAGCGGCTCGCTACTCGCGGCGCGCGCGCGCATCGCCGCCGCCATGCGGTCGGCGCGCAGGTACGGGAAGCCGGCGACGCGCGCGTACTGCGCATCGCGCACCCCGGCCGCGTCGACCTCCCGGTCGAGCGCCTGGTACCACGCCGCGCATTCGCGCAGCGCGGGCGAGGCGGACCCGAGGTGCGCGCTGTAGGGCCCCGGCGCCGCGCAGCCGGCCGCGGCGCAGCTCGCCGCCACGACGGCGAGACGGCGCAGGAATCTCATCGCTTTTAACTTATCACAGCGCGCTCGCCGAGCATCCGGATCGCATCGCGGTTCGACCAGGAAAAGCATCGCGCCGCGGCCTCGCGCCACGGCAGCCAGGCGAAGGCGACGTGCTCCGCGGGCGCGAGCCTGACCGGCGGCGGCGCCGCGAGCTCGAGGCCGAGCACATGCTCGGTGTTGTGCGTGACGCCGGCCGCGAAGCGGTGGCGCCACTGCGCGTAGATCTCGAAGCGGCTCGCCACCGGCCAGGGCGTCAGGCGGCCGGCGCGCGCATCGATGCCGGTCTCCTCGAGCACCTCGCGCGCCGCCGCCGCCTCGAGCGGCTCGTCGGGCCGCTCGAGCGAGCCGGTCACCGACTGCCAGTAGCCCGGGTGCGACGTGCGCTCGAGCAGCAGCACCTCCAGCGCCGAAGTGTGCACGACCACGAGGACGGATACCGGGAGCTTCATGATGGGTCAAATTTGACCCATTTCAGGGATGCGAGCCCGGTTTTCCAAGGCCGGTCACTCATAGCCGGGCAATGCCAGCTGGCGATCCGGGTCGACGAACACCGCAACGAAGGACTCCCCCTGCTCCTCCCAGAACTGCGCCGTCGACGAGAGGATGTCGATCAGGATGCCGAGCTCGTCGCCGTGCCTGAAATTCCGCAACACGAGCAGGTAGGGCGGCTTGCGCCAGGACAGGTCGCCCAGGCAGTCCTCGAGCGCGTCCCAGTTGCCGCCGAACCAGGCGGGGAAATCGAGCGCCTTCGCGATCGCTTCAATGGGCTTGCTGCCAAGATCGATTTGCACGCCTTGAGGTGCCGAGTCCGAGCGAAAAACCCCTGAACGCCTCATCGAACGATCCGCCGGAAGGAGCGGTAATGGTCCTCGGTGTAGTAGTACTCGCCGCTCTTGCCGGCGACGATGCGCCGCGCGCCGCGGTCGCGCGCGCCCGGCGTCGGCACCGTGTACTCGCGATAGTAGCCCCGCGGGCGCTGCGGCAGCAGCCGCTCGCGGTTGTGGAAGACGCGCCCGTCCTGCTGGTAGGGAAAGGGGCCGCCCGCCTCGATGCGCTCGAGCGTTTGCTGCGCTTCAGGCGGAAGCTCGGCGAAGCTCCACGCCAGCCCGACAACGACGCTCAATGCAAGCGCAAGAAGCGCCCGCATCAGCCCTTCGGCTTCTCCCGCAGGCGCAGGCCGAGCTCGCGCAGCTGCTTGTCGTCGACCGGGCTGGGCGCGCGCACCAGCAGGTCCTGCGCGCGCTGCGTCTTGGGAAAGGCGATGACGTCGCGGATCGAGTCGGCGCCGGCCATCATCGCCACCAGGCGGTCGAGGCCGAAGGCGATGCCGCCGTGCGGCGGCGCGCCGTACTGCAGGTTGTCGAGCAGGAAGCCGAACTTCTCGCGCGCCTCCGCCTCCGAGATGCCGAGCGCCCTGAACACCTGCGCCTGCACCTCGGCGCGGTGGATGCGCACCGAGCCGCCGCCCAGTTCCCAGCCGTTCAGCACCATGTCGTAGCCCTTGGCGAGCGCCCGCCCCGGATCGGCGAGGAGCAGGTCTTCGTGCCCGTCCTTGGGCGAGGTGAACGGGTGGTGCATCGCCGACCAGCGCTTCCCCTCCTCGTCCCACTCGAACATCGGGAAGTCGAGCACCCACAGCGGCTGCCAGCCCTTCTGCACGAGGCCCTTGTCGTGGCCGATGCGCGCGCGCAGCGCCCCGAGGGCGTCGTTCACCACCTTCGCCCTGTCGGCGCCGAAGAAGATCAGATCTCCGGGCTTGGCGCCGGTGCGCTCGAGAATGGCATCCAATATGTCCTTGGAAAGAAACTTCACGATCGGCGACTGCAGGCCGTCGCGGTTCACCTTAATGTAGGCGAGGCCCTTGGCGCCGTAGTTGGCGACGAAGGCGCCATAGTCGTCGATTTCCTTACGGGAAAGATCCACGGAAACACGCAGCGCGGCGACGCGCCCGTCCGGCAGCTCCGCGGCCTGGCGGAACACCTTGAAGTCGGTGGACTTCATGAGCTCGGTGAGCTCGGTGAGCTCGAGCGGGATGCGCAGGTCGGGCTTGTCCGAGCCGTAGCGCGCGATCGCCTCGGCGTAGGCAAGGCGCGGGAAAGGATCGGGCAGCTCCACGCCGAGCACGTCGCGGAACACCTCGCGGATCAGCCCCTCCATCAGGTCCTGGATCTCGCGCTCGTCGAGGAACGAGGTCTCGACGTCGATCTGCGTGAACTCGGGCTGCCGGTCGGCGCGCAGGTCCTCGTCGCGGAAGCATTTTACGATCTGGTAGTAGCGGTCGAAGCCCGCGACCATCAGCAGCTGCTTGAAGAGCTGCGGCGACTGCGGCAGCGCGAAGAACTCGCCCGGGTGCACGCGGCTCGGCACCAGGTAGTCGCGCGCGCCCTCGGGCGTGGAGCGGCTCAGCACCGGCGTCTCGATGTCGATGAAGCCGTGCTCGTCCAGGTACTCGCGCACCGCCATGGCGACGCGGTAGCGCAGGCGCAGGTTCTTCTGCATCGGCGCGCGGCGCAGGTCGAGCACGCGATGCTCGAGGCGCGTGTTCTCGTTCAGGTTCTCGTCGTCGAGCTGGAAAGGCGGCGTCGCCGAGGCGTTGAGGATCTCCACCTCGTGGGCGAGCACCTCCACCTCGCCCGAGCGCAGGTCGGGGTTGACGGTGCCTGCGGGGCGCCGGCGCACTTTGCCAACGATTTTCAGGACGTATTCGCTGCGGACGCGCTCGGCGGCCGCGAATGCCTCCTTGCGGTCGGGGTCGCACACCACCTGCGCCAGGCCCTCGCGGTCGCGCAGGTCGATGAAGATGATGCCGCCGTGGTCGCGGCGCCGGTGCACCCAGCCGGCGAGCGTCACCACGCGATCAACCAGGGCAGCCGACAGCTCGCCGCAGTAGTGGGTCCTCATCTACCTCATATCGGGCGGCGGCACCACGCCCATCGAGATGATGTACTTGAGCGCCTGGTCGACCGTCATGTCGAGCTCGACCACGTCCTTCCTCTGCACGATGACGAAGTAGCCGCCGGTCGGGTTGGGCGTGGTCGGCACGTACACCGCCAAGCAGTCGGGCGGCAGGTGGCGCGACACGCCGCTGCTCGGCGTGCCGGTGAGAAAGGCGATGGTCCACATGCCCTCGCGCGGCCACTGCACGAGCAGCGCCTTGCGGAACGCCTGGCCGCTCGAGGAGAACAGCGTGTCGGAGATCTGCTTGACGCTCGAGTAGATCGAGTTGACGACCGGGATGCGGTGCAGGATGTCGTGCCAGATCTCGACCAGCTGCGCGCCGAAGTAATTGGTGGCGATCACGCCGGTGAGGAGCACCACGCCGACGGTGAGCACCACGCCGAGCCCGGGAACGTGCACGCCGAGCCAGCTCTCGGTGCGCAGCTCGACCGGCAGCAGCAGCAGCGACTGGTCGAGCGCGTCGAAGATGACCTTGAGCACCCAGATCGTGATGACCAGGGGGATCCAGATCAGCAGGCCCGTAATGAGATACTTCTTCACAGCTCCGGAAATGAAAAGGCCCGGCTCGCGCCGGGCCGGTGGCTCATGGCCGCGCGCTCACTCGCTCGTCGCGGAGCTGGCGGTCTTTGCTTCGGTCTTCGCTTCGGTCTTCGCTTCGGTTTTTGTTTCGGTCTTCTTTTCCGCCGGCTTCTTGCTCTTGAAGTCGGTGGCGTACCAGCCGCTGCCCTTGAGCTGGAAGCCGGCCGCCGAAAGCCGCTTCTCGAAGGCCGGCTTGCCGCAGGCCGGGCACTGCGTCAGCACCGGGTCGGACACCTTCTGCAGGAACTCGTCCTGGTGGCCGCAGGCGGCGCAGCGGTATTCGTAGATCGGCATAAATAGGTTGATCTCGGTCCGAGACTCGGCGGCGATTATATCGCTGATTTCAGAAAGGAATGTCGTCTTCCATGTCGTCGAACTTGCCGGCCGGCTTCTTCGCCGCGGCGGGCTTGGGCTCGGCCTCGCGCGCGGCGGCCGGCTCGCGCTCGCCGCGCGGCTCGCCCGCGCCTTCGCGCCGGCCGAGCATCTGCATCACGTCGCCGCGGATCTCGGTCGAGTAGCGGTCCTGGCCTTCCTTGTCCTGCCACTTGCGCGTGCGCAGGCTGCCCTCGACGTAGACCTGCGAGCCCTTCTTCAGGTACTCGCCGGCGATGGTGGCGAGGCGCCCGAAGAAGGCGATGCGGTGCCACTCGGTCGCCTCCTTCATCTCGCCCGACTGCTTGTCCTTCCAGCGGTCGGTGGTGGCGACGCGGATGTTGGTCACCGCCTCGCCGCTCGGCAGGTAGCGCGTCTCCGGATCGGCGCCGAGGTTGCCGACGATGATCACCTTGTTCACAGAAGCCATGTCATATCTCCCCAGTCACAAGTTTGCGCACCCTGCCCTCGTCCCATTGGCCCGGCACGACCTTGAGCCGCGCGATGCGCTCGTGCGAAAGCACTTCCGCCTCGCGCACGCCGTGCACGCGGGCGAGCGCTTCGCGCAAGCCCTCGAGATCGACTCCCGATGCGATGGTAAACGTCAAGCTCGACAGCTCGTTGACCGGCAAAGCCGGCGACCGCATGCCCGCGGCGGCGGCGAGCCATAGCACGCATAGTAAGGCACAGGCGGCGAATACCGCGGTAGTCCCGAAGTGCTGCGCCATCCAGCCTCCGAGCAGCCCGCCGAAGAACACACCCAGGGTCTGGGTAGTGTTGTAGGCGCCGATGGCGACCCCGCGGCCGCGGCGCGGCGCGAGCCGCGAGACCAGGGCGGGCAGCATCGCCTCCAGCACGTTGAAGGCGGCAAAGAAGCCCAGCATCAGTACGACCAGCGCGGCGAGGGTGAGTTGCAGGCTCGCAAGCGCCGCTTCCACCAGCGCGAGGATCGCCACCGCCGCGAGCAGCACCGGCTTCGGCCGCTTGCGCCGGTCGGCGTAAAGGATGGGCGGCACCATGAGCACGAAGGACACGAGCACCACCGGCAGGTAGAGCTGCCAATGCTCGGGCAGCGCGAGCCCCGCCTGCAGCACGAGCGGCGGCACGACGACGAACATCGCGTAGAGCACGATGTGCAGGATGAAGATGCCGGCGTTCAGGCGCACGAGCTCCGCGTCGAGCAGGCCGCGGGCCGACGCCTCCCCCGGCCTCGCCTCGGCCGGCAGCGCGGGCGGATCGGGAACCTGGGAAGCGACCACGACGATCGCCGCGAGCGAAAGCAGCCCGGTCGCGGCGAAGATGCCGTCCATGCCGATGGCGCGGTAGGCGAGCGGCGCGCCGACGAGCGAGATCGCGAACATGAGGCCGATGCTGGCGCCGATCATGGCCATCACCTTGGTGCGGTTGTGCTCGCGCGTGAGATCGGCAGCGAGCGCCATGGCCACCGAGTTGATCGCGCCGGCGCCCTGCAGGATGCGCGCCGCGATCATGGTCCAGATGTCGTGCGCCACGACGCCGAGGAAGCTGCCGGCGGCGAAGACGAGCAGGCCGGCGTAGAGCACCGGCTTTCTTCCCAGCCGGTCGGAAGCGAGCCCGTAGGGGACCTGCAGGATGCCCTGCGACAGGCCGTAGGCGCCCAGCGCGATGCCCACCAGCGTCAGGTCCTGTCCGCCCTCCAGTCCCGGCGCGTGCAGGGCGAACACCGGCAGGATGAAGAACAGGCCGAGCATGCGCAGGCCGTACACGCCGGCGAGGCTGAGGCCTGCGCGCAGCTCGGTAGGGTCCATCCGGTGGGAAACGTGGAGGCGCGAATGCGAAGCGCGCTATAGTAGCAAGTTTGCTTTCGCCCGATTGCACCCGATGGATTCGATCCGCATCCGCGGCGCGCGCACGCACAACCTGAAGAACTTCAGCCTCGAGCTGCCGCGCGAGCGGCTCGTGGTGATCACCGGCCTTTCCGGATCCGGCAAGAGCTCGCTCGCCTTCGACACGCTGTACGCCGAGGGGCAGCGGCGCTACGTCGAGTCGCTCTCGGCCTACGCGCGGCAGTTCCTGCAGCTCATGGAGAAGCCGGAGGTCGACCTGATCGAGGGCCTCTCGCCCGCCATCGCCATCGAGCAGAAGGCGGCGAGCCACAACCCGCGCTCGACGGTGGGCACGGTGACCGAGATCCACGATTACCTGCGTCTCCTCTACGCGCGCGTCGGCACGCCCTACTGCCCCGAGCACAAGCTCGCGCTCGAGGCGCAGACGGTGAGCCAGATGGTCGACCAGGTGGCCGGGCTCCCCGAGGACACGCGGCTCATGATCCTCGCGCCGGTGGTGGCGGGCAGGAAAGGCGAGCAGGCCGACCTGCTCGAGGAGCTGCGCGCGCAGGGCTTCACGCGCATGCGCATCGACGGCAAGGTGCACGAGCTCGACACGGCGCCGCGCCTGGCGAAGAACGTCAAGCACTCGGTGGACGTGGTGGTCGACCGGCTGCGCGCGCGCGCCGACGCGCGCCAGCGCGTCGCCGAGTCGCTCGAGACCGCGCTGCGCCATGCCGACGGCAAGGCGCTCGTGGTCGAGGCCGACTCGGGCAAGGAGCACCTCTTCTCCGCGCGCTTCTCGTGCCCCGCCTGCGACTACGCGCTGCCGGAGCTCGAGCCGCGGCTCTTCTCCTTCAACAACCCGATGGGCGCCTGCCCGCGCTGCGACGGCCTGGGCGCGGTCGAGTTCTTCGACCCCAGGCGCATCGTCGCGCACCCGGAGCTCTCGCTCGCCGCCGGCGCCGTCCGCGGCTGGGACCGGCGCAACCACTTCTACTACTCGATGCTGCGCTCGCTGGCGCGCCATTACGGCTTCGACGTCGAGCAGCCCTGGGAGATGCTCGACGAGCGCATCCAGCGGCTCATCCTGGAGGGCTCGGGCAGGGAGAAGATCGCCTTCCACTACCTCTCCGAGCGCGGCCGCACCACGGTGAAGGAGCATCCCTTCGAAGGCGTGGTGCCCAACCTCGAGCGGCGCTACCGCGAGACCGACTCGCTGGTGGTGCGCGAGGAGCTCGCCAAGTACGTCAACACGCGCGCCTGCCCGGAATGCGGCGGCGCCCGCCTGCGCCGCGAGGCGAGGAACGTCTTCATCGCCGGCAAAACGCCGTTCGAGGTCTCGGGGTGGCCGCTGCGAGCGACGTTGCGATTCTTTAGAGAATTGAAGCTGCAGGGCGCGAAAGGCCAGGTCGCCGAGCGCATCATCCGCGAGATCGCCAACCGCCTGCAGTTCCTGGTCGACGTCGGGCTGGAGTACCTCGCGCTCGAGCGCTCGGCGGAGTCGCTCTCCGGCGGCGAGTCGCAGCGCATCCGCCTCGCCAGCCAGATCGGCTCGGGCCTCACCGGGGTCATGTACGTGCTCGACGAGCCCTCGATCGGCCTGCACCAGCGCGACAACGCGCGGTTGATCGAAACGCTGAAGCGCCTGCGCGACCTCGGCAACTCGGTGATCGTCGTCGAGCACGACGAGGAGGCGATCCGCGCCGCCGACCATGTCGTCGACATGGGGCCGGGGGCCGGCGAAGCCGGAGGCCGCATCGTCGCCGAGGGGTCCGTCGAGAAAATCGTTTCTGCAGAAGAATCTCTTACCGGCAAGTACCTGAGCCGCGAGCTGTCCATCGCCGTGCCGGCGCGGCGCCACCGGGCGAAGGAGAGAATCGTCCTCAAGGGCGCGAGCGGCAACAACCTGAAGCGCGTGGACCTCGAGCTGCCGCTCGGCGCGCTCGTGTGCGTCACCGGCGTCTCCGGCTCGGGCAAGTCGACGCTCATCAACGATACGCTTTACGCTGCGGTGGCGCGCCATCTCTACGGCTCGGCCGCGGAGCCGGCGCCGCACGAGTCGATCGCGGGGCTCGAGCAGCTCGACAAGGTGGTGGCGGTCGACCAGAGCCCGATCGGCCGCACGCCGCGCTCCAATCCCGCCACCTACACCGGGCTCTTCACGCCGATCCGCGAGCTCTTCGCCGGCGTGCCCGAGGCGCGCACCCGCGGCTACGACGCCGGGCGCTTCTCCTTCAACGTCAAGGGCGGCCGCTGCGAGGCCTGCCAGGGCGACGGCGTCACCAAGGTGGAGATGCACTTCCTGCCCGACATCTACGTGCCCTGCGACGTCTGCCACGGCAAGCGCTACAACCGCGAGACGCTCGAGATCCGCTACAAGGGCAAGAGCATCCACGAGGTGCTCGAGCTGACGGCGGCGCAGGCCGCCGAGTTCTTCTCCGCCGTACCCGCGCTCGCGCGCAAGCTGCAGACGCTGATCGATGTCGGTTTGGGCTACGTGCGCCTGGGCCAGTCGGCCACCACGCTCTCCGGCGGCGAGGCGCAGCGCGTCAAGCTCTCGCTCGAGCTCTCCAAGCGCGACACCGGCCGCACCCTCTACATCCTCGACGAGCCGACCACCGGCCTGCACTTCCACGACATCAAGCTCTTGCTCGAGGTGCTCGCGCGGCTGCGCGACGCGGGCAACACGGTGGTGGTGATCGAGCACAACCTCGACGTCATCAAGACCGCCGACTGGATCGTCGACCTGGGGCCCGAGGGCGGCGAAGGCGGCGGGCGCATCGTCGCCGCCGGCACGCCGGAAGAAGTGGCGGCTGTTAAGGCAAGTTACACAGGCCAATACCTACGCTCAACGCTCGGTCTGGCAGAGAAAGTCAGGCGCCCAATTCGCGCTTCAGCAACCTCCTAGCCCTCCTAGCCTCGAGCGGGCGGACTACGTCACAAGACGCGGACTGCCTTCACGAAAACGCCGCGAGTATGTCGCATCTCGTCGCCAGAAAGTTGGCGGCCCCCAAGACCTGCGGCCGTCTTCGCGATCAGTCGCCGGTCGAACTCGGGCGGGACCGAGTTGCTACGCTGAAAATGTTCTTTCAGCGCCTCAATTTGCACGCGAGTAGCCGTAGCGAGCAGTTCCTGGCTAGCTTTGCCGGCAGCGTCTTCAAGCGTCACGCTTTCGGGGACGGCCATAGTCGCGGTGGATTTCGAAACAAGACTGCCGACCGAGACCACGGGCGCGGGGCTAGCAATTAGGAGATTTTCTTTGAACCAAGAATCTGGCATTGAGCCTACGGAGTCGGCTTCCATCTGTAGCGCCGCGCTCACGTTGCCTTTGGGATCTCCAGCTGCAAGAACGTGTACCCGCACACCACAGGACTGCGCTACCTGAACCGCAACCCGCAAATCCTCATCACCCGACACGATCACGGCATCCGCGATTGCGCGATTGCGCGCGAGTTCGATCAGGTCCGTGACGATTAGCGAATCGACTCCCTTTTGCTCTCCTACGTTGTTCAGCACACCGAGGCGCAGCTTTACGCAAGAGAGCATTTGCAATAGTGCTTTGCTCCAACGACGGACGCGATCCTGGCGTTGCGTCGTACCAATACACGCGGAGCAGTCCCAACCCTCCTGCCTGTTTGGCTGCAAACGAGCAAACGCCTTCGACAGCCTTGTCTGCGGACTTAAGGGAAATTAGCTTCCTAGGAACTTGCTGACCGGCGGTGAGCTGAGCACCAGCAGAGAAGAAATAGCCAGCATCGAGAAAAACGGCGTACCGATCCATATAGGTCCTTTCGGACTTGGTGTAGAAAACGAAAAGCCCCTTTCGGGGCCTTGTATAGGCGCCCGCCCCAAATAACGTAGTGGCGACGAGCGCGACATACAAAGTATATGGGCGCGAGTACATCATCGCAATAGCGATGTAACAAGCCTTGTTACCTCAGCCGGACTAGCGCCGTGTCGCCTTAGACACATCGGCGTCGCCTCAAGTAGACACATCGTAATCTGTCCCAAGCTTGGGACCGGGAGCCGGGGGCTCTTGACATTAACGAACGTTCGTACTATTTTGTCGACCCATGGCACTGGCAGCCACCGCAACCAGGAAAGGCGAGCAGACCAAGGCGGCGATCCTCGACGAGGCGCTCAAGGTCGCAAGCAAGCTCGGTCTTGAGGGCCTGACGATCGGCGGCCTCGCCGACGCCGCCGGCATGTCCAAGTCGGGCCTGTTCGCGCATTTCGGCTCGCGCGAGGAGCTGCAGCTCGCCGTCCTCGAGCACGCCGCGCAGCGCTACGGCGAGACGGTGCTGATGCCGGCGCTGAAGATCGAGCGCGGCCTGCCGCGCCTGCGCGCGATGTTCGAGCACTGGCTGGACTGGACCATCGCCTCCAACCTTCCCGGCGGCTGCATCATGATCGCCGCCGCCGCCGAGTACGACGACCGCCCCGGGCCGATCCGCGACGCGGTGATCGCCAACCAGCATCGCGGCAACGCCGTGACGCGCAAGGCGGTGCGCCTCGCCATCGAGGAAGGCCACCTCGAGCCCGACACCGACCCCGAGCAGATCACTTTCGAGCTGCTCGGCATCGTCCTCGCCACGCACAACCACCGGCGCCTGCTCGGCGACAAGGAAGCGCGCAAGCGCGCGCTCACCGCGTTCGACGAGCTCGTTGCGCGCCACGCCAC
>JBQTJF010000161.1:0-6945 GCA_052387375.1 Betaproteobacteria bacterium
GAGGCGCAGCCTCTCGCCGGCAGCGCGGCGCACCGACTCCGAGACGAGCACCTGGCCGCCGACGGTGTAGGACTCGATGCGGCTCGCCAGGTTGACGCCGGCGCCGACCGCGGCGTACTTGCTGCGCTTGGCCGAGCCGACGTTGCCGACCACCACCTCGGTGTCGTTGAGGCCGATGCCCATCTCGAGCTCGGGCAGGCCCTCGGCGCGGTTGCGCGCGTTCACCTCGGCCATGGCGTTCTGCATCTCGATGGCGCAGGCCACCGCGCGCCCGGCGCGGTCGGGCATGTCCTGCGGCGCGCCGAAGAGCACCAGCAGCGCGTCGCCGATGATCTCGTTCACCGTGCCGTGGTGGCGCTCGATGACCTCGAGCATCACCTCGAAATAGCCGTTCAGCATGCGCACCACCTGCTCGGGCGCGAGGCGCTCGGCGAGCGCGGTGAAGCCGCGCAGGTCGGTGAGCATCACCGTGACGCGGCGCTTCTCGCCGCCGAGCTCGAGGCCGGCCGGGTTCTCGAGCAGCGATGCCATCACCTCCGGCGCCAGGTAGCGCCCGAACATCTTGCGCAGCAGCGCCGCCATCTCCTCGGAGCGCGCCTTCTCGCTCGCCAGCGCCGCCTGCGCGCGCAGGGTGATGATGTCGTAGTTCGCCACCGACACGCAGATGACGAAGAAGGCCGAGAGCGCGTTGCCGTAGTACAGGAGCTCGCCCACCCACGGCGTCAGGGCGATGCGCGGCGGCGCCTCGCCGAAGAAGTGGTAGAGCACCGCGAACACCACGGCGAGCAGCACGCAGGCCGCGGCCTTCACGGGCACCGGGCCGAGCGCGGTGAAGAAGAGCGCCGCGGCGAGCACCAGCAGGTAGTACTGGAAGCCGGTCTCCCAGCCGACGAACATCACCGCCAGCGCGGCGTGCGCGGCGACTTCCAGGATGGCGAGCACGACCGCCACCCGCAGCAAGCCGCGCAGGTGCAGCCAGATGACCGCTACCCAGATGGCGACGCTCGCCACGTTGATCCAGGCGAGCGGCGTCGCGCCCACCAGCGCGAACACGCCGATGAACGCGGCGTGCCAGGCGAGCGCGATCGGATAGCCGTACAGCGCCGCCGGGTAGTAGCGCGCCCAGGCCGGGTCGAGCCCCGGCGGCGGCTCGACGAAGCGCCGCGCCAGGCGGGCGAGCAGCGTGCTCAGTCGCAGGTTCCTCCCTGCGGGCGATTCTAGGTCAGTGGGCGGGAAGGAACTGCGGGTTCCATGCCACTTCCCAGAGGTGCTGGTCGGGATCCTGGAAGTAGCCGGCGTAGCCGCCCCAGAACGTGTCGGCGGCGGGCTTGACGATGCCCGCGCCGGCGGCGCGCGCCTGGCCCATCACCGCGTCGACCTCGGCCTTCGAGCGCACGTTGTGCGCGAGGCAGACGTCGGTCGGGCTAGGTGCCGCGACCGGCAGCCCCGAGTCGTGCGAAAGGCTCTGGCGCGGCCACAGCGCGAGGCGCAATCCCTCGATGCCGAGGGTGATGAGCGTGAGGCGCGGCTTCATGGCGACCCTCCTATCGTGTCGGCCTTGGCAGCAGGCGGGTGGCGGCACAAAATCGGTACGATCGTACCGATTTTTCCCGGTTCACCCGCCGGAGAGCGCCTGCACGATGACGACTTCATCGGCGGGGTCGAGCGCTCGCTCGAGCGCGAAGACCTGCTCGCCGTTCACGAACACGCGCACGTGGCGCCGAATGCGATCCTGCTCGTCGACCATGCGGAAGCGGATGCCGGGATAGCGCCGGTCGAGGTCCGCGAGGAGCGCGCCGAGGGTGGCCCCGCCCGCCTCGACGCCGGCGCCGCCGGTGTAGGACTGCAGCGGGCTCGGGATCAGCACTCTCACGCGATCTCGGCCGCCTCCACGGCATAGATTTCGGGCAGGTGACGCGCGATGCAGCGCCATTTGCGGCCTTCGTCTGCGCTCGCCCAGAGCTCTCCGCTCGTGGTGCCGAAGTACAGGCCCACAGGGTCGCGCGCGTCCGCGGCCATCGCCTGGCGCTTGACCGTCCACCACGCCTGCTTCTCCGGCAGCCCGGCGTCGAGGCGCTGCCAGCTCTTGCCCGCGTCGCGGGTGCGATAGACCGCGGGCTTGCCCTGCGGGCTGGTGCGCGGCCACACCGTGCCGCCGTCCATCGGGAACACCCACACGCTGTCGGCGTCGCGCGGGTGCACCACCAGCGGAAAGCCGATGTCGCCGACGCTTTTCGGCATGCGCTTGCCGATGCGCACCCATTGGTCCGACGGCCGGTCGAGACGGTAGATGCCGCAGTGGTTCTGCTGGTAGAGCCGGTCCGGGTTGCTCGGGCAGAGTCGCACGCAGTGCGGGTCGTGGAAGGTGATGTTGGCGCGGTCGAAGCCTTCGACGACCTCGAGCCCTTGTACGAGCGGCGCGAACGTGCGGCCGCCGTCGCGCGACTCGTGCACCCCGCCGCCCGACATCGCGAAGTACAGGTGCGCCGCGTCGCGCGGGTCGACGATGATCGAGTGCAGCTTCGGCCCGTCGGGCGTGCCGTCCTGCACGGTGCCCATCCATTCGCGGTACTGCGCGTCCTCGTTGATCGCGGAGAAGGGCTCCCAGGTCGAGCCGCCGTCCTCGGAGCGGAACAGGCCCTGCGGCGAAGTGCCGGCGAACCACACGCCGGGCTGCGCAGCGTGGCCGGGCGTGAGCCAGAAGGTGTGGTCGACCGCGCGTCCGTTCTGCGTTTTCAAGAAAGCAGGTGGTCGTGCAGCCTCTTTCCAGGTCTTGCCGCGGTCGGTGGAGCGGAAGATGGTCGGGCCGAGGTGGCCGGTCTTCGCCGCGGCGAGCAGCGTGCGCCGGTCGCGCGGGTCGAGCACCAGCTGATTGAAGATGTGCCCCAGGAAATGCGGCCCGTCGGCGCGCCAGCTGCGCCGCGCCGCATCGCCGTGGAACAGCCACGCTCCCTTGCGTGTCGCGAGCATCAACAGCGTCCTCATTCTTATCCTCCCAAAGCCCGGAACAGGTCCGCCACCGCGGCGCGCTGCGCGCGCAGGGCGTCGATGCGGGCGACGCGCGCGGCGAGCAGGCCGCGCTCGGCGTCGATGACGTCGAGCTGGCTGGCGACGCCCGCCTGGTAGCGCAGGCGCGCCAGGCGCAGCGTCTCCTCGAGCGCCGCGGCGCGCGCCGACTCGGCCTCGAAGCCCTCCCGCGCGCGCGCCTGCGCGGCAAGCGCCGTGCGCACCTCGCCGAAGGCGGCGCGGATCGCCTGCTGGTAGCGCGCCAGCGCGGCGCGCTCGCGCGCCTGCGCGGCCTCGCTGCGCGCTTCCAGCCGCCCGCCGGCGAAGATCGGCTGCGTCACCGCCGCGGCGGTGCTCCAGATTCCGGCGGGGCCGGTAAACAGGTTGGAGAGCGACGCGCTCTCGGCGCCGAGCGCCGCGGTGAGCGCGATGCGCGGGAACATCTCGCTGCGCGCCCCGGCGACGCGGGCGTTCGCGGCAGCGAGCGCACGCTCGGCCTCGACGAGGTCGGGACGGCGCAGCAGCAGCTCCGATGGCAGGCCCGAGGGAACGACGGGTGCGGTAAGGCCCTCTTGCGAACTGGGGGCAGCTCTGATTTCACTTTGAAAAACTTCGGCTGGCGTGCGGCCGAGCAGGACGACCAGCGCCGCCTCCTCGCGCTCGCGCTCGCGCTCGAGCGGCGGCAGCTGCGCGCGCACCGCGGCCGCCTCGGCCTCGAGCTGGCGCAGGTCGTACTCGGAGATGACCCCGGCGTCGCGCCGCTTGCGCTGCAGGCCCAGGGCCTCCTCCCGCAGGCGCACGGTTTCCCGGGTCAGGAGAACCTGCTGCTCGAAGGAGCGCAGCGCGAAGTACGACTTCGCCACCTGCGCGGCGAGCGCGAGGCGCACCGCGTCGCGCGAGGCCTCGCTCGCCTCGAGCTCGGCGCGCGCGGCGGCGACGCCGGCGCGCAGGCGGCCGAAGAGGTCGAGCTCGTAGGAAACGTCGATGGTGGCGCGGTAGTTGGAGAACTCGCGCGGCATGCCGGCGAAGGAGGTCGCCGTCTCGCGCGAGATGCGCTGGCGGCTGGCCGCGCCGGTGGCGTCGACGCCCGGCAAGAGCGACGCGCGCGACTCGCCGAGGATGGCGCGCGCCTCGTCGACGCGCGCCGCGGCGATGACCAGGTCGGCGTTGGTCTTGAAGGACTCCTCGACAAGAGAATCCAGGGCGGCGTTCTCGTAGATGCGCCACCAGCGGCCGTCCTCGGCCCTAGGGTAGAAATGCGGCTGCGCGGATTCCTTCCACGCCGGCGGCAGCTCGACGGGAGGCCGTTCGTACTTGACCGGCGCGGCGCAGCCGGCGAGCAGCAGCGCGAGGGCGCTACTCCGGACGATGCAATGCATGATGGGGATGCTGCAGCGGCGCGTGCGTGACGTTGCGCGCGTGCGCCGCCTCGGCCTTGATCTCGTCGCTGGAGCGCTTCTCGGTGAGGTGCCGGTCGGTGAGCAGCTTGAAGAAGGTCGGCACGAAGAAGATGGCGAGGAAGGTCGCCGCCAGCATGCCGCCCATGACGCCGGTGCCCGCCGAGATGCGCGCGCCGGCGCCCGCGCCGGTGGAGAGGGCGAGCGGCAGCACGCCGAGGATGAAGGCCAGCGAGGTCATGAGGATCGGGCGGAAGCGCAGCCGCGCCGCCTCCACCGCCGCCGCCGAGGCGGAGAGCCCCTCCTCGTGCTTCAGCACCGCGTACTCGACGATCAGGATCGCGTTCTTCGCCGCCAGGCCGAGCAGGGTGACCAGCCCGATCTGGAAGTACACATCATTTGTCAAACCGCGCAAATAAACTGCAGTTAGCGCGCCGAAGGTGCCGAAGGGCAGCGCCAGCATCACCGAGAGCGGCAGCGACCATTTCTCGTACTGCGCCGCGAGGATGAGGAAGGCCATCAGCGCGCCGAGGGCGAGCACCAGCACCGAGGTGCCGCCCGAGCGCTTCTCCTGGAACGAGGCGCCGCTCCAGTCGAGGCTGAAGTCGGCGGGGAGCACCTCCGCGGCGATGCGCTCGATCTCGGCGATGGCGTCGCCCGAGCTCACGCCGGGCCTGCCGCCGCCCAGGAGCTGCACCGCCGGCAGGTTGTTGA
Organism: Betaproteobacteria bacterium; assembly: GCA_052387375.1. Taxonomy (GTDB): domain Bacteria; phylum Pseudomonadota; class Gammaproteobacteria; order Burkholderiales; family SG8-39; genus SCGC-AG-212-J23. The sequence goes on from JBQTJF010000161.1 coordinate 5,118, forward strand.
AGCGCGTCATGGTACCCGGGCCGCTGGTGTACTCGATGCGCGCCAGCGATCGCACGGGGATCATCGAGCCTGCATTTGGCCCTTCCGCGCTGCGCACGTAGACGGCGCCCACGTCCTGCGGGCTGGCGCGCTGGCCGGACTCGGCCGACAGCAGCACCTGCCAGGTGCGGCCGTACTTGTTGAAGTCGTTGACGTAGTAGCTGCCGAGGGTCGCGGCGAGCGTGCTGAAGATGTCGTCGAGCGGCACGCCGAGCGCCTTCGCCTTCTCGCGGTCGACGTCGACGTAGAGCTGCGGCACGTTGGCGCGCCAGAAGGTGTTCACCATCGCGATCTTCGGGCTCTGCGACGCCGCGCCGATGAACTTCTGCGCCACCTCGTTCAGGCGCCTCGCGCCGCCTTCGCCGCGGTTCTGCAGGTAGAACTCGAAGCCGCCCGCCGTGCCCAGGCCGAAGATGGCCGGCGGCGGGAAGGCGATCGCCAGGCCCTCCTTGATGTGCGCGGTCTTGCCGTAGAACTCGCCCACCAGCGCGCCCACCGGCATCGGCCGCTCGTCCCAGTGCTTCTGCGTGACGAAGATGGTCGCCGCGTTCTCGCGGAAGACGAAGCCGCCGGCGAAGTCGAAGCCGGTGAAGGCCATGACGTGCTCGTTGAAGGGGTTGGAGCGGATCGCCTTGCTCACCTCCTCCACCACCTTGTCGGTGCGCGCGAGCGACGCGCCGTCGGGCAGGATCACCGGCGAGAAGTACCAGCCCTGGTCCTCGTCGGGGACGAGCGAGCCCGGCGTGATGCGCCAGAGGTGGCCGGTGAGCGCCACCATGCCGGCGAAGAGGAGCAGCGCGACGCCGCCGCGGCGGATCATCCAGGCGACGCCCGACTCGTAGCGGTCGGTCACCTTGCCAAAGCCGCGGTTGAACCAGCCGAACAGCCGACTCGGACCCTGGTGTGGCTTGAGCACAATGGCGCACAGGGACGGCGTCAGGGTAAGCGCCACGAAGCCGGAGATCACCACCGCGATGGAGATCGTCACCGCGAACTGCCGGTAGAGCTCGCCGGTCAGCCCGCCGAGGAAGGCGATCGGGATGAAGACCGCGCAGAGCACGAGCACGATGGCGATGATCGGGCTGGTGACTTCCTTCATCGCCTTGATCGCGGCGTCGCGCGGCGCCAGCCCTTCCTCCTTCATGATGCGCTCGACGTTCTCCAGCACCACGATGGCGTCGTCGACGACGATGCCGATCGACAGCACCATGCCGAACAGGGTGAGCGTGTTGATCGAGTAGCCGAGCATGAGCAGCCCGGCGAAGCTGCCGATCAGCGACACCGGCACCGCGGCGAACGGGATGATGGTGGCGCGCCAGCTCTGCAGGAAGACGAAGACGACGAGGAATACGAGCGCCATCGCCTCGAGCAGGGTCTTCACCACCTCGCGGATCGACACCTCGACGAACATGGTGGTGTCGAACGGGATCGAGTAGGCGAGCCCGGCGGGGAAGCGGCCCTCGAGCTCGGCGAGGCGCGCGCGCACCGCCTCGCCGACCTCGAGCTGGTTGGCGCCGGGCTGCAGGAACACGCCCATCAGCGTCGCGGGCCGGCCGTTGTACTTGCCCTGGAAGCTGTAGTCCTTGCCGGCGAGCTCGACGCGCGCCACGTCCTTCAGGCGCAGCAGCGAGCCGTCGCCGTTGGCGCGCAGGATGATGTTCTCGAACTCGCCGACCTCGGAGAGCCGCCCCTTGGTGGTGACGCTGTAGACCAGCTCCTGCTCGCCCTTGGTCGGCGTCTCGCCGACCTTGCCGGCGGCAAACTGCGCGTTCTGCTCGTTCAGCGCGCG
>JBQTJF010000162.1:0-1856 GCA_052387375.1 Betaproteobacteria bacterium
CCGCAAGCACGATGCCCCCGTTCGCCAGGCGCTGCACGGCGGCGGTAGCAGTGGTCTGGAACTCGGCCACCGTCGTCGGCGAAATGATGTCTGCGACGTCGCCCAGCATGGCGCGCAATTGCCGCTCGAGCGCCGGCAGGTTCACCGCCGAATCGGCCCGCACGTAGAGCCAGGAAATGCCCCCGGGCACGCCGTAGACCTGCCGGAAGGTATCGAACGGCATGAACACCTGCATGTCGCCGAAAACATAGCCGCTCGCGTAAATGCCGACCACGGTGAGCGTGACGGGCGGGCGCTCCAGAGCGAAGATGACCGGGTGGGTGCGCCGCAGGTCGAGCCTAAGCGTCGCCCGGCCGAGCGCCTCGGGCGTGATGCCGGCCCACTTGGCGACACCCTGGCCGACGATCGCCACGCGCTTGCCGCGGTCCTCGCCGGTAAGGTCGCGGCCGTGCAGGATCCTGGGATTGCCCGCCTCGCCGTGCGACTCGAGGCGGCGCGTGTCCGCGGGATCGACGCCGACGATCATGGCGAAGTTGTGGCTCTCGGTGGGCGTCATGGCGAGCAGATACGGCTCCACTCTCGCCACGTGCGCGGCGCCCTGTACCTTCCCGAGCGCGTCCTGCGGCAGGAGGGCGTCGTTGCCCACCATGTTGACGTGGCCCATGGAGCCCCGCGCGCGCAGCTGCAGGGTGTTGTTCACGTTCTGCTTCAGGATCTCGGCCTGCCGCTCGACCGCGCCGCCGATCGACTGCATGACGAGGAGCAGGAAGAAAGGCGCGCCGATCAGGGCCGCGACGAGGACCAGGCGCGGCTTGCTGCGCCACAGGTTGCGCGCACCGATGCGAAGCATGGTCATGCGCTCGCCCGCATGGCTTCGACGGGACTGAGCCGCACGCCCTGGATCACCGGGTACAGGCTGCCCAGCGCGGCGAAGAGCGCCGCTCCGGCGAGCACCAGCAGCACCACGTCGGCGTCGAAGGCGATCGGCACGCCGAAAACGCGGCTGAGGAGCGGCGCGAATGGCAGCGCGAGAAGCACGGCGCCCGCGGCGCCGAGCGCGCTGATGCCGAACGCCTCGGAGAGGAACTGCAGCACCACCTCCTGGTTGGACGCGCCGATGGCCTTGAGAGTGCCGATCTCGCGGACGCGCTCGCGCATGCTGAGCGCCATGACGAACACCGTGACGACGGCGCCGATCGCGAACAGCAGCACTGCCGCGTAGGCGCTCGACGCCGCGAGCGTGCCGAGCGTCGTGCGGGCGCTCGACACCGCTTCTGGCGCCGTGACGACGTCCGCCTCGCCGGCCAGGCGCTGCCTTAGCTCGGCGACCACGCGCTCGACGTTCGACACGGAGTCCACCGTGACAAAGATCTTGGACAGGCGCCTGCCGGGGTTGAAGGCCGCGCGAAACGCCTCGATCGGAACGAAGACGTGGTTGTCGCCGAAGTCGTTCGCGGTGGTGTACACGCCGAGCACCTCGAAGGTCCGGCCGCCGAGAACGAGCCGCTTCTGCCCGCCACCCAGGCGCTGCTCGGCATACAGCCGGCCGACGATCGCGACGTCGGCCTCTTCATCGCCCGCCTGGAGATTGCGGCCGGCGATGATGCGCGCGTTCTCGTAATCCACCTCGCCGATCGCGCGCAGCGCGGCGCCCGGGTGCATCCCGATCACCATGGCATAGGCGTTCTTCCTGGAGGCATCGATCTGCGGCGTATAGACATACTCGTCGACGCGCGCGAGGTTCCGGGCGCTGGGAATGCTTTTGACCTTTTGCAGCGTGGCGGTCGTGAAGCGGTCGTGCCCGATCGGCTTGTCGCCGCCGAAGCCGCCGGTGCCGAAGGCGCCGGCTTCGCGCA
>JBQTJF010000163.1:0-2264 GCA_052387375.1 Betaproteobacteria bacterium
GGTGTCGCACTTCATGATGCCGCCGAAGATGTTGACGAGGATCGCCTTCACCTTGCGGTTGGACAGCATGATCTTGAAGGCCGCGGTCACCTTCTCGGCGGTGGCGCCGCCGCCGACGTCGAGGAAGTTGGCCGGCGCGCCGCCGAACAGCTTGATGGTGTCCATGGTCGCCATGGCGAGGCCGGCGCCGTTCACCATGCAGGCGATGTTGCCGTCGAGGGAGATGTAGCTGAGCTCGTGCTTCGAGGCCTCGATCTCGAGCGGGTCCTCCTCGTCCAGGTCGCGCAGCGCCACGACCTCGGGATGGCGGAAGAGCGCGTTGTCGTCGAAGTTGAGCTTCGCGTCGAGGGCAATGACCCGGTTCTTCCCGTCAAGTATCAATGGGTTGATTTCCGCTAGGCTGGCATCGGTCTCGTCGAAGCACTTGTAGAGCGCCTTGAAGAGCGCGCGCCCCTGGGCGAGCGCGCCCTGCGGGATGCCGATGCCGAGCGCGATCTCGTCGGCGTCGGCGTCGGCGAGGCCCTGCGCCGGGTCGATGCCGACCTTGCGGACCTTCTCCGGGGCCTTCGCCGCCACCTCCTCGATGTCCATGCCGCCCTCGGAGGAGGCCATCAGCACCACGCGCTGCGAGACGCGGTCGACCACCATGCCGACGTAGAGCTCTTTCCTGATGTCGGCGCCCTCCTCGATCAGCAGGCGGCGCACCTTCTGCCCGCCGGGGCCGGTCTGATGCGTCTTCAATTGCATGCCGAGGATTTTCGCAGCCAGGCCCTTGACTTCAGCGAGGGACCTTGCGACTTTCACACCCCCGCCCTTGCCGCGGCCGCCGGCGTGGATCTGCGCCTTCACCACCCAGACCTTGCCGCCGAGCTTCTTCGCCGCGGCGACGGCCTCGTCGACGCGGAAGGCGGGGAAGCCGCGCGGCGTGGGCACGCCGTACGTGCGGAAGATTTCCTTCCCCTGGTACTCGTGGATCTTCACGCCGTGGTTTTTTCTTTTTTGTACCAGCGCGGGTACCACCTCTTCACCGTGTCGCCGCCCGTCTCCAGGGCGATGCACCGGTCGAGCTGGAAGGGCCGCGTGCCGTCCTCGCGCTCCTCCGGCATCTCGCCGGCGAAGGTCTGGATCGCCGCGGTGGGCATGCCGGTCAGCATCTCGGTCAAGTGCGTGCAGCCGCGCACCCCGCCGAGCCTTTCCAGAACGCTTTTCCTGAAGTCTTTCAGCAGGCACAGGCCGATCAGCCGGTCGTACAGCGGCGGCGCCTGTTCGCAGCCGCCCGGATAGGGCACCGCGTCGCTCGAGGCGATGGCGTCGACGATGTTGAAGTGCCGGTCGATGGTGAGGCGCAGCCACATGTCGTGGATCGGCTGGCCGGCGCGGCGCACGCCGGTCTTCAGCCGGTAGTCGTGGTTCTTGACGTCGGAGAGGTGCGCCTCGATGTCCCAGCGGCCGTCGGCGCGCTTGTAGCCTTCGTAGCGCACCCTCCGGGTATGCGTAAGCCCTCGTTCGACTTCGGGAATCGGCAGCGGCATGGAGCGCGGATTCTAGTATAGTTGCCGCGACGGAAGGGGGGCCTGATGTCCGCGCTCGCCCGCGCGCTCTGGGGAGTCCTGCTTGTCCTCTTTGCGCTCGGCGCTGCCGCCGAGCAGCGCCTCGCGCTGGTCATCGGCAACAGCGCCTACAAGGTCGGCCCGCTGCGCAATCCGCTCAACGATGCGCGCGCCATGGCGGGCGCGCTGCGCGCCGCCGGCTTCGAGGTGATGCACGGCGAGAACCTCAGCCACCGGCAGCTCTTCGAGATGACGCGCGACTTCGGCCGCAGGCTCAATCCCGGGGTCGTGGCGCTCTTCTACCACGCCGGCCACGGCCTGCAGGTGCGCGACCGCAACTTCCTCATCCCGGTCGAGGCCGATCCGCAGACCGAGGAGGAGGTCCCCGATACCAGCGTCGACGTGAACTTCCTGCTCGACGTGATGGACCGCGCCCGGAGCCGCGTCAACATCGTCATCCTCGACGCCTGCCGCAACAACCCGTTCGCGCGCAGCTTCCGCTCCCGCGCGAGCGGCCTCGCGCAGATGGAGGCGCCGAGCGGCACCCTCATCGCCTGCGCCACCGCCCCGGGGCGCGTGGCGAGCGGCGGTGCGGGCGAGCACGGCCTCCTATACGCAGCATCTGCTCAAGCATCTGGGCACGCCGGGGCTGCCGGTCGAGCTGCTCTTCAAGCGCGTGCGCGAGGGCGTCGAGCGGGAGACGAAGTCGGCGCA
>JBQTJF010000164.1:0-9636 GCA_052387375.1 Betaproteobacteria bacterium
GGCATAGAGCTTCTTCAGCCGCGGCCGCAGCGCGAGCGCTTGCTTGTAGGCTCCTTCGGGCACCGCCTTCTTTGCGCCCGGGATCACCGCGCCGGTGAAGATGCCTTTCACGTCGGGGCTCGCGATCCGCTCCGCGAGCCCCTTCACATCGAGCGCGACGCCGTACTTCTTCAGGTACTTGCCGAGATCCAGGTTCGCCTCGAACACCGCCACCGCGAAACCGATCTTGCCGTCCAGGTCCGCCAGCCCGGGCATGTCCACGTCGACGATTTCGACGCCTTCGCGCTTCAGCTTCTGGAGCGCGGTGTCGGTGATCTTTTCTGTTTCCGCGTCCAGCCCTCTGAAGAAATGTTCACGGTAAACGCCGAGCCGCAATCCCTTGAGCTTCACGGCCACGACCCGGTCCTTTGCGCCGGCGATCACGCTGTCGAGCAGCACCAGGTCTTGCACGGTACGCGCCATCGGACCAGCGGTGTCGCGCGTATGCGAGATCGGGGTGATGCCCTCCTGCGGATAGCGGCCGAGAGTCGGCCTCAGCGCCGTGATGCCGTTGAGCGCGGCGGGAATGCGCACCGAGCCGCCGGTGTCGGTGCCCAGGCCCGCCGGCGCCATGCGCGCGGCGATCGCCGCGCCGGAGCCGCCCGACGAGCCGCCGGCGATGCGGCTCGGATCGTACGGGTTGCGCACCGGCCCGAAGGCGGCGTTGTTGCTGGTGATGCCGAAGGCGAGCTCGTGCATGTTGGTCTTGCCGAGCACGATCGCGCCGGCCCGGACGAGGCGTTCGACGACCGGAGCGTTCGCCTTCGGCCGGAAGTCTTTCAGCCCGGGCGTTCCCGCGGTGTTCGGCATGCCGGCGACATGCACGTTGTCCTTCACCACGATCGGCACGCCATGCAGCGGCCCCTTGAACTTCTTGTTCCGGGCGGAGGCATCGGCGGCCCGCGCCGCTTTCAGCGCCCCGTCCACGTCGAGCGTAATGAACGCGTTGAGGTCCTTTTTGCTCGCCGCGGCCTCGGCGAGGGCGCGCACCAGGTCTTCGCTGTTCAGCTTGCCGGCGCGAATCAGCCGTGCGGCTTGTCGCGCCGTGAGCTCGGTCGGTTCGGCCTGCGCCGCCACGCACGGAGGGAAGGCACCCGCAATGCTCATCGAGATCGCAACGAGCAGTCGTTTCATGTTTCCCTCCCTGCTTCGGTGAGAAAGTTGCCCGCGTCGAACCGCACGTACGCTCCCGATTCGGCGAACGCCACGCCCGCCGGGTCGCCGCCCTCGGCCACGGCCTTCAGCTGCCTTTCGAGGAAGCGGCGCAGCAGCGCGACGCCTTTGTCGCTGGCGGCGAGATGCTCTTCGGAGTGGAAGGTAACTGGCCCCTGGCCGGTCTGCGCCTCGTAGTCGCCGGGAAAACGCTGGTGCTCCTCCTCGCTCAGCTCCGCCCAGGTCTTGCCGCCCAGCCGGGAACGTTTCGCCCCGAGCGCGCCCGGCTCGGTGACGCGCCCGGCGGTGTAGATACGGAAGCGCGTGTCGTCGATCGGCAGCACCCAGCCCATGGACTCGACCTTCTGATAGCGTGAAACGCGCGGATCGGGGACCACGCGCAAGGTCGGGCATACGGCTTCGGTGATCCTGCGATGCACTTTGCCACCGCCCAGATCGCGCAGCGACGTCACCCTTACGCCCCGCTCGGTCGTCTCGAAAATCACTTTGGGCATGATCCCCATCTGCTCGGTGAACTGAACGCCGCTGAAGGAGCCGTGCAGCACCGGAACGTGGAACGGGTCCACCACGTTCTCCCAGTGCTGCAGCCAGTTGCAGGGGACTATCTGCGGACCGCCCGAGCCGATCGAGCTGTCGTCTGCCTCGACCGACTCGCCGGGGGCGAGCTCTTCCAGGCAGTCGTAGCGCGGCAGGACCGGGTTTTTCTGAGGCGGGCCCATGTAGGCGAAGATCAGGCCGTAGCGCTCTTCGACCGGGTACCAGGGCTGTCGGATGCGGTCTCGCCGGGCACCTCCGCCCTCCTCGCAGGGCTGCTCGAGGCAGCGGCCTTCCACGTCGTAGAGCCAGCCGTGGTAGCAGCAGCGGATGCCGCGTTCTTCCACCTTGCCGTAGTAGAGGCTGGTGCCGCGGTGGGCGCAGCGCGGATATACGAGCCCCGGCCGTCCCGCACCGTCGCGAAAGAGGATCAGTTCCTCGCCAAGCGCCTGCAATTTCCGCGGCGTCCTGCCCGCGTCCGACGACAGCCCAACCGGGTGCCAGTAGCGGCGCAGCAGCTCGCCCATCGGCGTGCCGGCGCCGACCTCGGTGAGCTCCTTGCGGTAGCCCGGTCGTGCCCTGCCGTATGCGGCGCCGCCGTCCATGCGTTAGCCTACGCCGCTTCGCGCGTCTTGGTCGCCGGAATGCCGCGGCGAAACGACCAGCCGCCGTTGAAGCGCTCCTCGAACTCGCGCGCCAAGGGCCGCCCGTGGTGCGATGCAAGCCAGACGCGCAGCAGATGGCGCTTGCGCTGCGGGTCTTCCCAGTCCTCGTAGGTGGTGCGCTGGTGCAGCGTCGAGAGGTTGTTGTTGAGCTGGATGTCGCCCGGTTCGAGCGCAAAGGTGAGCGCCATGCCCGGCGCGCGCGCCGCCTCGAGCGGCGCGAACAGGATGGCGCGCTCCTCTTCGGTGAGATCGACGCCGTACTGCGAGGCCTGCAGCACCGTGTTGATCGTGTAGCGGCACGAGAGACGCCCGGCATGCCAGCTGTAGACCGGGATCTCGTGGTCCGACACCGGGCCGACGCCGGCCCTCTGCTCGCCCATGAGGGAGAAGATATAGCCCTCGAAGAGCTTGGGCAGCACCTGCGGCCGCGTTTCGAGCAGGCGATTGAAGACTTCGGTGGAGCTCACCACCGAGGACAGGCCGCCCTGCTTCGCGGTGCGCACGCACATCAGCGCGATGATGTCGCATTCGTCGTTGTGGAAGCGCAGCTCCCCGGTGGTGTCGTAGCCGCGCACGTCCTTCTCGCCCAGCTTGCGCCCCTGGTCGCGCACGTGGCCGAGCAGATCGCCGTAGCCGTTTTGCGAGATGCCGCGCCCGAAACGCGCCGCGATGCCCCAGAGCGCGATCGCCGCATCGGCCTCGGGATAGCGCTGCGCAGGAAAGCCGCGGATCAAATGGAAGCCGCGGCCTTCGTCGACTTCCGCGGCAAGGCGCTCGAGCACGCCGTCCAGCCGCCCGAGCGGGAAGTCCTGGCGCTCGAGCTGCGCGAGCGGCTCGTCCGTTGCGCGAGCATGGCCGATCGCGCGCTCGACTTCCTCCAGATCGCCGGGGGTGAGCCGGTAGATCCACTCGTCCGTCCTGGCGAGCTCTTCGCCGGTCCACGCGCTGCGGTCGCGCACCGGCTGAAAATGCGGCGCTGCCATGTTTGCCCTATTCGACCTTGATGTTCTGCTCCCGGATGAGCTGCGCCCAGCGGGCCGACTCGGTCTCGATGCGCTTGGCGAACTGCCCCGGGGGATTGGGCAGGTAAACCAGGCCCTGCTCGGCGAGGAATTTCTGCACCTCGGGCGTCTGGGCAACCGCGGTGTATTCCTGGTACAGCCGGTCGGTCACCGCCTTCGGCGTTCCCGCCGGCGCGATCAACGCGTACCAGGTCACGACGTCCACTTCGGGATAGCCCGCCTCGGCGAGGGTCGGCACGTCGGGAAGCTGCTCCACGCGCCGCGGTGTGGTGACCGCAAGCGCGCGCATCTTTGCGCCCCTGATATGCGGCAGCATCGACGGCAGCGTATCGAACATCGCCTGCACCTGCCCGGTGATCAGCGCGGGCAGCGATTCATTGGTCCCCTTGTAGGGCACGTGCACCATGTCGGCCCCGTCCTTCTTCTTGAACATCTCGAAGATCAGGTGCTGGGCGGTGCCGATGCCGACCGACGCATAGTTGAGCTTGGCGGGCTGCGCCTTCGCCATCGCGATCAGCTCCTTCACGCTCCTCGCGGGGAGGTCGTTCGGCACGACCAGCACCAGCGGCGAGGCGGCGAACATCGTGACCGGCACCAGATCGCGCTTCACGTCGTAAGGCAGGTCGCGGTATAGATTCGGAAAGATGGTCAGCGGCCCGAGGTTGCCCATGCCGATGGTGTAGCCGTCGGGCGCCGCGCGCGCGACTTCCGCGACCCCGATGCGCCCGCCCGCACCGGGCTTGGAGTCGTTGATGACCGTCTGGCCGAGCGCTTTCGAGACGCGATCGTTGAACACGCGGGCCACCACGTCGTTCAGCCCGCCCGGCGGCCAGGGCACGACGAAGCGGATCGGCCTGGCGGGCCAGTCCTGCGCCGCCGCCCATGCCGGAATCGTTGCCGCGAACAAGGCGAGCAGCACGCGTTTCATGCTTTGTCCTTTCGTGGCTTGACGCGAGGCAGCGGCAAACCTAGCATGTATAGACATGTCGAAGCAAGCCCTGCGTGCCTATCCCGCACCTGCCCTGCCGGGCGAGCCCGCTTACTCGCGCATCAAGCGCTGGATCACGGAGCATATCGGCAGCGGCAAGCTGCGCGAGGGCGATCAGGTGCCCTCGGAATCGGAGCTGGTGCGCCTGTTCAAGGTGTCGCGCATGACGGCGCACCGGGCCCTGCGTGAGCTGAGCGCCGAGCGCGCGCTCAATCGGGTACAGGGCCTGGGCACGTTCGTTGCCGCGCCCAAGTTTGCCGCCCCGGTGGTCAAGATCCAGAGCATCCACGAGGAAATCGAAGCGCGCGGCCATCGTCACACGAGCGAGGTGCTGAAGACCGGCACGGTGCGGGTTGGCGACGCCGGCGTGCCGCTCGCGCTTCCAAAGGAGGCGAAGATCTTTCACGTGCTGTTGCTGCATCGGGAGAACGGCGTCCCCATCCAGGTCGAGGACCGCTACGTCAATGCGGCGATCGCGCCGGAGTTTCTGCGGCAGGATTTCACCGCCGTCGCCCCCGGCCAGTACCTCATGCGCGTGGCGCCGATCTCGCGTGCCGAGCACAGCATCGAGGCCGCCATGCCCGAGCGGCAGGTGGCGCGCTGGCTGAAGCTCGAGGCGAACGAGCCTTGCCTGGTCCTCACCCGCTTCACCTGGTCGAGCAACCTTCCGGCGACGTTCGCGCGCCTGTTCCATCCCGGCTCGCGCTACCGCTTTACCGCCGAATGGTAGGGAAGGAAATGTCAACGAGGTGCACCGGCAGCCTTGCCCGAGCGCGCACGGACCACGTGGGCAGCCTGCTTCGCCCCGAGACCCTCAAACAGGCGTTCCTCGAGTACGGCACGGGCCGGCTTTCGCACGACGAGCTCGTTCGCGCGCAGGATTCGGCGATTCGGGAAGTCGTCTTGAAGCAGGCCCTGCACCGTGTACCCGCAGTCACCGACGGCGAATATCGGCGCCTTAACTGGCAGGTGAGCTTCTCGGAAATCGAAGGTTGGGACCTATGGGGCAGTTCCTGGCGCAATTATCTGCAGAACCCCGGCAGCCGGGCCGCGCACGAAACGGCGCTCACGAAGGGCGACGACGCCGTAGTGTCGTTCCGCGCGCCGGCCACTGCGCGTCTCAAGCTCGTGCGCAGCTTCCCGCTGGAGGAGTACCGATTCCTGCGTTCGCTCGCCAAGGGCCCGGTGAAGATCACGCTGATGGGCCCCGACCGGGTTTGCCAGATGTGCGATATCGAAGGCTCGCGCACCGTCTACCCGGATGCCGGCAGTTTCCTCGCCGACGTGGTAGCGATCCAGCGCCAGATGGTCCGCGAACTGGTCGGCGCCGGTTGCGACTATGTGCAGATCGACGAGCCGAGCTACACCGGCTATGTAGACCCGCCCACGCTGGAGCGATTGCGCTCGCGCGGCGAGGATCCGCTCAAGAACCTGCGCCGCGCCATCGAGGCCGACAACGCCCTGATTGAGGGCCTGAAGGGCAAGGCCGTATTCGGCCTGCACATCTGCCGCGGCAACCGCGCCAGCATGTGGCACCGAGAAGGCAGCTACGATGCGATCGCCGAGGCACTGTTCGGTGGATTGAAGTTCGACCGCCTGCTGCTCGAGTATGACACCGAGCGTGCTGGGGGCTTCGAGCCGCTCCGCTACGTGCCGAAGGGCACGACGGTAGTGCTCGGACTGATCACCACCAAGACCGGGCGCGTCGAAACGGTAGACGAGCTGCGCCGGCGCATCGACGACGCTGCTCGCTTCGCCCCTATGGAACAGCTTGCCATCAGCCCGCAGTGCGGGTTTGCCTCGGGCATCGCTGGCAACCTGCTCACCGAGGACGAGCAGTGGCGCAAGCTCGATGTGATGCTGGAAACAGTGAGCCGGATATGGCAATGAACGAGCGCCTCATCGGCTCTTACAGTCCCAGCCGGTGGCGCCGCTTCGCCTCGATGGCGCTTTCGTAACCGGCGTCGGCCATCCGCAGCACGCCCAGCCCGGTATCGCAGTCGAGCACGCGCTCGAGGCGCGTCGCGGCCGCGGGCGTGCCGTCGGCGACCATCGTCACGCCCGCGCTCTGGCCGTTGTAGCCGAGCTGGTGCACGGCGACGAGGTCGGCGCCGGCGGCGCCGTTCAGGTGCGCGTTGAGGATCGGCCAGTCGGCGATGGCGTCCGAGCCGTCCTTCATGTTCTCGGTCTCGCGGAAAGGCATGGCCGCGGAGGCGGCGTCGAGGTGGTCGCGCGTGAAGGCGACCGGCCCCTGCAGCGCGCCGCGCGCCACCATGTCGTTGACGAGGAGCGCAAGGCGGCTGCGCTCCCCGTGGCCGAGCCAGCCGATGCGCGCCGGCAGGCCCTGGAACTTCACGTGCGCGCGCGCCTTGTGGATCCACGCGCAGATCTGCTCGTTGGCGGCGAATTCCCTGAGGATCAGCTCGTCGATGGCGTGGATGTCCTCGGCCGCGCCGGAGACCGCGATCCAGCGGAACGGGCCGATGCCCTCGCAGAAGTACGGGCGGATGAAGAGGTCGACGAAGGAAGGCACCTCGAAGGCGCGCGTCGCGCCGCCGCCGGCGGTGGCGCGGGCGCGCAGGTTGTTGCCGTACTCGAACACCACCGCGCCGCGCTTCTGCAGCTCCGCCATCGCCTCCGCGTGGATGCGCATCGCCTCGTAGGCGAGCGGCTTCACGCTGTCGGGCTCGTTCTTCCACAGCCGCCGCGTCTCCTCCGGCGGGATGGAAACCGGGAAATAGCCGCCAACGGGCTCGGTCGAGGTCTGGTCGGTGACGATGTCGGGGGTGAGGTTGCGCTTGAGGAGCTCCGGGAGGACGTCGGCGCAGTTCCCGACGAGACCGACGGAAATGGGTCGCTTTTTACTTTTTGCTTCCAGAACGAGTTTCAAAGCTTCATCAAGATCCTTGGCCATGTGCTGGCAATACCCGGGGTCGATGCGCCGCCTGATCTTCGCGCCGTCGACCTCGATGACCAGCGTCGCCGCGCCGGCCATGAAGCCGGCGAGCGGCTGCGCGCCGCCCATGCCGCCGCAGCCGCCGGTGACGAGGAGCCGCCCGGCGAGCGTGCCGCCGAAGTTCTTGCGCGCGCAGGCCATGAAAGTCTCGTAGGTGCCCTGCACGATGCCCTGGCTGCCAATGTACTGCCACGCTGCGGCGGTGAAGCCCGGCACGATGGTGAGCCCCTTGCGCGCGAGCGCCTCGACCTCGTCGTCGCCCGACCACTTGGCGATGAGATTGCCGCTCGCCATCACCACCAGCGGCCCGTCGGCGCGCGTGGCGAAGACGCCGATCGGCTTGCCGGACTGCATGACCAGCGTCTCGCCGACCTCGAGACGCTGGAGTGTTTCCACGATCCGCTCGTAGCTCTCCCAGTCGCGCGCCGCCTTGGCGACCGACATGTAGATGACGAGGTTCTCCGGGTCCTCGCCGTTCTCGAGGTTGTTCTCGAGCAGGCGCAGGATCGCCTCCTGCCGCCAGCCGCGGCAGCGCAGCGTGCCGCCGCGCTGGGCGAGAACCTTCATCGGTTTGGCCCCCTGATAAGGGGGCCGCGAGCCTGCCGCGCAGCGGCAGGCGAGCGGGGGGTTGGTTTTTTACAGGGCATGGTGGAGGGTCCGGAAGGCCGCAAATCAGTCCGATCGGACGGATTTCGAAAACCAACCCCCCGCTCGCGAAAAGCCCGCTCGCTTCCCCCCTTGTCAGGGGGGCGAACCATGCTGCGCTTTTTCATGCCACTTCCTTCAGTCCCAGAAAAGAATCGACCATCGCCGGATCGCGGCGCGCCTGGGCGCCGTCGGCCTCGTAGGCCTTGCGCCCGGAGACGAGCACCACCACGCGGTCGGCGGCGGCGAGCGCGCGATGCGTGTTCTGCTCGACGAGCAGGAGCGCCATCCCCTGCCGCCTGATCTCGAGCAGCACCCGGAAGCAAAGCTCCACCATCGCCGGCATCAGGCCGAGCGAGAGCTCCTCGACCAGCATCAGCCGCGGCCGCGCCATCAGCGCGCGGCCGATGGCGAGCATCTGCTGCTCGCCGCCGGAGAGCAGCCCCGCGTGCTGGCGGCGGCGCTCGGCGAGCCGCGGGAAGAGCGCGTAAACCTCGTCCTCGGCGCGCGCCGCCTCGGCCAGGCTCTTCGTGTAGCCGCCGACGAGCAGGTTCTCGGCCACCGTGTGGTCGGGGAAGATGCGCCGGCCCTCGGGCGCGATGGCGATGCCGCGGCGCGTGCGCTCCACCGGCGGCAGGCCGGCGAGGTCCTCGCCCTCGAGGAGCACCCGCCCCGCTTGCACCTCCACATGCCCGGCGATCGCCATCAGCGTCGAGGACTTGCCCGCGCCGTTGGGGCCAAGCAGCGCGGTGATCTCCCCTGCGTTTACATAAAGGTCCAACCCTTCCACGGCCTGCACCAGGCCATAGCCGCAGCCGAAGTCTTTCAGCTCAAGCATGCGCCTCGGCGCCGAGATAGGCGTCGCGCACGTCGGCGCGCGCCATGACCGCGCGCGGCTCGCCCTGGGCGAGGATGGCGCCGTTGTGCATGACCAGCAGCCGCCGCGCGATGCGCGTCACCTCGCCCAGGTTGTGCTCGACCAGCACGATGGTGATGCCGCCCGCGTTCAGCTCGACGATCAGGTCGGCGAGCTTCGCCGCCTCGGCGTAGTTGAGCCCGGCGAGCGGCTCGTCCAGCAGGAGCAGGCGCGGCTCGAGCGCGAGCGCCCGCGCCACCTGCATGCGCTTGAGATATCCCAGCGGCACGCTGCGCGCCGGCTTGTCGGCCGCATCCTCTATTCCCAAACGGGAAAGGAGGGACAAGGCCTTTTGCTTTTCTTTTTCGATGCCAACCTTTGTAAAAGCAACCCAGGGAGAGAGCGACTGCGCGGCGATGGTCACGTTCTCGAGCAGCGTCATCTCGCGGAACGGCCGCACGACCTGGTGCGTGAGGGCGAAGCCGAGCCGGGCGCGCCGGTGGATCGGCATGCGCGTGATGTCGCGCCCTTCGAAGAGCACGCGTCCGGCGTCGGGGCGCAGGATGCCGGTGAGGAGCCGCAGCAGCGTGGTCTTGCCGGCTCCGTTGGGACCGATCAACCCTACAAGGTCACGGGGTTGTATTTCCATTGAAACATCTTCGACCGCATGCACGCCGCCAAACGCAATCGTCAGCCCGCGCCCCTCGAGCAGCGTCACGGCAGCCTCACGCGCGCGAAGCGGTGGACGAGCCCCGCGA
>JBQTJF010000165.1:0-1768 GCA_052387375.1 Betaproteobacteria bacterium
AGCGGCGAGCGCAGCTCGTGCGAGACGATGGCGAGGAACTCGTCCTTGGCGCGGTTGGCGCGCTCGGCCTCGGCGCGCAGCCGCTGCTCGGCCACCACCAGCTTCTCCAGCTCGCGCTGCGCCTGCTTGCGCTCGGTGATGTCGGTCGAGATGCCGATCAGGCCGATGGCGCGCCCCTGCTCGTCGCGCAGCGGCGCCTTGGTCGTCAGGTAGGTCTTGTCGTTCAGGCTCTCTTCCAGCGTCATCGGCTCGCCCGACTCGAGCACCAGGCGCTCGTGGTCGTCGAGGCTGCCGGCGCGGCCGGCCTGCTGCGCCCACGCCGGGTTGGCCATCAGGATGTCGCCCTGGCGGTCCTTGGCTAAGACCAGGTCGGGCGTGCTGGTGGTGATGGCGTTGAGCAGCGCGTTTCTTTCCCGCAACGCCGCGCTCGCCCTCTCCAGGGCGGCCGTCCTTCGCACCACGCGCTGGTCGAGCTCGGTGTAGGCCTCGCGCATGGCGCGGTCGGCGCGCCGCTGCGCCGCCGCGTCGCGCAGCACCAGCACCGCGCCGGCGGCGCCCTCGGCCGCGTCGGCGATCGGCGCCGCGCTCGCCGAGACCGGGTGCACGGCGCCGTCGCGCGAGCGTAGCGCCGGCTCGCCCGCCGCCGCCGCCGCGTTCCTGCCGCGCAGCGCCGCGTGCAGCGGGCACTCCAGGCCGGCGCCGCCGCGCTCGTCGAAGAGCGCCACCACCTCGTCGATCGCGCGTCCGGCGGCTTCTGCCGCCCGCCATCCCGTCAGCCGCTGCGCGGCCGGGTTGAGGAAGCGCACGCGCCCGTGCGCGTCGGTGGCGATGACGCCGTCGCCGATGGCGGCGAGGGTCACCTCCAGCCATTCGCGGCTCTCGCCCGCCTGCTCCTCGGCCTGCGCGCGGCGCGCCTCCATGTCCTCGATGGTGTGCGCGACCCACAGGATGAGCGCGCCGAAGGACACGATCATCAGCGTCGTGAACAGCGCCATGCCGAACGCCTCGCCGAACAGGCCCTCGCGCTCGGCGGCGAGGCGGACCCAGCCCACCGCGAGCGGCACGAAGAACGCCGCCGGCAGCAGCCAGCGCGTCACCACCGCGCCGGTGCGCGCGCCCGAGAGCGTGTCGAGCAGCCACTGCGTCGGCCGCCCGGCGGCCAGGCCGATCGCCGCGAGCATCGCCGCCACCGCCTCGGGCGCCGAGAAGCCGAGCAGCGGCGCGGCGACGTCGAAGCGCAGCAGCCGCAGCGACAGGCCGAGCAGCGCGAAGAACGCCACCGCGCCCGCGAGCGACGCGGCGAGGCCGGCCGCCGGCAGGCCGAACAGGCGCGCCCCGCGCGGCAGCGGCGCCGCCGCCGCGAGCACGAGCAGCGTCAGGCACGCCGCCGGCGCCATGCGCGCCGGCGCCTCGCCGGCGCGCCCGGGCGCGAGCCACTCCAGCGTCATGCCGAGCGGCACGCGCGCGAATTCCTCGACCAGCGTGAGCGACGCGATCGCGCCGGCGACGATGGCCGCGCTGATGCTGCCTCTTCGAGTGCCCGTCTGGGCAGCGGCGAAGCTTCCGGCGATCAGCAGAAGCGCCAGCGCGGCGGCCGGCGGCATGGGCGCGGCCTGCGCGCCGAGGTCGCGCAGCGCCGGCACGCCGAGCACCCAGCCCCACAGCGCCATGGCGGCGAGGGCCCCCCCCCCCGCGGGCCCGGCGCGGGCGGGGGGGCGCCGGCGGCGGCCGCGCGCGGTGGGGGCGGGCCACCAGGCAGCCGCAAGCC
>JBQTJF010000166.1:0-6670 GCA_052387375.1 Betaproteobacteria bacterium
CCGGCTCACCGCCAGCGCCGCCAGCGCCGCCTCCCCCGACTCCACCGCCGTCACCGCATAGCCCGCCGCGCTCAGGCGCATCGCGATGAGCTGCAGCAGGTCCTTGTCGTCGTCGACCAGAAGGACCCGCGGGTTTTCCTGTGTTGCCATCTTGCCCCTTCCTGTTTCCCTAGGACCGTCGGATTGTTGCCGTGCGCCCTTTACGCGGCATCGGCGAGCGCACGCGCCGAACGGCGCGGCAGCGTCACGCGGAAGTGGCCGCCGGCGCCGTCGGCCACCACCGCGATCTGCCCGCCGTGCGCCTCGACCAGCTCGCGCGCGATCGCCAGGCCCAGGCCGGTGCCCTTGATGCCGCCGCGCAGGCCGACGCTGTCGCTGCGGGCGCGGCCGCGGAAGAACAGCTTGAAGATCGATTCGCGCTCCTCGGCCGGCACGCCCGGCCCGGAGTCCATGACCTCGATCAGGGCCATGCCCGCCTCATTTCCCATTCCCACGCGCGCGCACACCGAGATGGTGCCGCCCGGCGGCGTGAACTTCACCGCGTTGGAGATCAGGTTGTCGAGGATCGAGCGCAGCTTCTCCGGGTCGGCTTCCAGCAGCGCCGGCTGCGCGTCGATCTTCAGGCTGACGCCCTTGGCGTGCGCGGCGAGCTCGTGCTCGCGCGCCGCGCCGGCGACCAGCTCGTCGAGCAGCACCGGCTTCACCTCGAGCGACGCCGCGGCGTGCAGCGCGCGCTGGTAGTCGAGCAGCTCCTCGATGAGCCGCTGCAGCTTGACGCTGTTGTCGCGCATGATCGAGACCACCTGGCGCTGCGGCGGGGCGAGCGGGCCGGCCACCTGGTCGTGCAGCAGCTCGGCGCCTTCGCGCAGCGCGGTGAGCGGCGTCTTCAGCTCGTGCGAGACGTGGCGCAGGAAGCGGTTCTTCTGCGTCTCGAACTCCTCGAGGCGCCGGCGCAGCCAGTCGAGGCGCCGCCCGAGGTAGCGCAGGTCCTCGGGGCCGCGCACCGCGATCGGCCGCGAGAAGTCGGCGCCGCCGAGCTGGCGGATGGCGCCGTCGATCTCCGAGATCGGCCGCGCGATGTAGCGCATCAGCGCCAGCGCGATGGTGAGCGCCACCGCGGTCGAGAAGATGACCAGCACGATCAGGCCGCGCTGCACCTTCTCGGCCTTGGCGCGCAGCCGCTCCACCTCGCGGTCGACGATGCGGTTGTTGATGGCGAGCACCTCGCGCGCCGAGTCGATCAGCCGCTCGACGCGCTCGGCCACCGCGCGGGTAGCCGGCTTGGGGCGCGGCTGGCCGGTGAGCATGTCGTAGAGCGCCTGCTCCTCGCCGATGGTGCGGGTGAGCGCCTCCATCTGCGCGCTGTCGAGGGGCAGCTGCGCGATCTCGTCGGCGAGCTGCCGGAAGCTGCGGTGCACGCGCGCGTAGTCGACCGCGAGCCCCGGGTCGTCGACCACGGTCATCTGCTGCGCCACGCGCTCGATCGAGGAGATGCGGTCGACCAGCGAGCGGCTGGCGCGCGCCGCCTGCGAGGCGTTGAAGACGGCGCTGCGGCTCTGCGTCGCCAGACGCTCGGTGTTCCAGGCCGAGTACGCCAGCGCGCCCACCAGCGGCAGCATCACCAGCGTGAACCCGGCGAGGAGCAGCCCGAGGAAGGACCGCGGGTAGACGATCACCGTTCTTGGACCGGAATCGCTGTCACGTGTTCACGACAGATTTGCGCTCAGCCAGTCGTTCCGCGGCGACAGCCGGCGGCTCGACCCCGAGAATGCGGTTCGAGCCGACCACCGTGCAGTGCGACGGCACGTCGCGCGTCACCACCGCGTTCGCCCCGACCGTGGCGCCGCGGCCGATGCGCACCTCGCCGAGGATCCTCGCCCCGGGGCCGATGCAGACGTTGTCCTCGATGACCGGCGCGCCATGCAGGCTGGCCTGCTGCATGACCGTGACGCGGCTGCCGATCACCGCCCCCTCCTCGATGACGATGCCGTAGGGGTAGGGCATGAGGATCGGCGCGCGGATGGGGCAGGCGATGTGGCAGTTCAAGAGGGCGCCAGCAAACTGCCTCACATACGGTATTTTTGTCTGAAGCAGCCGTGCCGGGAGCGGGTTCACGCCGACCACGGCGTCGGGGAAGCGGCGCTCGACCCGGCACTCGAGCCAGCGCAGGATGGCGCGCTCGGCCTCGGCGACCATCAAGGCGAGGTCCTGGCCCGCCGCCACCGCGGCGACGTCCTCGCGCGCCGGGGCGAGCGGGCCGCGGGCGCCGAAGACGATGCGGAAGTCGGCGCGCCGGCGCTCGCCCGGCCGGTCCTCGTGGAAGCGCAGCCCCAGCGGCGCCAGGTCGCGCGCGACGTGGATCATGACGCTCGAACGCAGGCTCGACTCGCGGCCGACGAAGAGCACGCTCGCCGAGCGCGGCGCCAGCACGGCGGCGAGCCGCCCGGCGAGCCGCTCGAGGGCGCTGAGCGCCTCGCCGAGCGCCTGCACCGGCAGGAAGCGCGGCCGGCCGACGTCGTCGCTCCAGGCGAGCGCGAAGCGCCAGGCCTGCGGCTCGCGCGCGAGCTGCACGAGCTGCAGGTCGTATTCCTGCGAGAAGCGCGCCGCGAGGCGCGGCACGGCGCCGAAGGCGGCGCGCGCCACGGCGATGCGCGCTTCCGGCGGCGCGCTCTCCGGATAGCGCCGCGCGTCGCCCTGCACGCGGAACGCCACGCCCTCGGCGCTCAGCCGGTCGAAGAGCGCCTGCGCGATGTAGCCGCGGTCGTCCATCAGACAGTGAAAAGCACCGACACCACGCGCGCGCGCGCCTTGTCCAGGTCCTTCTTCAAGCCCTGCAGCTCTGCCTGGTCCGCGCCCCGGCGATGCACCACCAGCGCGCCGCCGGCGAGGGCGGCGAACATCTCGAGGTCGGGGCCGGCGGCGGCCGCGGGGGTGTCGACGAGGATGACGCGGAAGCGCCGGCCCGCCGCGGCGAGGAACTCGCGCAGGCGCGGCCGGCTGAGAAGCTCGAGCGGATCGCCGGTCGCGGCGCCCCCGGTCAGCACGGCGAGGTTCTCGCCGCACACCGCCGGCTGGACTTCCCGGTCGTCGAGGAAATCGGCGAGGCCGCGCCGGTTCTCGATGCGGAACTCGCGATGCTGGCCGGGCGCGCGCAGGTCCGCGTCGACGAGCAGCGTGCGCACTCCCGACGCGGCGAAGAGCGCCGCCAGCTCGGCGGCGAGGCGCGTCTTGCCCTGCCCCGGCACGGCGCCGACCACCGGCAGCAGGGCGCGGCCGCCGGTGAACCAGTGCTGCAGGAGCTGGCGGCAAAGCTCGCGCAGCGCCGTTGCCTCGGCCGGGCGGGCGGCGAGCAGCGGCTCGACCAAGGCGGCGAGGTCGCGCTCGCCGCGCACCGGCCGGCGGCGGCGCTCGCGCCGCAGCACGAACGCGGCGCCGAGCCCCAGCCCGGCGAGCGCCGCGAGCGGCATGTAGAGGGCGCCGTTACGGGAAACGACCACGCCGGTCGCGTCGAAGGCGTATTGCGGCCGCGAGAGCTGCGTCAGCGCCCAGCCGGCCGCGAGCGAAACGATCAGGGCGAGCGCCAACGGTCGCAGGCGGGTCAGCAGCATCGGGAAATCTTCCCTGCAATGCGCATGCCACCACGGAGAATCAAGTACTTCGCTCGGCGCATGGCGAAACTCTGTCGGCTTTCAACGACAGTCCGAAACGGCCATTCCGGGCAGGCAGCGCGGCAGATAAGCAAAAAACCCCGCCCTAGAATCGGCCGCGACCCCCTCTTCGGAAAAAATTACATGCGCCGTCCCCTTGCCGGAGTCCTCCTCGCCGTCGCGCCGCTCGCTGCCGCCGCCTTCGAGGCGGTCGACACCCTGCCCTACCCGTCGCTCGGCTCGTTCCCCGCGTACCGGGTCGAGGGGGACCGCCCGGGACGCCTGTTCGTCGAGGCGGGCGTGATGCGCGACGACAACGTGCTGCGCCGCTCCGATGCGACCTCCGAGACGATCACGCGGGTCGGCGCCGGCGTGCGCTACGACGCCCGCGTCTACGGCCGGCAGAGCGTGCGCCTGGAGGCGCGCGCCGCCGCCTACGACTACGACCGCTTCGACGAGCTGAACCACGTCGCCTACGGCGTGCTCGGCGAGTGGCGCTGGGAGCTCGGCAACGACCTCTCCGGCACGCTCGGCTACGGCCGGCGCCGCTACCAGACCGACCTCGCGGAGCGCCAGGCCGCGATCGAGGACCTGGTCACCGAGAACCGCCTCTACGGCAGCGCCGCCTACCGCTTCATGCCGGACTGGCGCGTGCGCGGCGCGCTGTTCGCGGTGCGCGCCGACCGCCCCGACAGCGTCACGCGCGAGACCGGCGGCGACGCCGCCACCGCCGGCATCGACTACGTGACGCCGATCGGCAACCTGCTCGGCGCCGAGGTGCGCACGGCGCAGGGCGACGCGCCGGTGCCCGACCTGCTCGACCCGACCGGCCAGTTCGCCGGCAACGACTACGACGAGCGCGAGCTCGCCGTGGTCGCGGCCTACAACCCGGGCGCGATGCTGCGCCTGGGCGCACGCGTGGCGCGCACCGAGCGCACCTACACCGTGCTGCCGGGCTTCGACTTCAAGGGCACCACGTACCGCTTCGACGCGCTCTGGCGGCCGGGCAACAAGACCAACCTCGCCTTCGAGGTGTACAAGGCGCCGCGCTCGATCGTCGAGGTCGACGCGACGCACGTCATCGCGCGCGGCGTCGCCTTCGGGCCGAGCTGGGCGCCGACGGCGAAGCTCGTCTTCTCGGCGCGCGTGGTGCGCGAGGAGCGCGAGTTCCCCGGCGACCCGGGCGCGCTCGGCCTGCTGCCGGTGCGCGAGGAGGTGGTGCGCGCCTACCGCCTCGCCGCGGGCTGGGAGGCGACGCGGCACTTCCACTTCGGCGTCGGCTGGGACAGCGGCGAGCGCCGCTCGAACGTGCTGGCGCGCGACTACGACTTCAACCAGGTGTCGATCAACGGCCGCTACGTCTTCTAGGTCTTGATGTGCCGCCCCCCTGTCAAGGGGGGAAGCGACCCCCGATCCAGTCGGGGGGAGCGGGGGGTTTCTCGAGAATATTCCCGATCGGGAACATTTTCGGCCCTGCGACATCGTTTTCCAGCCCCGGTAAAAACCCAACCCCCCGCTCGTCCCCGACTCGATCGGGGACTCACGACCCCCTTGTCAGGGGGTCGACAACAGGCGTCCTGCCGTAGGCGTCCTCGAAGCGCACGATGTCGTCCTCGCCGAGGTAGGCGCCCGACTGCACCTCGATGATCTCGAGGGGCACGATGCCCGGGTTCTCCAGGCGGTGGCGCGTGCCCGGCGGGATGTAGGTCGACTCGTTCTCGGTGATGAGGAAGGTCTGCTCGCCGCGCGTCACGCGCGCGGTGCCGCGCACCACCACCCAGTGCTCGGCGCGGTGGTAGTGCATCTGCAGCGACAGCGCCGCGCCCGGGCTGACGAGGATGCGCTTCACCTGGAAGCGCTCGCCCGATTCGAGGGCGTCGTAGCTGCCCCAGGGCCGGTGCACCTTGCGGTGCGCGAGGCACTCGGGGCGGCCGGCGGCCTTGAGGCTCGCGACGATGGCGCCGACCTGCTGCGCCCTGTCCTTCTTCGCCACCATCACCGCGTCGGGGGTCTCGACCACCACCACGTCCTCGAGGCCGACGCAGGCGAGCAGGCGGTGCTGCGAGATGAGCAGCGCGTTCCTCGTCTCGGCGGCGTGCACGTCGCCGTGGATGACGTTGCCCTGCGCGTCCTTCGCCTCGATCGCCCAGAGCGCGTCCCAGGCGCCGATGTCGGACCAGCCCGCCTCGAGGCGCACCACCATCGCCTCGGCGGCCTTCTCCATCACCGCGTAGTCGATGGAGTCGGCCGGGCAGGCGCCGAACGCGGCCGCCTCGGCGCGGTAGAAGGCGCCGTCCTTGCGGCCCTGCCGGTAGGCGCGCTCGCAGCTCCTGAAGATGTCGGGGCGGTGCTCGCCGATGGCGTCGAGCCAGATCGAGGCGCGCACGGCGAAGATGCCGGCGTTCCACAGGTACTCGCCGGAGGCGAAGTACTGCTGCGCGCGCGCCGCGTCGGGCTTCTCGACGAAGGCCTCGACGTACTCGCCGTAGGCGCGGATGTAGCCGTAGCCGGTCTCGGCGGCGGTGGGCGGCACGCCGAAGGCGACGATCTTGCCCCGCGCGGCGAGCGCCGCGGCCTTCGCCACCGCGGCGCGGAACGCCTCGGCCTGCGGGATGAAATGGTCCGAGGGCATGGCGAGCAGCACCGGGTCGTCGGCGGTGATGACGTGCATCGCCGCGAGCGTGAGCGCGGGCGCGGTGCCGCGGCCCCTGGGCTCGAGCAGGATGCTGCGCGTCTGCACGCCGGCGCGCGCGAGCTGCGCCTGCACGAGGAAGCGGTGCGCCTCGTTGCACACCAGAAGAGGTCCCATGGCGCTGTCCAACCCCAGGCACCGAGCCGCCGTCTGCTGCAGCAGCGTGCGCTCGCCGTTCACGGCGTGCAGGGGCTTGGGATGGAGCTCGCGCGACAGCGGCCACAGCCGCGTGCCCGAGCCGCCGCACAGGATCACCGGCTGGATCATCGATAGATCGGGGTCAGAACCCCAAATAGCTCCAGTCTTAGGAATTAGGGGTCTGACCCCCATT
>JBQTJF010000167.1:0-1870 GCA_052387375.1 Betaproteobacteria bacterium
TCGGCGAGCACCTCGAACTCCGCGCCCTCGATGTCTAGCTTGAGGACATCGCAGTCCGCGCGGCGCGCGCCGGCGAGCACTTCGTCCAGATCGGTGGTCGTGACCTCGCGCGAGGCGCCGCCCGCGACGTAGGCGTGGCTCTCGAGCAGGCTGCCTGAGACGCCGTCGGCGCCGCGCGGCAGCTGCCCGGCCGGGCGCGGCAGGTGGAAGGTCATCGCCACGCCGGCCCTGGACCAGAAGGCGCGATCGCGCAGGTGCATGCCGGGCGGGCAATGCTCCCGGCACCAGGCGAGGCTGGCCGGGTTGGGGTCGATGCCGATGACGGTGCCGCCGAAGCGCGAGAGGAAGGCCGCGTCGAAGCTGATATCGCGGCCGAGCCCGCAATCGACGACGAGCGGATCGCGGCGCACGGCGCGACGATTCACCCACCAGCCGCCGTAGCGCGTGCCGAGCCGGATGTAGCCCGCGGGCAGGCGCCATTCGCGCCAGCGGCGCCCGAGGCTGCGCTTGAGCCGCTGCCAATGTTTCGAGCGCGCCGGTATCATTTCCCGCATCGCCATGAATGTCGTCACGTCCGCGGCATGAACCTGGTCACGCCGGCGGCGTGGTGTGCGGCGCTGTTCATCGCGGCGTCGCTATTTTCGCACACGGTCGCGCTGCGCCTGCTGCTGCTCTTCGGCGGGGTGCTGCTGCTCGTGGCCGAGACGATCCGCAGCCGCCTGCGAAAAGCGGGCTGCGACGCCGCGCTCGTACCGCCGCTCCTCTGGCCTTTCGCGCTGTGGGCGGCGTGGGCCGCGGCGTCCTTTCTCTGGACCCTCGATCCGGGCCTCACGCGCAAGGAATTCCAGAACGAGATCGTCTACGCGTTTCTCGCGTTCTGGCTCTGCTTCGTCGCTGCGCAGGCGCCTCGCGCCGGGCGCATCGTCGGCGTCGCCGCGGCGGGAGCGCTCGCAGTCTGCGAGATCGCGCACGCGCAATCGGCGACCCAGCGGCACAACCCGCTGCAGCTGCACCGCGGGCCCGGCGCATTCTCGAGCACGCGGCTGAGTCTCTACACCTGCACGCTCGCCTTCGCGTGGCTCGCGGCGGCGCGGCGCTGGAACAAGGCCTGGATCGCGCTCGCGCTCGGCCTCGTCCCGCTCTACTTCGCCTCGGGGTATGCGACCCAGAACCGCACGCTCTGGATCGGCTTTGCGGTGGAGACGCTGCTTTTCGCCGCCCTTCTCCTCGCCCGGCCGAGCCAGCGGCGTCACGGCAGTCTGGCGCTCGTCGCCGTGGCGGGGCTTCTCATCGTCGGCATCGCGGTGGCGCTTAGCCGGGTCGAAGCCGAGCGCTCGGCAGCCGGCGGCGGCGCGGCGAACGACCCGCGGCCGGCGCTGTGGAAGACGGTCATCGGCAAGATCGAGGAGCGCCCGCTGACCGGCGCGGGCTTCGGCCGCGGCATGTTCCGGCAGGAGCTGCGCGCGCAGGCGGGGAGCCCGCAGATCTGGCATTCGCACAATCTTTTCGTAGACACCGCGGTGCAGCTCGGCTTGCCCGGGCTTGCGCTGCTAGTGCTGCTCTTCGGCTGGACGGCGGCGCTCGCCTGGCGCCTCGCGCGCTCCTCGAGCGACGTCGCGTTCGCGTGCGGCCTGGCGCTCCTGCCGCTCGTCGCCGGCACGATCGTGCGCAATCTCACCGACGTGCTCTGGGTGCGCCAAAGCGCGCTGCTCTACTGGGCCGCGGTGGGTGTCCTCCTTGGTTGGGGCCTGCGTGCGCAACGTGGGGCGCGATGAAGATTCTCGTTGTCCGCCGCGACAATATCGGCGACCTGGTCTGCACCACTCCCCTCTTCGCGGCGTTGCGGCGGGCGAACCCCGGCGCGTGGATC
>JBQTJF010000168.1:0-2931 GCA_052387375.1 Betaproteobacteria bacterium
ATCCAACGGTCTTGTTGAGAAGCTTTGTGACCTATGTGCCGATGAGATCCTCATGCCGCGAGAATGGCTCGGACATCGGCTTGATCGTCCCAACACCTCCCTCGCAACGGTCTTTGAGATAGCGTCCGAAACAGATCTTCCAGTTCACTTCGTCCTAAGGCGCATTATCGAGTTGGAGCTAAAACCTTGGCGCGCCGTTTGGTTCGAAAAGATGAACGGCAAAGTGCAGGTCGTAAGATCCGAGCCAACGTGGGATGACGCATTCCTCGCGTGGATAGAGGTCGAGGAACACCCAGAATCCGCTCTAACCATGTGCTGGCAAGGTTCGGGGGTAACTAAAGGGAAAGTCGGGCTTCGAATCGACGGGAGAGTCGAGAGGTACTCCGCGGAGTGCGCTCTGGTGGGCAAAGAGCAGGTTCTTTCGCTGCTTTATCTGGGGACAACTTCCTCGTAAGTAGTTAAAACGCCCATAGAAGGAGGGGGGATGCTGCGCGCGCTGCGCGAGATCGAAGGCGGCCTGAAGCTGTCGCTCAACGTGGTCGGCCGCATGGGCCGGCTGCGGCGCGCGCCGATCCGCGAGTCGTTACTGCGCCAGGTCTATTTCACCGGCGTCACCGCGGCGACCGGCGTGGTGCTGCGCGCCTCGGTGCTCGGCGTGCTGATCATCGCCATCACCATGGACGTGCTCGACGCCGACACCGACCTGGCGGTGAAGATCCTGCTGTTGCTGGTCTTCCGCGAGATCGGCCCGCTCGCCGCCGCCGTGGTGGTCATCCTGCGCACCGGCACGGCCATCTCGGCGGAGGTGGCGATGATGCGCATTTCCGGGCAGACGCGCGCGCTGCGCCACCTGGGCATCAACCTCTACGATTACATCGTCGTGCCGCGCGTCGCCGGCGTCATGCTCGCCACCGTGGCGCTGACCTTCTACGTCCAGTTCCTCGCCGTGCTCGGCGGCCTGGTCTTCAGCCCGCTCATCATCGACGCCACCTTCACCGATCTCGCCAGCCGCTTCGCGGAGCGGTTCGCGCCGGTGGACTTCTTCTACTCGAGCGTCAAGGCGCTGCTGTTCGGCTTCGCCATCGCCGCCTGCTGCTGCTACCACGGCCTCAACCCGCCCAACCTGACGCAGAACGCGGTGCCGCAGGTCGTGACCCGCGCCGTCACGCAAAGCGCCATGCTGACGCTCGCCATCAACGCCGTGTTCGCCTACATCGTGTTCGGCATCCTGTTCTTCGGCCTGGTGACCGCCCAGACATGAGCGCCGCCCTGCGCTATTCGCGCCAGCAGCCGGCCGGGCCCGAGCTGGCGCTCGAGGTGCCGCGCGGCGCGGTGACGCGCGCGCACCTGCCCAGCCCGGAAGCGCGCTCGCGCCTCGTCGCCGCCGTGTGCAAGGCGCGCTGCGACGAGGGCGAGCAGCTCGAGCTGCTCGGCGAGCCGGTGGGCGCGCTCGACAGCGCCGCGCGCACGCGCCTGCTGCGGCGCGTGGGCGTGCTCAGCCCGAGCGTGACGCTGATCACCAGCCTCAACGCCTGGGAGAACATCGCGCTGCCGGCCGACTATCACGGCGAGCCCTCGCGCGAGCGCGTCGCGCAGATCGCGCAGGAAGTGCTCGGCGCCTTCGCCGCCGAGCCGCTCGCGCTGCTCGCGCGGCTGCCCGAGCAGCTCGACGCGCTGCAGCGCAAGCTGGTGGCCTTCGCGCGGCTGCTGGTGATCGGCCCGGAGTTCGCCGTCATCGACTGCCTGGAAGAGGGCCTGAGCCGCGAAGAGTGCGCCTGCGTGGCGCGCTTCGAAGAGGAATACCGTGCCCGCCATCCCGAAGGCACGCTGCTCTACGTCGACACGAAGGAGGCATCCGCATGAGCCAAGCGTTCACCCCGCCGGTCCGCTTCTCCCGCCTGCTGCTCAAGGTCAACGCCTTCCTGCTCGTCGCGCTGCTGCTGGTCGCCGCGTTCCTCGGCCTGGTGGCCTACAAGCAGGGCTGGTTCGTCCACCAGACCACGGTGCACTTCGTCACGCCCAACGCGCTGGGCATCAACCAGGGCATGCCGGTCAAGCTCTACGGCTTCACCGTCGGCTCGGTGAAGCAGCTCGGGCTGGCGCCGGAGGGCGTCGAGGTGCAGCTCGCCATCGTCAGCGACCATCTGTGGCGCATCCCCAAGGGCTCGCAGGCGCGCTTCGCGCGCGAGGCGACCGTGGTCGGAGCGAGCTCGATCGAGATCCTGCCCGCGAAGTCCGGGCCGGCGCTCGCCGCCGGCGACCGCCTCGCCTTCGAGCGCAGCCGCAGCCTCGCGGAGATGATCGACGACATCCGGCGCCAGACCGTGCCGGCCTTCCACGAGATGAAGGAGGTGCTCTCCAAGCTCAACCGCTCGAGCGACGACGTGTCCGCCATGTTCGCGGCGCTGCGCGCCGAGGCCGAGCGCCTGCCGGCGACGCATCAGGCGCTGCAGGAGCTGCTGCAGAAGGGCGCGCGCACCACCACGGAGGTCGGCCGCGAGGCGGGCGCCACGCTCGGCGCGGCGCGCCAAGCCGCCCAAAGCGCGCAGCGCGCTGCCGAATCCGCGCAGCGCGCCACCGACCAGATCGGCGCGGCGGTGCCGGAGGTGGCGGCGAAGCTCGCGCGCACCCTCGAGTCGATCGACGCCGCCGCGGGCCAGCTGCGCCGCACCGGGCAGGAAGCGCAGGACGTGCTCAAGCGCACGCAGCCGGTGGTCGAGCGCGGCGAGACCGCCCTGCGCGAGGCGGGCGAGGTGATCGGCGCGGCGAAGCGGGTCTGGCCGCTCAGCGGCAGCTTCGAGCAGCCGGAGGCGATGCCGGTGATCGACAGCTTCGACGCCTACCGCGGCAAGTGAGCCCGGGCCTGCGCCTCGCCGCGGTCCTGGCCGCGCTGCTCGCCGGCTGCGCGGCGCCGCCGCCGCCGGCGCCGCC
>JBQTJF010000169.1:0-12712 GCA_052387375.1 Betaproteobacteria bacterium
GCGGGCGCGCGTATCAGAGCACCCCCTCCCGGCCGGCGTTGGCGGCGCGCACCTGGGGGCGGGGCTCGCCCCGCGTCAG
Source organism: Betaproteobacteria bacterium (assembly GCA_052387375.1). Lineage (GTDB taxonomy): Bacteria > Pseudomonadota > Gammaproteobacteria > Burkholderiales > SG8-39 > SCGC-AG-212-J23. The sequence goes on from JBQTJF010000169.1 coordinate 80, forward strand.
CTCCTCCAGGCGCCGCGTCTCGCGCAGGATGCGCGCCAGCGCGCGGTCGTCGTTCGCCGGCTCGTGGTGGAAGAGCACCAGGCGCCGGGCGCGCGCCGCCTGGCAGAGCTCGACGCCGATGACGTTGCTCGAGTGCCCCCAGTCGGCCTTCACCGAGATGGCGTCGGCGAGCGAGTACATGGCGTCGAAGATCACCGCGTCGGCCTCGCGGAAGAAGGCCACGAACTTCGCCGCGGCGGCGGGCTGGTCGAGCTTGTGCTCCGAATCGGTGGTGTAGACAAAGCTTCTGCCGCCCGCCGTTATGCGAAACCCATAGGAATCGCCGGAGTGCAGCTGCAGTTTCGGAAGCACCTCGAGATTTCCGACCTTCTGGGCGATACCCGGCTGCAAACGGACAAATTCGATCGAGGCGGCCAGGGCGCCGAAGGGCACCGGGAAGCACGGCGGGTCCTGCTGCAGGCGGAAGGCCTTCTCCAGGGTGTCGTGGCAGCCGTAGATGCGGATGCGAAAGCCCTTGCGGTAGGCCGGCCCGAAGAAGGGAAAGCCCATGATGTGGTCCCAATGCGTGTGCGACATGAAGATGTGGATGGTCGCCGGCGCGCCCGCCTGGCGGGCGAGCACGTGCTCGCCGAAAGCGCGCGCGCCGCTGCCCATGTCGCAGACGAAGTACTCGCCCGGCGCGGCGCCGGGCGGCTCGAACTCGACGCAGGAGGAATGGCCGCTGAAGGTCTGCGAGAGCGCCGGGTCGAGCTCGCCTTCGACGAAAGCCACCGCCTTCTCGACGGTGTCGAGGTCGCGGCCGTTGGCCGCCACCAGCGCCTGCGCCAGGCGCTCGCGCATGTCGCGCCAGGTGAGGGCGACGGGCAGGGAGCCGCGCGTGCCCCAGAACCGGATGCGCATGTCCGGCTAGCGCGTGTCGAACGCCGCCGCCGCCTCGGGCGAGACCGCGGCCAGCGCGTCGCGCAGCCTCGCGTGGATGTCGAAGATGAGGTTGAAGCGGCTGATCTGGAAGATTTCCGCCACCACCGGCCGGGGCGCCGCGACGACGATGCGCCCGCCGCGGTTGCGCGCCTCGTTGGAGGCGAGCATGAAGCAGCGCAGGCCGCCGGAGGAGATGTACTCGAGCGCCGAGAGGTCGAAGACGATGCCGTGGCGCTCGGCGAAGGCGCGCTCGAGGTGCGGCTGCAGGGTGGCGCGGAAGGCGTCGCAGTTCTCGTGGTCGAGCCGCCCCGCCGGCGCCAGCACTACGGCCCCCCCGTAGGCTTGTGCGTTGAGGATCATTCTTGTAAGGCCTATTCTAGTGGATGAGATGGCGCTCGCCGCGTTCAACTTCGCCGGATGGATCGACGAGCACGCCCACCTGCTCAAGCCCCCGGTGGGCAACCAGCTCGTCTTCCGCGAGGCCGAGGACCTCATCGTCCAGGTGGTCGGCGGGCCGAACGCCCGCACCGACTACCACGACGACCCCTACGAGGAGTTCTTCTACCAGCTGCGCGGCGACATGGTCCTGAAGCTGATCGAGGACGGCCGGCCGCGCGAGGTGCCGATCCGCGAGGGCGAGGTCCTGCTCCTGCCGGCGCGCCTGCGCCATTCGCCGCAGCGCAGCGCCGGCTCGGTCGGTCTGGTGGTCGAGAAGGTCCGGCCCCGCGACGTCGACGACGGCTTCGAGTGGTACTGCCCGGAATGCTGGGCGCTGGTGCACCGCGTCGAGGTCAACGTGCAGAACATCGTCGCCGACCTGCCGCCGCTGTTCGAGGCCTTCTACTCAGGGAATCGCAAATGCCCCCGCTGCGGCGCCGTCCACCCTGGCAGAGGCTGAAGCCCACGAGCAAGGCCGCCGCGGCAGCGCGGCGCCTGCTTGAGGCGCACGAGGCGCGCCGGCGCTTCGAGCCGCTGCCGCCCGACCTCACCCCCGCCGCCGCCGAGGACGCCTACGCCATCCAGGACGCGTTCGTGGCGCTGCGCGCGGAGAAGCTCGGCGCCATCGCCGGCTACAAGGTGGCGCTCGCCTCGGCCGCCATGCGCCGCTTCGTCGGCGTGGAGGCGCCGATGCTCGGGGCGATGCTCGAGTCGCAGCTGCACCGCACGCCGGCGCGCGTGCGCGCCGCCGACTATGTCGGCCTGATCGTCGAGTTCGAGGTGGCGGTGCAGATGGCCGAGGACCTGGCGGCTGCCGACGCGCCTTACACGCGCGAGCGGGTGGCCAGGGCGGTCGGCGCCGTCATGCCGGCGATCGAGCTCGCCGACGACCGCAACGCCGACTACGCCGAGCTGGTGCGGCACCCCTTCGAGCTCATCGCCGACAACGCCTGGAGCGAAGGCGCGGTGCTCGGCGTGCCGGTCGAGGCCTGGAAGGGCGTCGATCTCGGCGCCGTGCGCGGCGTCGCCTCGATCAACGGCGAGGAAGTGGGCGAGGGCCGGGGCGCCGACGCCATGGGCCACCCCTTCGACTCCCTCGCCTGGGCCGCGGACCTCCTCGCCTCGCACGGCCGCGGCCTCCTGCGCCGCGACGTGGTGCTGACCGGCAGCCTCATTACCTCCAAGCGCGCGCAACCGGGGTCGCTCGTTACCTTCACCCTAGAGGGCTTAGGCTCGGTCGAGCTTCGCGTCGACTAGGCGACGCAGCTCGCTCTTCAGCACCTTGCCCATGGCGTTGCGGGGCAGGGCGTCGAAATAGACCACGCGGCGCGGGTGCTTGAATCGTGCAAGTCTTCCTTCGAACAAGCGAAGAATTTCAGCTTCGTTTAGCTTCGATACCACGCAAGCGCACGCTGCCTCCCCCCACTTCGGATCCTCGACGCCCACCACCGCCGCCTCGACGATGTCCGGGCAGTCGGCGAGCACGTTCTCCAGCTCCGCGGGATGGATGTTCTCCCCGCCGGAGATGATCACTTCCTTCGAGCGGCCGACGATCCAATAGAAGCCCTCGTCGTCCACGCGCGCCAGGTCGCCGGTACGGAACCAGCCATCGGAGGTGAGCCCCGAGTAGTCGGGCCAGTAGCCGCGCATCACCGCCGGCCCGCGCACCCAGACCTCGCCCTCCACGAGCTTCACCTCGCAGTGCGGGGCGGGCTTGCCGGTACTGCCGGCCTTCCGCTTTGCGTCCTCTTTCAGCAGCACAACGGCGATCGGCGCCGTCTCGGTGCAGCCGTAGATCTGCCCGACCGGCACGCCGCGCTCGTGGAAGGCGCGGATGAGCGAGTCGGGCACCACCATCGAACCGGTATTAAGCATCTTCAGACTGGACAGGTCCGTACTGCGCCACTCCGCATGCGAAATAACCGCCGCCATCGTCGCGGGCACGAGCAGGCTGATGGTCGGCCGGCGCTTCGCCACGTCGGCGAGCCAGGCGCCCGGCTCGAAGCGCTTGTGCAGCGTCACCGTGGCGCCGGCGAGGAGGGCAGGGACGGTCTGGTTGTTGAGCCCGCCGACGTGGAACATCGGCAGCGGGCTGAGCACGTGATCGGCCTGCGCGAGGTCGTGGGCGTGGATCGAGTTGAAGCCGTTCCAGAGGAGCGCCGACTGCGTCAGCACCGCGCCTTTCGGGACGCCGGTGGTGCCCGAGGTGTAGACGATCAGCACATCGTCTTTGTCGTCTCCAGAGAAATCGGCTCCCGGCGGGCCGTCCAGCTTCCCCATTGGTACCCCGAGTTGCGACGCCGCTTCGGCGAAGTCGCCGTCCGAGAAGATCCACTTCGGCGAGCAGTCGGCGAGGATGCGCTTGTGCTCGGCGGCGGCGAGGCGCCAGTTGAGCGGCACGAGGATCGCCCCGCGCCGCGCGGCGGCGAAGAGCAGCACCAGCATGTCCGGGTGGTTGTAGCCGAGCCAGGCGATTCTTTCGCTCTTGCCGATGTTCAGGCACCGGGAAGCCTGCTCGATCCGATCCCACAGTTGGGAATAGGTGTAATCGGTGCCGTGGAAGTGGAGGGCGACCCTTGAGGGAAAGTGCCGTGCCCAGCGCTCGATAATCCTCGAGAGGTTCATGCGCAGGGAAGGCTGGAAGGAAGGGCGGACGAGGGCAAAATCGGTACGATCGTACCGATTGCAAAAAACCCCCCGCTCGCAAAAAACCCGCTCGCTCCCCCCTTGTCAGGGGGGCGGGAAACCGGCCGTTCACTCATCGCTCTCGCCGGGCTCGTAGAGCGCCTCGCGGCCGATGCGGTCGAGGCAGAGCTCGGCGGTCCAGGGGAGCATCAGGGCGCCGCAGCGCGAGTCGCGGTACAGGCGCTCGAGCGGCAGGGACTTCAGCATCGACTGGCCGCCGCAGGTGCGGATGGCGAGGGTGGCGATGGCGTTGGCGTTCTCCATGATGGTGTACTGCGCGGCGTAGGCGCGCAGGCGCGAGTCCTTGGGCGGGTCGATGCGCGCGTCGTCGAGCATGCGCAGGAAGAGGGCGCGCGTCTGCTCTAGCTTCACCCACATCTCGGCCACGGCGATCTGCTTGGTCGGGTACATGCGCCGCTTCACCGGCGGCATGCCGGGCACCTCGCCGCGCAGGTACTGCACGGTGAAGTCGTAGGCGGCGATGGCGATGCCCATGTAGGTCGGGGCGAGGGTGGTGAACATGTGCGGCCAGCGCCGCGCCGCCTGGTGGTAGATGCCGCGCGGCATCATCTGCCCTTCGTCGGGGACGAAGACGTCCTTGAAGAGCAGCGTGCGCGACACGGTGCCGCGCATGCCGAGCGGGTCCCAGTCGCCGGTGATCGCCAGGCCGAGGGCGTCGCCCGGCACCGCCATGTAGAGCGTGTCGCGCATCGACAGCTCGGGCTTCGCCTCGGTGCAGAGCACGCCGTAGTAGTCCGCGGCGCCGGAGAGGGAAGCGAAGATCTTCTTGCCGTTGATGCGCCAGCCGCCCTCATTTCCCACTTGGGCGCGCGCCGCGGTGGTGCCGAAGGGCGCCATGCCCGCGGCCGCGGCGCTGCCCTCGGAGAAAGGCTGCGCGTAGATGGCGCCGTCTTTCACCACGCGCTTGAAGTGCACGGCGCGATGGCGCTCGTGCTCGGCGCGCTGCTCGGGCGTCATGTCGAGCGCGTCGGCGAGCGCGCCCGGCCAGAGCGTCGAGCAGGCGTGCATGTTGAAGGTGAGGGCGGTGGCGCCGCAGTACTTGCCGAGCGTAGCGGAGACGAGCGAGTAGGTCTTCAGGTCCGCCCCGCGGCCGCCGAACTTCTCCGGCACGCACAGGCCGAGCAGGCCCGCCGCCTTCAGGTCGGCGTAGTTCTCGTGCGGGAAGCTCGCCTCGCGGTCGTAGCGCTCGGCGCGCTTCCCCAGCACCGGCCCGAGGGCCTCGGCGAGGTCGATGAGCTCTTTCTGCTTCGGGGTAAGCGGGTAATCCGTGCCGGCGACTGAGCTCATATTCTCTTCAGAAAGGAAAACACCACTTCGTTGAAAGCCTGCGGCTGGTCCATCGGGCCGAGATGGCCGCAGCCCTCGAGGAGCGCGTACTTCGCGCCGGGGATGCGCTTCGACATCTTTTCATGGATCGCGGGCGGCGCGACGCGGTCGTCGCTGCCGGCGACGAGCAGGGTGGGCACGCGGATCTTCGCCAGGTCGGCGCGCCGGTCGAAGGTGGTGAGGAGGTGCACCGCCTTGCGGTACGTATCGGGCGGCACCGCCGCCATGGTGCGGATGGCGAGCGCGACGCCTTCCGGGTCCGATTTCGTGCCGCGGAGCGTCGGCATGAGCGCCGCGGCGACCTCCGCCATCGTCCTGCCCGCATCGAGCGCGCCGACGCGTGCGGCGATGAACTGCCGCGCGAACTCGCCGCCGCCCGCAAAAGCCGGGCTGGTGAAGGAGAGCACTAGCGCCTTCACCTTCTCCGGATAGCGCGCGCAGGTTTCCTGGGCGACCATGCCGCCCATGCTGTGGCCCACCAGCACCGCCGGCTCGGCGGTCTGCTGCTGCAGCGCTTTTGCGATCGCCTCGAAGGTATATGGCTCCACGGGAGGCGCCCCGCCATAGCCGGGCTGGTCCCACGCCACGCAGCGATAGCCGCGCGCGGAGAAGTACGGCACCTGCCGGTCCCACGCCGCGCGGCCCCCGCCGACCCCGTGCAGGAAGAAAAGCGTGGTCACGCGCGCATTGTAGAATCGCCTAAATGATTGTTTTCGACCTGCTTTGCGCCGGCGGCCACCGTTTCGAGGGATGGTTCTCCTCGGCCGACGACTTCGCCTCGCAGAAAGAGCGCCGCCTGGTCGCTTGCCCGATCTGCGGCTCGGCCGAGGTCGAGCGCGTTCCGTCCGCGACGCGGGCAAACCTGGGCGCCCAGCCGCCGAAGGTCGAGAAGAAGCCGGAAAAGACTCCCGAGATGGAGGGCAAGGACGCCTTCGCCATCGCCCAGATCCTGTACTCGCGCATGCTGGACGAGCTGCTCAGCAAGTCCGAGGACGTGGGCAAGCAGTTTCCGGAAGAAGCCCGCCGCATCCACTACAAGGAAGTCCCGTCCCGCGCCATCCGCGGCCAGGCGACAGAGCAGGAGCACGATGAGCTGGTCGACGAGGGCATTCCGGTCTCCCGGCTGCCATTGCCGCCGACCGGCCGGCTGAACTAAGCCTCCCGGCGGTTACAGCGCGGGAAGGCCCGGACCTTCTCGTGGTAGTCCGCCAGCACGCGCTGCTCTCGCTGTTCCGGCCGGGCCACTCCGGCGCCGCTACGCTACTTCTTGCGTCGCTTCTCACGGTCGCGCGCGATGCCTTGCTTCAGGTCTCGTTGCCGCTCGACCAGCGCTTTGGCGCTGGCTACCAGCTCTTCTAGCTCTTTGACGAGGCGCTGCGTACTCGCGAGCAGCTCATGATGCTCCTGACGAGCGCGCTCGCCGGGGTCATCGGATAAGAGGTGCTGCTTCTGGTCTTGGCCCATGGACGTTCCACGACCATGGTCGTTAGGGAGTGCCGAGGCCAGCATACGCCGGCGATCAGGTCATCTATTCGTTTGTCCGTGAAGCGATCCAATGTGTATTATGTTAAATTCGGCCAAATGCCAGAGGGTCAGGCGATGGCCCCTTGCGCCCAGAACCCATGGGGTGCTACCACACGAATGGCCTTCTTCTTTGCCGTTACAGCCGCTTAGCCAACTGTCTGAGATTTTACTTTAAGTCCTCCGGCTGGGAGGCGAGCATGTCGGCGGAAAAGAGCGCCACGTTGAGCGGGTGGCGGACGAGGAGCCTGTTCTGCCCCATCGCCCGGGCATAGGCGAGCCAGGCGCGGGCCTGGTCGGGGCGGGTGGCGGCGGCGCTTGCCCGGTACTTGGGCGGCAGCCCGAAGGCGGCAAAGGCACGGTCGTAGGCGGCCTTTTGCAGGGCCTCGGCGAGGCGCTCGAGCTCTTCGCGGTCCTCCACCGGGGCGGGCGAGCGGATGACGCGGTCGTAGGCGGGCGCGTCGGCGGCGTAGTCGAGCGCCCGCAGGGGCGCCCCGCCGGTGTACGCCAGCCACCGGTCCGCGTCGTCGACGCCCTGCTCCGCCAGCCACGCGCGGGCGACGTCGCGGGCGGGGACGGGGACGGGGACGGGGATGCAGCGGCTGCGCACGGTCGGCAGCAGCCGCGCGGGGCGGTGCGATACCAGGACGAAGACTGCCGCCGGCGGCGGCTCTTCCAGGCCCTTGAGGAGCGCGTTGGCGGCGTTCGGGTTCATGTCTTCGGCCGGGTGCACCAGGGCGACGCGGCGCTTGCCGCGATGCGAGCCGATGTAGAGGAAGTCGGAGAGGGCGCGCACCTGCTCGACCTTGATGACCAGGCTGGGCTGCTTGGCGCGCCTCGGCGCCCCCTCCTCCTCGGCGCCCTCCTCCGGCTCCGGCATCAGCGCCTCGGGCTCCAGGCGGCGGAAGTCCGGGTGGTTGCCGGCGCGGAACCAGCGGCAGGCGTCGCAGGCGTCGCAGGGGCGCTTCGCCTCCTGCGGGTGCTCGCACAGGAGCATCTGTGCGATCCGCTCCGCGAGCGCGAGCTTGCCGATGCCGCGCGCGCCGTGCACGAGCAGCGCGTGCGGCAGGCGTTCCAGGCTGCGCCGCATCGCGTCGAGGATCGGTTGGTTCCAGGGGTGCATCAGAGGTCCGCCAGATGCTCGGCGATCGCCTTGCGGATCGCGGCCATGTCGGCACCGGCGTCGATTACGCGCAGGCGCGCAGGCTCCGCCTTTGCGCGCTGCAGGTAGGCGGCGCGCACGCGCTCGAAGAAAGGGCGGTCCTCGCGCTCGAAGCGGTCGAGGGTCTTGCGCGAGGCGGCGAGGCGCTCGCGCGCCACGTCGTAGCCGCAGTCGAAGACCAGCGTGCGCTCGGGGGCGAGCCCCGGGTGGGCGAGCTCCGCCATCATTTCGATGCTTTTCGGCGAAACGCCTTTGCCGGCCCCCTGGTAGGCCAGCGTCGCATCGGTGAAGCGGTCGCAGACCACCCAGCTGCCGGCGGCGAGCGCCGGCTCGATTACCCTGGCGACGTGGTCGGCGCGCGCGGCGAAGAGGAACAGCGTCTCCATGCCCGGCGGCATCGCCTGCGCGAGGATCGCCTGGCGCATGCGCTCGGCGAGGTCGGTGCCGCCCGGCTCGCGCGTGACGATGACGTGGCGGCCCTCATTGCCGCCTGCGGCGCGCAGCGCGTCGGCGATGAAGTCCATGTGCGTCGACTTGCCGGCGCCGTCGACGCCTTCGAGCGTGATCAGCTTGCCGCGCGCCTTCATCTGCCCCCGCGCTGGTACTTGCTCACGGCGCGATTGTGCTCCTCCACCGTGCGCGAGAACTGGCTCGAGCCGTCGCCGCGCGACACGTAGTAGAGCGCGTCGGTCTTCGCCGGGCGCATCGCCGAGCGGATCGAGGCGAGCCCCGGCATGGCGATCGGCGTCGGCGGCAGCCCGGCGCGCGTGTAGGTGTTATAGGGCCCGTCCTCGGCGAGGTGGTTGCGCTTCAGGTTGCCGTCGAAGGCGGCGCCCAGACCGTAGATGATGGTCGGATCGACCTGCAGGCGCATGCCGATGCGCAGCCGGTTGCCGAGCACGCCGCCGATCAGGTCGCGCTCGCCCGCCTTGCCGGTCTCCTTCTCGATGATCGAGGCCATGATGAGCGCATCGTACGGCGTGCGGTAGGGAACGCTCGGATCGCGCTTCTCCCACTCCTCGGCGAGGTGCCGGCGCATGGCGCGGTAGGCGCGGCGCAGCACCGCGAGGTCGCTCGAGCCCTTGGCGAAGAGGTAGGTGTCGGGGAAGAGAAGGCCCTCGGGATGCGGCTCGGCGGCGCCAACCCTGCCGAGCAGCTCGATGTCGTCGAGCCCCGCGGTGTCGTGGTGCAGGTCCGGGCTGGCGTCGAGCGCGGCGCGGAACTGGGCGAAGGTCCAGCCCTCGATCAGGCGCACCTCGGCCTGGGTGACGTCGCCGCGGGTCAGCTTGCTGAGCAGGTCGAGCGGCGTGATCGGCTGCGCGAACAGGTAGTTGCCGGCCTTGATGGCCCGCTCGCCCTTGAGCGAGCGCGCGAGCAGCTCGAAGTGCAGCGGGCGCACGGCGACGCCGCCCTTCTCGAGCTGCTCGATCGCGGTGCGCAGGCCGGCGCCGCGCGGGATCTCGATCTCGGCCGGCAGCTTGGCGATGGCGAGCGGCGTGGCGACGTACCAGGCGGCGTAGCCCGCGATCGCGATCGCGAGCAGCAGCACCAGGGAGAAAAAGGTCTTCAGCGGGGCGTGCGCGGTAAAATTCGGATTCTACGATGCAAAGAGCGCGCCTCACCCGCTACGGCCTGTTGTCGGTCACAGGCGAAGACGCGCGTGAATTCCTGCACGCGCAGCTCACCAACGACATCCGCAACCTGCCCGCCGATCGCGCCGCGCTCGCCGGCTGGTGCTCGGCGAAAGGGCGGCTGCTCGCGAGCTTCCTCGTGATTCCCGCGCCGCAGGGCTTCCTGCTGCAGCTCGCGCGCGACCTCGCCGCGCCGGTGGCGAAGCGCCTCGCCATGTTCGTGCTGCGCGCGAAGGTGAAGGTCGCCGACGACAGCGAGCGCTGGGCGCAGGACGGCGTGTGGGAAATGGAGTCGGACGCCCCGGACGTCGCCTGGAACGGCAACGTCGCCACGGTGCGCGTCGGCGAGCGCCGCTACCTGCAGCTCGGGCCCGTCGAGGAGATGAAGACCGCGCCGACCGCCGGCGAGGAGCAATGGACGCTGCAGGAGATCCGCGCCGGACGGCCGCTCATCACTGCCGCGACGCAGGACCAGTTCGTGCCGCAGATGGTCAACTTCGAGAAGCTCGGCGGCGTCGACTTCCAGAAAGGCTGCTATCCCGGCCAGGAGATCGTGGCGCGGGCGCAGTACCGCGGACAGGTGAAGCGCCGCATGGTGCAGCTGCGCGCGCCCGCCGGCAGCGACCTGCGCCCCGGGCAGGAGTTCGCGGGCGGCGTGGTGGTCGACCGCGCCGGCGACGAGCTCCTCGCCGTGGTGCCGATTTGAACTATTACATCTACTACAAGATCGAGCCGGAGCGCGCGGCGCAGCTTCGCCATCAAGTCGAGGATCTTTTTGAATTGGTTGAGAAGCAGTTCAATGTGCGCGGCAGGTGGATGCGCCGGCGCGACGACCCCTCGACGTACATGGAGGTCTACGAAGGCGTCGCGGACGAGCCGGCGTTCGAGGCGCTGATGGAGCGCGAGGGCGCGAAGCTCGGCCTGGAGCGGCGGGTGGAGCGCTTCGTATGTGCCTGATCCTGCTCGCCTGGCGGGCGCACCCAATGATGCCGCTCGCGGTCGCCGCCAACCGCGACGAGTTCCACGGGCGTCCGGCGGTGGCAGCGGCGTTCTGGACCGACCGGCCCGGCATCCTCGCCGGCCGCGACCTCGAGGCGATGGGCACCTGGATGGGCGTGGCGCGCTCGGGCCGCTTCGCCGCCGTGACCAACTACCGCGGCGCCAAGGAGCCTTCGGCCGCGGAGTCCCGGGGCGCGCTCGTGACGAGGTTTTTGGAAAGCGGTCAAGCTCCCGGGCCTTATATGCAAAGCCTCGTTCCCCAGAAGTATTCGGGCTTCAACCTGCTTGCGAGCGACGGCGAGGAGCTGTGGTGGATGTCCAACCGCGACGGCGCGCCGCGGCGCCTCGAGCCGGGCATCTACGGCCTGGGCAACCTGCTGCTCGATTCGCCGGAAGTCGAGCCCGACAAGGCGCGCTTCCGCGCCATGCTGGAGGCGGCGCCGGGAATCGAGCCGCTCTTCGGCACGCTGGCGCCGGCGCGGATCGTCAACGGTCAGTATGGAACGCGCTGTTCCACCATCTTGCTCAGGAATGGCGATGGGCGCGTGCGATATGCAGAAAGAACCTATTTCGCGGACGGCGCCGAAGGCGAGACGGTCCGCTTCGAGTTCTAGAGGCTGAGCCGCATCGCCTGGTGCGCGATGCCGGCCTCCTCGTACTCGGCGCCCTCCTCCACGAAGCCGTGCGCGCGGTAGAAGGGCACGGCGTGCACCTGCGCCGAGAGCGCGACCTCGCGGTCGCCGCGCTCGCGCGCCGCTGCGACGAGGCGCTCGAGCATCGCCGCGCCGACGCCGCGGTTCCGGTGGCTTTTCAGGACCGCCATGCGGCCGATGTGGCCATCGGGCAGCAGCCTTGCGGTTCCGACGGGGATCTTCTCCTGAAAGGCGACGGCGTGGATGCTCTGCGGGTCCATGTCGTCGAGCTCGATCTCGGCCGGCACGCGCTGCTCGCGCACGAACACCTCGAAGCGGATCGGCGCGGCGTGCTCCCGCGCGCGCTCCCAGGGCAGGAGTTCGATTCGCAGCATGCGACGAAAAGTATAATCGGCGCATGAAAAACCTCTGGAGCGATGCGGAAGCGGCGCAGTTCTCCGGGCCGCTCGGGCCGCGCGTCTATACCTCGAGGCTCCTCGGCCGCGACAAGTCGCTGGTCCTGCACGGCGGCGGCAACACCTCGGTGAAGCTGCGCGAGAAGAACCTCTTCGGCGAGGACGAGGACGTCCTCTACGTGAAAGGCAGCGGCTGGGACCTCGAGACGATCGAGCCGGCCGGCTTCTCGCCGGTGATGCTCGGCTACGTGCGGCGGCTCGCCGGCCTGCGCCGCCTCTCCGACCCGCAGATGGTGAACGAGCTCAACACGCACATGCTGCGCGCCGGCGCCCCTTCGCCCTCGGTGGAGACCATCCTGCACGCCATCCTGCCGCACAGGTACGTCGACCACACGCACGCGGACGCGGTGCTTTCGGTTTCCAACGCCCCCGGCGGCGAGAAGCGCATCCGCGAGATCTACGGCGAGCGGGTGGTGGTGATTCCCTACATCATGGCCGGCTTCGACCTCGCCGCGTACTGCGCGCGCGAGTTCCCGAAGCAGGCGCAGGGCAACACGGTGGGCATGGTGCTGCTCTCGCACGGCATCTTCTCGTTCGGCGACGACGCCCGCGAGTCCTACGAGCGGATGATCGAGCTGGTGTCGATGGCAGAGGAGTTCCTCACGCGGAAGAAGGCATGGCACACCGAAATTGCCCCTTCAAAAACTTCTTCTTTCAGCAGAGAAGACGTTGCAAAGCTGCGCCGCGCGATGTCCGACCAGGCCGACTTTCCGCTGCTCCTCAAGGTCAACGACAGCCCCAAGTTCCTCGGCTTCGCGCAGCGCCGCGACCTGGAGAAGCTCGCCCTGCAGGGGCCGGCGACGCCGGACCACGTGATCCGC
>JBQTJF010000170.1:0-5337 GCA_052387375.1 Betaproteobacteria bacterium
GGATCACGTCCGGGTCCTCGCGCAGCGCGCTTCTAAGCGCGTTCGAGAAGGAAAGGGTGTGCGGCCCGACCTCGCGCTGGTTGATCAGGCACTTCTTGGATTCGTGCACGAACTCGATCGGATCCTCGATGGTGAGGATGTGGCCGTGCTCGTTCTCGTTGATGTGGTTGACCATCGCCGCCAGCTTGGTCGACTTGCCCGAGCCGGTCGGCCCGGTGACCAGCACGATGCCGCGCGGCTGGTCGGAGATGTCGGCGAAGATCTTCGGGCACTTCAGGTCATCGAGCGAGAGGATCTTCGAGGGAATGGTCCGCATCACCGCCGCCGCCCCGCGCTGCTGCACGAAGGCATTGACGCGGAAGCGCGCCAGGTTCGGCACCGCGAACGAGAAGTCGCACTCGAGGTTTTCCTCGTAGAACTTGCGCTGCCCGTCGTTCATGATGTCGTAGATCATGGCGTGCACTTCCTTGTGCTCCATCGGCGGCACGTTGATGCGCCGCACGTCGCCGTGCACGCGGATCATCGGCGGCAGCCCCGACGACAAGTGCAGGTCCGACGCCTTGTTCTTGACCACGAAGGCGAGCAGCTCGGTGAGATCCATTACACTCCTCCCGGTGGAGCGGCGAAGGTTTTTTCTTCGCTGGTTCAACACATTATGACGGCAATCGTCGACAACCTGCAAGCCGCGAGAGCGCGTCTGGCGCGCGCGCCGGGCGTGACATTGTTGGCGGTGTCCAAGGGGCAGGGCATCGACAAGATCCGCGCCGCCGCCACGGCGGGGCAGCGGGCCTTCGGCGAGAACTACGTGCAGGAGGCGCTGGCGAAGATGGCGGCGCTGCCCGGCCTCGAATGGCACCTGATCGGCCCACTGCAGAGCAACAAGACGCGCGCTGCCGCCGAGCACTTCGCCTGGGTGCAGACGATCGACCGGGAAAGAATTGCACGGCGACTCTCGGAACAGCGCCCGGCGTCCCTGCCGCCGCTCAACGTGCTCATCCAGGTGAACGTCTCCGGCGAAGCGAGCAAAAGCGGTGTCGCGCCAGGCGAAGTCGAATTCCTGGCTGCCGCTATTTCCAGGCTGGCACGGATCAGGTTGCGCGGGCTGATGGCGATCCCCGAGCCGGGCGCGCCAAGGGAGCGCTACAGGGTGGTGAAGGAAATCTTCAACCGCCTGCAGGAGAAGTATTCCTTCGATACCCTGTCGATGGGCATGTCCGACGACATGGAGCTCGCCATCGCCGAGGGCGCGACCATGGTGCGCATCGGCACCGCCATCTTCGGGCCGCGCGAGAAAGCGAAGAGCGCCGCGTGAGGATTGCGCTCCTCGGCGGCGGCAACATGGCGAACGCGCTCATCGGCGGGCTGATTGCCAAGGGCTTCGACGCACGCGCCATCTCGGTGATCGAGGTGAGCCCGGCGGCGCGCGAGCGCCTCGCCGCGCACCGCGTGCGCGTGAGCACCGCGCCCGACGCGGCGACCGGCGGCGCGGACGTGCTGCTGCTCGCCGTCAAGCCGCAGGACATGAAGCGCGCGCTCGCCTCGCTTGGGGGGTTTTCGGAGAAGAAGCTGGTTCTCAGCATCGCGGCGGGTATCCGCCTCGAGTCGCTGTCGCGCTGGCTGGGCGGGCATCGGCGGATCGTGCGCTGCATGCCCAATACGCCGGCGCTGGTGGCGGCGGGCATCGGCGCGCTGCATGCCTTGCCCGAAGTCACCCCTGCGCAGCGCCAGCAGGCAGAACAGATCCTCGCCGCTGTCGGCGAAGTGGTCTGGGTAGGCGATGAGCGCCTGCTCGATGCCGTGACCGCGGTCTCCGGCAGCGGGCCGGCCTACGTGTTCTGGCTCATGGAGCAGCTTGCCGCGTTCGCCGAAAAGAGCGGCATCGGCGCGCGCGATGCGCAGCGCCTGGCGCTGCACACCGTGCTCGGGGCGGCGAAGCTCGCCGCCGGCAGCGCCGAGCCGCCCTCGGCGCTGCGCCGCAACGTCACCTCGAAAGGCGGGACGACCGAGGCGGCGCTGACGGTGTTCGAAGCCGAGCAGCTCGCCGAGCGGCTGGCGCGCGCGCTGGAAGCCGCCAGGCGCCGCGGCGGCGAGCTGGGCGACGAGCTGGGCAAAGACTGACGATGTTCGGCCAGATCGCCATCTTCCTGGTGGACACGGTGGTGGTGTTCTTCGTCCTCATGCTGCTGGCGCGCTTCCACTTCCAGTGGCTGCGCGTGCCGTTCCGCAACCCGCTCGGCGAGTTCGTGCTCGCCACCACCAGCTGGTGCGTGGTGCCGGCGCGGCGCGTCATCCCCGGGCTCGCCGGTCTCGACCTGCCGACGCTGCTGCTCGCCTGGGCGATGCAGGCCCTCGGCCTGTGGGCGCAGCTCGCCATCGTCGGGGCTGCGGCCGGCGTGGTGCCGATCGCCGCCCTCGCCGCCGTCGACCTCGTGCGCTACAGCCTGTACATCCTGGTGTTCGCCATCATCGTGCAGGTGATCTTCTCCTGGGTGAACCCGCACGCGCCGTTCGCGCCGATGTTCGACATGCTGACGCGCCCGTTCCTGCGCCCGCTGCGGCGCTTCGTGCCGCCGATCGGCAGCATCGACCTGACGCCGCTCGTGCTCCTGGTGATCGTGCAGATCGCGCTCATCCTGGTCGGCCACCTGCGCCTCGCCGCCGCGGGCCTGTGATTCTCGTCGCCGGCCTCAAGTCGCGCCGCAAGCGCGTCGAGATCAGCGGGCTCGCCTAGGGAAGCGCACCGCCTCCGGGTAGGGGAAGACGTCCTCCTGCTCGCCGGTGCGCAGCAGCGCCTGCTTCGCTTCCCAGAAGCGGGCGTCGAGCAGGTCGCGGTGCGCCGCGTAGAACATCTCCCTGGCGCGCGGGTCGCTCACCAGGAAGCGCTCGAACTGCTCCGGGAAGACGTCGTTCGGGCCGATGGACCAGTAGGGCTCGGCGGCCACTTCGTCGTCGTAGCTCGCCGCCGGCGGGATGCGGCGGAAGCGCATGTCGGCGAGCGGCTGGATCTCGTCGTAGTCGTAGAAGACGACGCGCTCGTGCCGCGTCACGCCGAAGTTCTTGAGCAGCATGTCGCCGGGAAAGATGCCGGCGCCGGCGAGCTCCTTGATCGCGTCGCCGTACTCGCGCAGCACGTCGCGCAGCCGCGCCGCGTCGCCGTCGGCCTTGAGCTCCTCGACGTACATGTTGAGCGGCCGCATGCGCCGCTCGATGTAGACGTGGCCGATGACCAGCTCTTCGCCGTCGAACTCGATCACCGAGGCGCATTCGCGCCGCAGTTCCTGCAGTAATTCTTCTTCAAAACGATTCAATGGCAGCGCGACCAGTGAGTATTCCAGCGTGTCGGCCATGCGTCCGACCCGGTCGTGCAGCTTCACCATCAGGTACTTGTCCTTCACGGTCTGGTGATCGATGTCCTTGGGCGGCGCGAAGCGGTCGCGGATCACCTTGAACACGTAGGGGAAGGAGGGCAGGGTGAAGACCAGCATCACCATGCCCTTGATGCCGGGGGCGACGACGAAGCGGTCGCTCGAGTGCTTGAGGTGGTAGTGCAGGTCGCGGTAGAAGAGGGTCTTGCCCTGCTTGGCGAGGCCCACCGCCATGTACAGCTCGGCGCGCGGCTTGCGCGGCATCAGCCAGCGCAGGAACGACACGACCGCCGCGGGCACCTCCATGTCGACGAAGAAATAGGCGCGCGCGAAGGAGAAGAGCACGAGCAGCCGGCTTTCGCCCACCAGCAGCGCGTCCAGGTAGAGCTCGCCGCGCCCGTTCTGCAGGATCGGCACGGCGAAGGGGATCTCGCGCTGCGCGTTGATGATGCGGCCGACGATGTAGGCGCCCTTGTTGCGGAAGAAGAGCGACCCGAGCACCTGGATCTGCAGGTCCGGGCGCACGCGCAGCGGCCGCGGGAAATGCACCCGCAGGGCGCGCAGCATGTTGCGCAGGTCGCGCCGCCGGTCCTCCCAGGGGTTGCGCAGCCCGAAGCCGTCCAGGATGGCGCCGATCGTGGGCCGCAGGCCGTCGCGCAGCGGGTAATAGCAGCGGTAGCTCGGGCTGTCGCCCTCGAGGTGCTCGGTGGCCACCGCCGGGCGCCAGAAGATGAACTCGTTGTGGTAATAGCGCCGGTGCAGCACGTGGCAGGCGACCGAGTTGTAGAAGGTCTCCGCGCATTCGGGCTGCTTGTGCTCGTGAAGCAGGCCGATGTAGGCGAGCTTGATCGCCGGCCACAGCGACTCGTCGACCTCGGCTTCCGGGAAGCGGTCGAGCAGCGCGCGCACCGCCTCCTCGACGCGCAGGTCGTACATCTGGATGCGCTCGCGCGCCAGGCTGCGCATCGCCGGCCAGGCGGCGCGCGCGAAGAGGCTGCGGGCTTCGACCGCGGCGGCGCGGAACAGGCGATAGTGGCGGTCGAAGCCCTCGAGGATGCTGCGCGCGATGTCGAGCGGCAGGCTCGAGCGCCTCTCGCGCGCTACCGGGACCGCGGTCAGGCGACGGCTAGCTTCGATTTCTTCTTCTCGTCGAAGAATTGCTCGTCCTCGGTCGAGCCGTGCAGCGCGGTGGTCGAGGCCTTGCCGCCGGTGACCACCTGCGTGATCTCGTCGAAGTAGCCGGTACCCACCTCGCGCTGGTGCTTCACCGCGGTGAAGCCCTTCTCCGCGGCGGCGAACTCCTTCTGCTGCAGCTCGACGAAGGCGCTCATGTGGCCGCGCGCGTAGCCGTGCGCCAGCTCGAACATCGAGTAGTTGAGCGCGTGGAAGCCGGCGAGGGTGATGAACTGGAACTTGTAGCCCATCGCGCCCAGCTCGCGCTGGAACTTGGCGATCGTCGCGTCGTCCAGGTTGCGCTTCCAGTTGAACGACGGCGAGCAGTTGTAGGCGAGCATTTTGTCGGGGAACTTGCTGCGAATGCCTTCCGAAAATTTCCTTGCGAATTCCAGGTCGGGCGTGCCGGTCTCGCACCACACCCTGTCCGCGTACTCCGCGTAGGCGAGGCCGCGCGAGAGCGCCTGGTCGAATCCCTTCCTCGTCTTGTAGAAGCCCTCCGAAGTGCGCTCGCCGGTGAGGAAAGGCTTGTCGTTTTCATCCACGTCGGTGGTGACGATGTCGGCGGCTTCCGCATCCGTGCGGGCGAGCAGGACCGTCGGCACGCCCATCACGTCGGCGGCGAAACGCGCGGCGATCAGCTTTTGCACTGCCTCCTGCGTCGGCACCAGCACCTTGCCGCCCATGTGGCCGCACTTCTTCACGCTCGCGAGCTGGTCTTCGAAGTGCACGCCGGCGGCGCCGGCGTCGATCATCGCCTTCATGAGCTCGAACGCGTTGAGCACGCCGCCGAAGCCGG
>JBQTJF010000171.1:0-6940 GCA_052387375.1 Betaproteobacteria bacterium
AGGGCGACCGGGTTGAAGCTGAAGAGGAAGCCGGCGAGGAAGCCGACGCCGATCGAGGCGAGGTTGGCCTGCTCCAGGCTTCGCTGCAATGCCTCGATGTCCACGCCGCTATCTGCCTTTCAGCCGCCGGATCAGCTCTTCGCGCAGCTTGTCGGCGCTCGGCATTCTCGGGAACACGAGCTTGCCGTCGATGGCGATCCCGCCCGAGGACATCAGGCCGAGGTCGGTCGCATAGTCCATCTCTTCCAGGATGTCTACGTCCCGCCACTCGATCCTGTCCTCGCCGAGGTCCGCCGCCACGGACTTCAGCGCTTGCTTCGCCCCGGCGCATTTGCTGCAGCCGGGCGCCGAAAAGACCTCGACCTTGATCGCCATGACCGTTCCCCCAAAAGACATGCTACTTACTCAATCTAACCCCTGGAGTGGGAACCAATGTCAACGATTGCCGCCCGGCCAAGTCAGCAACGGCATGTTGACGACGGCGCCGGGCTGTTCCACGGTCAGCTCGCCCGCGGCGATGGCCTTCCTCACCTCGTCCGCCGAGCGCAGCTCGCGCGCCGCGGCTTCGTTCTTCCAGGTGACCAGGTTGAGCGCCCGCAGCGGGCTATAGCCTTTCGTGCCTGGGGGATTATCGAAGACGTCCGCCTGGTACTCGAAGGGGCCGGTGCCTTTGACGCCGTTCTTGAAGACATAGACGTTGGCCAGCAACTCCTTGGGCGCTTTGGCGAGCTCCGGAACGACGATGACCGGCGAGCCCATCATTTTCGTGAGCAGCCGCGCGACTTGCGCGTCCGACGCCTCGGTGTGGATGAAGCGGATGCGCTCCCCCTCGGTGAAGCCCTCGACCGGCGGCACCACTGCGCCGAAGAGATACCTCGCTGCGATCACAAAGCCGACAATGATCACGGCGATCAGCGCCGTGACCGCCAGGTTACGTTTCATACTGGAATCCTTTCTCCAGGATCGCTTCGCGGATGCCGTCGGGCTCCACCATCCCTTCGCGATACGAGATCGTCACGACCCGCCGCGCCGGATCGCCGCGCACCTCGTCGACGCCTTTGAGGCGACTGACGGAATCGCGGATCGACTCGAGGCAGTGCTCGCAGTGCATGTTGGCGATCTTGAGCGTTAGCTGCGCCTGCCCGCCGCGCCGTGCTTTCGGCAGCAGCCGCCCGGCGAAGGAATTGGTGAGCACGGTGGAGACGCTGGCCGCCATCGCGATCATCGCCCACACGGGATGCACCAGGCCCGTGGTGGCGAGCGGCACGCCGATGCCGTTGAAGGCGAAGGCGAGCGAGAGGTTTTGCACCGTCTTGCGGTAAGACGCCCTGCCGATGTAGTACGCGTCGACGACGGCGCCGAGGCGCTCGCCGATCAGCACCACGTCAGCGGACTCGATCGCGATATCGGTGCCCGCGCCTATGGCGATGCCGACGTCGGCCTGCATCAGCGCGGGGGCGTCGTTGATGCCGTCTCCCACCATCGCTACGCGATGCCCTTGACGCTGCAGCTCGCGCACGACCTTCGCCTTGTCCTGCGGCAGCACCTCGGCGCGGTACTCGGCGATGCCGACCTTCTCGGCGACTGCTTTCGCAGTGCGCCGGTTGTCGCCGGTGAGCATGACCGGATCGAGCCCGGCCTTCTTCAGCCGCTCGACCGTCTCGACGGCGTCCGCCTTGAGCTGGTCGGCGATGGCGATCAGCGCGGCCGGCTCGCCATCGACTGCCATCACGATCGCGGTGTTTCCCGCCTCCTGCATCGCCTGCACCTGCCGGCCCTCGCTTTGGATGAAAGCCGGGCTGCCGATGGCGATGCGCCGGCCCTCGACCGTTGCCGTCACGCCCTTGCCGGCGCTCGCCTGGAAATGCTCCGCCTTCGGAAACTCGATGCGCTGCGCCTCAGCAAAGGCGACGACAGCACGCGCCAGCGGATGCTCCGAACTGCTTTCGGCCGCGGCGGCGAGGCGCAGCGCCTCGCGCCTGTCGTAGTGAGCCAGAGTGACGATCTCGACGACGGCCGGCTCGCCGCGCGTAATGGTGCCGGTCTTGTCGAGCACCACCTTTTTCACGTCTTTCAGCACCTGGAAAGCGTCCGCCGAGCGCATGAGGATGCCCCGCTCGGCGGCCATGCCGCCGCCGCGGATCATCGCCAGCGGCGTCGCCATGCCGAGCGCGCAGGGGTAGCCCATGACGAGCACGGCGAGCGCCGCGAAGATGGCGCGCGTCCAGTCGGGCGACCCGGCGAGAGCCCAGGCGCCGAGCGTCCAGGCGAGAACGGCGCCGCCGGCGAAGACCAGCACCCCGGGCACGTACACCTGAAGGACGCGGTCGACGAGGGCGAGGATGCCGGGCTTGAGCGCGCGCGCCTCTTCCACCTGCCGCGCCACCTGGCTCAAGAAGCTCTCCTCGCCGACCTTGGTGACGCGCACGAGCAGCGTGCCGGTCTGGTTGACCGAGCCGCCGATCACCGTGTCGCCCGGATTTTTCTCGGCCGGCATCGATTCCCCGGTCACCAGGCTTTCGTTGACGCCGGAAGCGCCCTCGACGACCTCGCCGTCCACGGGAATGGACTCCCCCGGCCGCACGCGGACGAGATCGGCCGGCTTCACCTGCTCGAGCGGAATTTCCTCTTCACGGCCGTCCCGCACCACCCGCGCCGTGTTCGGCACCAGGCCCAGGAGCCTGCGCACCGCCTGCGAGGCGCGCGTGCGCACGATGAGTGAAACGTAGCCGGAGAGGACGTGATAGGTGGTGATGAACACCGCGACGCCGAAAAAGTCCGGCACCGGGAAGCGGGGGTCGAGGTAGCCGAGGAAGCCGCCGGCCAGGCCCGCGAAAGCGCCGAGCTCGAGCAGCACGTGCTGATTGAGGATGCCGCGGCGCAGGCTCGCCCAGGCCATGTGGAGGATGTGCCAACCGGGCCCGAATACGGTCGAGAGCGCGAGGATGGGCATCAGCCAGAACAGCGTCGCCATGCCCTGCGGCGGCAGCAGATCGAGCCACATGAGCGCCATCGCTCCCAGCGCGACGGCGCTAAACCCGGCGGCCGTCAGGAGGTTGTCGCGCTGCTCGCGGATCTCGGCTTCTTCCTCCTCGAAGCTGCGCACTTTGCTCGCGTCCCGCACGGTGTAGCCGAGATCGAGCAGCGTCTCCTTGAGCTTCATCGGCCCGATCTTCGCCGGCTCGTACTCGACGAGCGTCTCTTCGTGCGCAAGGTTCACGTTCACATCGCGCACGCCGTCCATCCGCCTCAGCGCCTTGGTGATGCTCGCCACGCAGAAGGAGCACGCCATCCCGCCGATCTTGAACTGCACCCTCTCGATGGCCGCCGTCACAGCGGTACCTCGACGACAAGCCCGAAATAGACGGACCAGGCGCCAAGGGCGATCAGCACCACGCCCGTCCATCTCGGGAAGCGCCCCGCCTGGTGCGCGAGCCAGTCGAGCAGCCGCCGCGCCCGCGCGGAGAACACCGCGGCGACGAGCGGCGCCGATAGGAAGAAACCGAAAACGGCCAGCGCGATGAACCCCGCCGAAAGGGTCGCTCCCGAGGCGCCGCCCGCCGCGGCGGCGGCAAGCAGCGCCGCCAGGAGCGGCGCCGCGCAGGCGGGAATGTTGAGGCCGAAGAGCACGCCGAGGCCCGCCGAGCCGCGCATGCCGGAAAGCCTGGCGACGGCGGGGCCGACCGCGACCATCAGCGCGCCGGCCCGCCCGGCGAGGAGCAGCGCGCCGAGCAGCGCGTAGAGGACCCCCAGGACGATCCAGGCCGCCTTCTGGAACGCGACGAAGCCGCTGCCGACGGCCACCGCGGCGACGCCGAGCAGCCCGATGAACGCCGCCCGCGTGAGGGCGAAGAGCGCGGTCTGCCGGATCTTCTCCGCCGCGCCCTCGTCCTCGAGATACTTGACGAACAGCAGGCTCGAGCCGATCGAGCAGGGCTCGATGAAGCCGAACAGGCCGAGGCCGGCCGGCAGGACGAGCAGATGGAACAGGCCGAGCTCGCTCATGCCCAGAGCCGGCGGGGCCGGCTACGCCGTCCGGTAGCCGAGCTTCTCGAGCCTCGCTCGCATCTCGTCCGCGCTAGTCCGCGCAGGATCGAGGGTCACGCTGACCCGCTGCGTCTCCGCATTCGCCCGCACCGCCGCGACGCCCGGCACGCAGCCCAGCGCGGTCGCGATCCGCGACTCGCAGCCTCCGCAGTGGATCTTCTCCTCGCCAACCACCTCGAAATGAACCGTAGTCGTCATAGCCTTGATCCTTTAAGTGCCGGGGGACCAAGGCTAAAGCCTGGACCGCGGTTCAAGGTCAACTGCCGCTACGCCGGCTTGCGTGCCATGAACGGGTAGCCGTAGACCTCGAACTTGCGCGCGTTCTTCTCGCCGGAGGCGCCGCCGAAGGTGTCGCAGGGCGAGCCGATCCGCACGTCGACGAAGCCGATCTCCTCCATCATCGCCCGCCAGCCTTCGCACGGAAGGCCGCCGGCGATTCAGGCGGTCCAGAGGTCGATGTTGCGGATGGCCGAGGGCGGGACCGGCTTGCCGTTCGCGATGTCGGCGAACTGCAGGCGTCCGCCGTGGCGCAGCACGCGCCAGATTTCCTCGAACGCGCGCTTCTTGTCGGCGCAGAGGTTGATGACGCCGTTGCTGATGACCACATCGGCCCAGGCGTCCTCGACCGGCATCTGCTCGATCAGCCCTTCGCGGAACTCGACGTTGCCGAGGCCCATGCGAGCGGCGCTGGCGCGCGATTTCTCGAGCATCTCCGGCAGCATGTCGACGCCGACGACGCGGCCCGCGGGCCCCACTTGCCCCGCGGCGACGAAGCAGTCGAAGCCCGCGCCGGATCCGGCATCGACCACCCGCTCTCCGGACTGCAGCTTTCTCAAGGAAAACGGGTTCGCCACGCCGGCAAACGACTCGACGGCGGCGTCGGGCATCTCGTCCACCACCGCCTGCTCGTAGCCCAGGCGCCGCGCCAGCGGCCGGCCGGTGTGGAAGTGATACTCGCCGTGCGGGTTGCTGGCCACTTCCCGGTACTTGCCCTTCACTTCCTCGCGCAGGGTGCCCGGGTCGACCGGAAGATCATCCTTCATCGCTCCTCCTTTAGAAGCTCAAGGTTGCCGCGCCCTTCTTGATTTCCTCGTGCATGACGCTCGCGCCGGTGATGGTAACGCCCTCGATGAGGTCCTGCTGCTCGTAGCCGCGCGCTTTCACGCACGGCGTGCAGGCCCAGAGGGCGCCGCCGCGCTTCATGAAGTCCTGCACCAGCTCGCGCAGCGGGCTGAGCGGGGCGACGCTCGTCATGTCGATGGCGCGTTTTCGCGCCAGGTCGACCGACGCGCTGGTCAGGAAGACCGACACCTTGAGCCCCGCGGTGAGACCGCCGCACGCGATGGTGAAGCCTACCGAAGAGAGCTCGTGATCGGCGCCGTGGGGCATCAGGACGACCAGGCTGCGGCTGCTGATATCTGCCATGGATTGCCTCCTTTCAGTTCCTTCTCGGGTCGTCCGCGGGGTCGAGGTAGCGGATGCCCCAGGGCCCGGTGCCGTGAAGCTGGATCACGGTCTCCTCGCGCGTGTAGCCGAACATCGGCGCGCCGGGCGGCATGATGGCGACGCCGCCGATGCCGAGTGCGGTGCTCTTCGCGGCATCGAACGACTCGCCGTGCGCGAAGTGGAACGTCCCGGACAGCACCGTGACGCGCTCGTACGCGGGGTGCACGTGCGGAGCGATGCGCGTGTTGGCCGGCATCTTGAGCCGGAACGTGAAGGGCACGGCCTGGTTGAGCGGCCCCTCGATGACGGCGATCTTCACGCCGGCCCCGACCGAGGGCGCGTCGGCCCACTTCAGCTGCTCTGGCAGCACCATCCTCGCGCCATCGGCGGAATGCGCCGCCGGCGCGGCTGCTACTGCGAGCGCCACCAACAACGACGCTGCGATCCTCATGTCTCCTCCTTGTCGTTCCCGATCATTCGGGCAAGGGCAAGGACGCGGCAGCCGGTGCATCGGTTCCACGGCGCCGCAGGTCGAGCGCGACGGCGGCGGCAAGCAGCGCGAAGCCGGCGAGCTCGACGGGCAGCAGATAGCGCACGAGCTGCGTCCAGGCGACCAGAGCCGCGCCGGCGAAGCCGAGCGCCGTCGCGAGGCGCTCGCCGCGACCCCAGGCCCTGGCGGCGACGGCGAGCGCGGCGAGCGCCGCCGCGAGCACGACCACACCCGCCCACAGCGTTTCATTGACGGCGAAGCTGATGCCGGCGGCCGACAAGAGAGCGAGCGCGGCGAGCGTGCCGTAGCAGGCGAGCACGGATAGGGCGAGCGACAACGCGCCCGCCAGGCGCCACTTCGCCGCCGCGAGCGCCGAGGGCTGCCGCGCCCCCCGCCGCATGGAAATCTCGACCGCGCGGGCGCCGAAGCGCCGGGCGACGGCGCGCGTTTCGTCGCTGGGCGAGTGCGAGAAGTAGTCGAAGCCGCGCAGCAGCGTCACTTCCTCGAAGCCGCCGTCGCGGAACATGGCAAGGTAGTCGTCCTCCACGGTCGCGCCGACCACGCACTCCGCCCACAGCTTCGGGTCCGTGGCGCAGTCCCGCGTCACCGGCCGGCCAATCACGATGTCGGCGATCTGCACGCGGCCGCCGGGCCGCAGGACGCGCCGGATCTCGGCGATCGCCCGGCGCTTGTCCGGAACGAGATTGAGCACGCCGTTGCTCGTCACCACGTCCACGCTCGCATCGGGGAGCGGGATCGCCTCGGCGCCGCCTTCGATCGCCTCGACGTTCGTCGTGCCGAGCGAGGCAAGGAGCGCGCGCAGCTTGGCGCTCATCGCGGGCGTCATGTCGAGCGCGAGCACCCTGCCGCCAGGGCCGGCCAGCCGCGCGGCGATGAGCGCGTCGGTGCCCGAGCCCGCCCCGATGTCGAGCACGGTATCGCCCCGCCGGACGAGGC
>JBQTJF010000172.1:0-2632 GCA_052387375.1 Betaproteobacteria bacterium
ATGCCGCCTGCTGCACCGCAACAAGCCGTGAATCACCTAGGTCCCGTGGTCGAGCTGCTGGCAAGGTCGTTTGCGCCGGCGCCGCGGCCCAAGCCCCGGAGGTGGATGAAAATGCACCGCGCCTACAACGCCGTGAAAAGCGCGCTGGCCCTGATCGGCCTCGCCGCGCTCGGGCTGCTCTACCTGCCCGCCGCCGAGCGCGAGGCGGTCCTCTCCTGGCTGGGCGAAGCGCCCGCCGTGCAGGCCGCCACCACGGTCGCCGCCGGCCCGATCGCGCCGAGCCCGGCGCCGGCCTTCGACGACGAGCAGCGCCTGGTCACCGAGTACATCGCGCGCCGCTACCGCGTCTCGCAGGTGGCGGTGTCAGGCTTCGTCGATACCGCCTACCGCGCCGGCGCGCGCTACTCGCTCGACCCGCTGCTCATCCTCGCGGTGATGGCGGTCGAGTCGCGCTACAACCCGGTGGCGCGCAGCAACGTCGGCGCGAAGGGCCTGATGCAGGTCATCCCTCGCTTCCACCTGGAGAAGCTCGCCGACCACGGCGGCGAGGTGGCGCTGCTCGAGCCCGACGTCAACATCCTGGTCGGTGCGCAAATCCTGCGCGAGTACCTCAACCGCTTCCGCGACCTCGAGACGGCGCTGCAGATGTACGCCGGCGCGCTCGACGATCCCGCGGCCCAGTATTCCGCGAAGGTGCTTGCCGAGCGCGCGCGCCTGGAGCTGCTCAGGCAGAAGGCGAGGAAGCAGCAAAGCGCCTGATCCTGGCCGCCGCCTCCTCGAGCTCGGCCAGGCTGCGCGTATAGGCGAAGCGCACGTAGCGGTCGGTGCCGTTGGCGCCGAAATCGACGCCGGGCGTAGCAGCAACGGCTTCCCTTTCGAGTAATTCCCGGGTGAAGTTCCGGGAGTCCTTTCCGCAGTCGGCATAGATGTAGAAGGCGCCCTTCGGCTCGGCCGGCACCGCCAGGCCGGCCGCCTTCAGCTGCGGCAGGAGGAAGTCCCGGCGGGCAGCGAATTCGGCTCGCCGCTTTTCCAGAATGGAAATGCTTTCCCGGGAGAAAGCGACAACCGCGGCGTGCTGCGCCGCCGCGGGCGCGGAGATGAAGAGATGCTGCGCGAGCTTCTCGAAGCCCCGCACCGCCGCCTCCGGCAGCACCACCCAGCCCAGCCGCCAGCCGGTCATGCAGAAGTACTTCGAGAAGCTGTTGATCACCACCACCTCGCCCGGCAGCCCCAGCGCGCTGCATGGCGCCTCGCCGTAAACCAGGCCCTGGTAGATCTCGTCGACCAGCAGCACGCCGCCGCGCTCCGCGACGAACGCGGCAATGCTTTCCAGGGTTTTTCTTGGAATCAAGGTCCCCGTGGGGTTCGACGGCGTGCCGAGCAATAGCCCCTTGGTGCGCGGCCCCCATGCCGCGCGCACCATCTCGAGGGTCGGCTGGAAAAGAGAAGAGGCATTGACAGGAACGCTCTTGGCCACGCCTTCGAAGGCGCGCACGAAGTGGCGGTAGCCGGGATAGCCGGGATCGGGCACCAGCACCTGGTCGCCCGCGTCGACGTAGAGCGCCGCGATCGTCAGCAGGCCGCCCGACGCCCCCGACGTAATGGCCACCCGCCCGGGTCCGATCTTCTTCGAAAATTTCTTCTCGTAATGCGCGGCGATGGCCTCCCGCAGCGCCGGCAGGCCGAGCGTCGCGGTGTACGCGGTGCGGCCGTCGCGGATGGCGCGCACGCCGGCTTCGACCACCGGCGCCGGCGCGGTGAAGTCGGGCTCGCCGATCTCCATGTGCACGACGCGGCGGCCCTGCGCCTCGAGCGCGTGCGCGCGCGAGAGCACGTCCATCACTTCGAAGGGCTCGATCTCGGCGGCCCGCCGTGCGGTGAGCATGCGTGGGCTGATGGACGGCATTATAGAATCCTCGGGTGGACGAGCAGCTCAAGCAGAACGCACTCGAGTACCACCGCCGCAGCCCGCCGGGCAAGATCTCGGTGGCGCCGACCAAGCAGCTCACCAACCAGCGCGACCTCGCGCTCGCCTATTCCCCGGGCGTGGCCGCGGCGTGCGAGGAGATCCAGCGCGATCCGCGCCAGGCGGTGCACTTCACCTCGCGCGCCAACCTGATCGCCGTGGTGACCAACGGCACCGCGGTGCTCGGCCTGGGCGCCATCGGCGCGCTCGCCGCCAAGCCGGTGATGGAAGGCAAGTCGGTGCTCTTCAAGAAGTTCGCCGGCATCGACTGCTTCGACATCGAGCTCGACGAGCGCGACCCCGCGAAGCTCGTCGACATCATCGCCGCGCTCGAGCCGACCTTCGGCGCCATCAACCTCGAGGACATCAAGGCGCCGGAATGCTTCGGCGTCGAGCGCGAGCTGCGCAAGCGCATGAAGATCCCGGTCTTCCACGACGACCAGCACGGCACCGCCATCACCGTCGCGGCCGCGGTCCTGAACGGATTGAAAGTCCTCCACAAGAACATCCAGGAGGTGAAGCTGGTCACCTCCGGCGCCGGCGCGGCGGCGCTCGCCTGCCTGGAGCTGCTCGAGAAGATGGGCCTGCCGCTCGCCAACATCGTCGCCACCGACATCAAGGGCGTGGTCTACAAGGGCCGGCGCGAGGAGATGGACCCGGACAAGG
>JBQTJF010000173.1:0-15751 GCA_052387375.1 Betaproteobacteria bacterium
CGGCGCCAACGTCGCCGACGAGGACCCCGACGGCAACGCCGTCACCTTCGAGTTCCCGCTCCGATTCCCGGGACAGTACGCGGACAAGGAAACCAACCTCCACTACAACTACTTCAGGGACTACGACTCGGGCATCGGGCGCTATGTCCAAAGTGACCCTATTGGGCTTGATGGCGGAATCAACACATACGCATACGGCCTTGGGTCGCCCCTAACCGCAACGGACGCACTTGGGCTCGTAGTGACGGTGCACTGCCGACAAGTGGGAACGAGTGGAACCGGATACTTCCACTGCTTCGTTAACGTCACATGCCCGCCGGAGGGATGGAACGAGCGCTATTCAATGTTCGCGAGCTGGACGCTTCGCTCCGGCCAGAAGAAGCGAAACGACCCCAGCGATGATCCGGCGAGCGCCGTGAATGTTGGCACCGTGAAACCGAACTTCTGCTCGCCGGATCCGTGCGGATATGAAAAGGCGGTAAGAAAGCGGTTCGATCTCTTCCCCTCAGGGAATGTGGTTTACCGCTTATACGGCCCGAACTCCAACTCTTTTGTTAACGGCTTGCTGCTCGGGAACCTCCCTGCCGGAGCGCCGGGACCAAGCTTGGCTCCCGGGATTGACATCCCCCATCCGGGCTTTACGCAGAGGTAATCGTCATGCACGAGAGGCTGCTAAACGTCGTAATCGTCGCCGCGTGCACCGCGTTGTTCTTGATCTATATCGTCTTCGTTACAGGCTACATTGCACCGGGGATCCCCCGAATCGTAACCACTATCAGCATATTGGCCGCGTTAGGGTTGCTATCGGGGTTTTCCATGAGAGGTGGGCTGCTCCCAAAGCTCGGCTTCCTCATCGTTGTGCCCATTCTTCATATCGTGTACGAAGGCGTCGACCCCGCCAAACCAACATTGAACCTGCTCGTTGGCACGATCGAACTCGTATGCATCTGGGTTGGCGCTGCGATCGGTCATCTCGCACGGCGGAGGCAAAACTCCTCACAAGCCGCAGCGCCTTGAGATGCTACGTCGATCATCTCGACACGCCCAGGCTTGTTGCCAACCAAGCCGGGCAGACCGTGTGGCGCTGGGATCAGACTGAACCGTTTGGGAGCAACCCACCGGACGAAAATCCGAGCGGACTGGGCGCCTTCGATCTACCGCTACGACTCCCGGGGCAATACTACGATCGGGAGACCTCTCTCCACTACAACTACTTCAGGGACTACGACCCAAGTCGCGGAAGATATGGAGAAAGCGATCCCATCGGGCTGCTCGGCGGACTCAACACCTACGCGTACGGCGACAACTCGCCACTGCTTCGAACGGATGAGCTAGGGTTGATGGGCAGCCGAGGAAGGTCGTTAGGCTGCGGGAGCGGTTGGAACTTCCCCTGGGTACCAGACAATCCTCTCGGATTCCCATTCCGCGGATGCTGCATCGCTCACGATCTGTGCTACGACGACTGTGTAAAGCGTCCATCGCGAGCGCAGTGCGACGGCGATTTCTGCGCCTGCCTCTCGAGCAAGTGTACCAACTACGCGCGAGGTCAGAAGCAGCAGTGCGATAGCTTGGCACGCACATACTGCAACGCCGTCGTAGAGAACGGTGAAGAACTTTTCCGCCGGGCGCGCAGCAAGTGCCCGTCCTGCTAAAGGGTGACACAAATGGAAGTTCTAATTCCGCTGGCTCTTCTCATACTCATCGGTACCGTGGTCAGCGTCTTTCACAAGGCATTCCGCGCATACTGGGTATTCTCGTTAAGTGTCGCGACTGTCGTTGCGGTGCTCTACCAGGTCGGAGCCTACCTCGCGCAGGGTTATCTCGATCCGTTCTACAAGATCGCCTTTGTGGTCTCGTGGATCGTGTTCTTTGGGGTCGCCTCCATCGGATACTTCATCTATCGCCAGATAGCGAAAAGGCGGACGATCTCAGGAGACGATCCTGCGCGGCGAAACTAGACCACGCACTTCATTCACGCCGATCATCTCAACACGCCACGCTTGGTCGCCAATCAGAGCGGGCAGACGGTGTGGAGATGGGACCAAACTGAACCATTCGGGAACAACCCGGCTGACGAAAACCCGAGCGGCCTTGGCGCCTTCGACCTACCGCTACGACTCCCGGGGCAGTACTACGATCGCGAGACCTCTCTCCACTACAACTATTTCCGTGACTACGACCCAAGTCTCGGAAGATACGGGGAAAGTGATCCGGCCGGCCTTGCGGGTGGCTTGAACACCTACGCCTACGCTTTTGACAGTCCTTTGATCTATGTGGACCTCAAGGGCGATGTCCCCATTATTCCAGCAATCGTAGTTGGGGCCGCTGCTTACGGTGCCTACAAGATCGGCTCGGCAATAACCTCGGCGGCGTTTGCTTGGTCGCTCTGTCGCCAAGAGCAAGAAATCATTGAACTGGAGTTGCCCCGTTTCAGTGGACACATGAGTGCTTGGGTCACAAGCGGTTATCCACAGGCCGCGCGCTCGGTTGCGTTTGAGGCGCCCCGCGCGCGGCGATCATGCCGCCGAAGCTCTGCGCAGCGCTTCGGCAGGGCTGATGATGTCGATGCCTTGGTAAGTCTTCAAGTTGAGGAGGCGATGGTCGCCCGAAACAACGGCGTCGACCCGGGCGGCCAAGGCGCAAGCGAGTACGCGATCGTCGTCCGGGTCCTGAGCGACGGCGGGCGATATCGAGGCGGACGCGATCACGGTCGACAATGCTGCGTACCCCAAGACGAGATCATCGATCGACAGAGCGGAAGCTTCGACGTGCCGGGCGAACTTCTCTCGCGCGAGGATGCGCGCAAGCTCGGCCAGGAGCGCGGTGCTTGTAAACAGCTCGACTGACTGGGTGCCTGCAATCTCGAGGAGGCGCGCCGGCGGACCGCTATCCCACAACAGCCCGGAGGCCACGACGTTGGTGTCGAGCACCAGGCGCACGATGGCGTGCCGGCTTCAGCGTCTCGCGTCGCGGCGTGCCGTGCGGTCGGCCTCGATCTCGGCCTGGATTTCCTCCATCGTGAGCGGTGCGAGCCCGCAAGCGGCGATCCGTTTACGGGCCTGCGTCAACCGCTCGAGCAGGCGGCTGCGCACGGCCTCGCGCAGGACGTCCCGCAGATTTCCGGGCTCCAGCAAACCCAGGCGAGCAAGCTCCTGCGCCAGTGTGTCGGGCAGATCCAGCTTGACTTCCACGGTCGTGGTCATGGCATTCGATTCTACGCGCGCCTGTCGGAGCCGCCAATCGCGAGCGGGTGTCGGCCGGGCGAAGCAGGTCTCGACCACCAAGGACGCGCAGTTCCAGGCGTGCCGGCGCGCCGAGCAAAGGCGCGGCAGGATGCGCTAGCGCGGCGGCGCGCGGCCGCGGCGCAGGCGCACGACGAGAAGCCAGACCAGGTTGACCAGCACCCAGGTCGAGAGCCCGCCCACCACCGCGAACACGCCCAGGCCGAGGACGAGCGGCTTGCCGAGCGCGGCAATGCGCTCGACCCAGCTCTGCGGCGCGAGCGGCACGTCCTCGCCGCTGCGCGCGATGGCCGCCTCCTCGGCGGGGCGCAGCGGCTCGCCGAGCAGCGCCGAGCCGGGGTGGTAGGCGAGCACGCCGATCGGCGCGGAGGTGACGGGATTGGAGACGAGGGTCGCCGCCGCGGCGACCGGCAGGTTGCCGCGCAGCAGGACGGCGAAGAAGGCGGCGAACACGATCTGCAGCACCGGGACCAGGAAGCCGAAGAACACCCCGATCGCCGCGCCGGCGGCGACGCTGCGGCGGTCGAGGTGCCACAGCCACGGCCGCTGCAGCAGCGGCCCCAGCCAGCGCAGCGACCGGTGGGACTGCAGCTCCTCGCGCGAGGGCAGCCGCCAACGGCGGAGCCGCTCGCGCACTACTTGAGCGCTGCCTCCACCGCGCGCCGCGCCATGACGGTGACGAGGTGCGCGCGGTAATCGGGACTGGCGTGCAGGTCGTTGTTCAGGCCGTCGGCCTTGACGGCGATGCCCGCCACCGCCTCCGGCGCGAACTTCGCCGCGAGCGCCTTCTCCATCTCTGCCTGGCGGAACACGCTCGGCCCGGCGCCGGTGACGGCGACCCGCGCCTTGCCGCCGAAGTCGGCGACGAACACGCCCACCAGCGCGAAGCGCGAGGCCGGGTTCTTGAACTTCATGTACGCGGCGCGCTTGGGCACCGGGAAGGAGACCGAGGTGATCAGCTCGCCCTCCTCGAGCGCCGTCTCGTACAGGCCCTTGAAGAACTTGTCGGCCTCGATCTTGCGCTTGTTGGTGTTGACGGTCGCGCCCAGGCCGAGCGCCGCCGCCGGGTAGTCGGCGGCCGGGTCGTTGTTGGCGAGCGAGCCGCCGATGGTGCCCATGTGGCGCACCTGCCGGTCGCCGATCTGGCCGGCGAGCGCGGCGAGCGCCGGGATCGCCTTCTTCACCTCGGCTGAGCCCGCGACCTCCGCATGGCGCGTCATGGCGCCGATCTCGACCGTGCTGCCGGAGACCCTGATGCCGGTCAAGTCTTTCGCTGCGCCGAGATCGATCAGGTCCGAAGGCGACGACAGGCGCAGCTTCATCGCCTGCACCAGGCTCTGGCCGCCCGCCAGGAATTTCCCGTCCGGTTTCTTGGCCTTCAGGGAAACCGCATCCTTCGAGCTCGCGGGCCGGTGATATTCAAACGCGTGCATGACTCTTCTCCTGGAGAGACTTCCAAACCGTCTGCGCGGTGGCGGGCATCGGCACGTCCTTGACGCCGAGCGCGTCGGTGACGGCGTTCATCACCGCCGCCGGCGCGCCGATCGCGCCGGCCTCGCCGCAACCTTTCACGCCGAGCGGGTTGTGCGTGCACGGCGTCTCGCGCGTGTCGAGCTGGAACATCGGCACGTCGCCGGCGCGCGGGATGGTGTAGTCGAGGAACGATCCCGTGACGAGCTGACCCGAGTCGTCGTAGCGGCAGCCCTCGGTGAGCGCCTGGCCGATGCCCTGCGCCAGGCCGCCGTGCACCTGGCCCTCGACGATCATCGGGTTGATCACCTTGCCGAAGTCGTCGACCGCGGTGAACCTGACGATCTCGGTGGCGCCGGTCTCCTTGTCCACCTCCACCTCGCAGACGTAGCTGCCGGCGGGGAAGGTGAAGTTGGTAGGGTCGTAGAAGGCGTTCTCGTTCAGGCCCGGCTCGAGCTTGTCGAGCGGGTAGTTGTGCGGCACGTAGGCGGCGAAGGCCACCTCGCCGAACATCTTCTTCTTGTCGGTGCCGGCGACCTTGAAGACGCCGCGGTCGTACTCGATGTCGGCCTCCGAGGCCTCCAGCAGGTGCGCGGCGATCTTCTTGCCCTTGGCGACGATCTTGTCGAGCGCCTTGACGATGGCGGTGCCGCCCACGGCGATCGAGCGCGAGCCGTAGGTGCCCATGCCGAAGAGGACCTTCGAGGTGTCGCCGTGCACGATCTCGACGTTCTCGATCGGCAGGCCGAGGCGGTCGGCCACCACCTGCGCGAAGCTCGTCTCGTGCCCCTGGCCGTGCGAATGCGAGCCGGTGAACACCGTGACGGTGCCGGTCGGGTGCACGCGGATCTCGCCCGCCTCGAACAGGCCCGCGCGCGCGCCGAGCGAGCCGGCGACGTTCGAGGGCGCGATGCCGCAGGCCTCGATGTAGCAGGCGTAGCCGAGGCCTCTGAGTTTTCCTTTCTTCAAGGATTGCTCTTTTCTAGAAGCAAAACCTGAAACGTCCGCCATCTTCATCGCCGCATCCAGCGTCGCCTCGTAGTTGCCGGTGTCGTATTGCAGCGCCACCGGCGTCTGGTAGGGGAACTGGCGGATGAAGTTCTTGCGGCGGATCTCCGCCGGGTCGATCTTCATCTCGCGCGCCGCGGTCTCGACCAGGCGCTCGACCACGTAGGTGGCCTCCGGCCGTCCCGCGCCGCGGTAGGCGTCGACCGGCGCGGTGTTGGTGAACACCGCCGTCACCTCGCAGTAGATGAGCGGCGTGGTGTACTGGCCGGCGAGCAGCGTCGCGTACAGGATGGTCGGGATGCAGGAAGCGAAGGTCGAGAGGTAGGCGCCGAGGTTCGCGGTGGTCTTCACGCGCATCGCCAGGAACTTGCCGTCCTTGTCGAGGGCGAGCTCGGCGGTGGTGACGTGGTCGCGGCCGTGCGCGTCGGAGAGGAACGACTCGCTCCGGTCGGCGGTCCACTTCACCGCGCGGTTCAGCTGCTTCGACGCCCAGGTGACGACCACGTCCTCCGGGTAGAGGTAGATCTTCGAGCCGAAGCCGCCGCCCACGTCGGGGGCGACCACGCGCACCTTGCTCTCGGGCAGGCCGAGCACGAAGGCGGTCATCAGCAGCCGCTCGACGTGCGGGTTCTGGCTCGTCACGTACAGGGTGTAGTCCTGGCTCGCGCGCGAATAGGTCGCGTTCGCCGAGCGCGGCTCGATGGCGTTGGGGATCAGCCGGTTGTTGACGAAGTCGAGCTTCGTCACATGGCTTGCTTTTGCAAAAGCGGCATCAATTGCCGCCTTGTCGCCAAGCGCCCAGACGTAGCAGACGTTGTCCGGCGCGATGTCGTGGATGCCCTTGGCGGAAGAAGCTTTCTTCGGATCGACGACGGCAGGCAGCTCCTGGTAGTCGACCTTCACCATTTCCGCCGCATCCTTCGCCTGCGCCGCGGTCTCGGCGATCACCACCGCGACGCGCTCGCCGACGTGGCGCACCTTGCCCTGCGCGAGCGCGGGGTAGGGCGGCTCCTTCATCGGCTGGCCCTTGACGTCGGTGATCAGCCAGCCGCAGGGCAGGCCGCCCACCTTGGCGTTGGCGAGGTCGGCGCCGGTGTAGACGGCGATGACGCCCGGCGCCTTCTTCGCTTTTTCTGTATTTATGTTTTTGACAACAGCATGAGCGTGCGGCGAGCGCACAAAGGCCGCATGGCTCTGGCCGGGCAGGGCGACGTCGTCGGTGTACTGGCCCGCGCCGGTGAGGAAACGGTAGTCTTCCTTGCGCTGGACGCGCGCGCCGATGAGTGGTGCGTTCATAGCTTGCCTCCCATGGCCTTGGCGCCGGCCATGATGCTCTTGACGATGTTGTGGTAGCCGGTGCAGCGGCAGAGGTTGCCTTCGAGGGCCTCGCGCACTTCCTGCTCCGTGGGGCTCGGGTGGCTCTTCGCGAAGTCGAGCGCGTTCATCACCATGCCCGGCGTGCAGAAGCCGCACTGCAGCCCGTGGTGCTCCTTGAACGCCGCCTGCATCGGGTGCAGCGTGCCGTCGGGGCGGGCGACGCCCTCGATGGTCATGATGTCGGCGCCCTCGGCCTGCATGGCCACGATCGAGCAGGCCTTGATCGCCCTGCCGTTCATCAGCACGGTGCACGCGCCGCACTGCGCCGTGTCGCAGCCGACGTGCGTGCCGGTGAGCCGCAGGTTCTCGCGGATGAAGGTGACGAGCAGCGTGCGCGCCTCGACCTCGGCCGACGCGGGCTTGCCGTTCACCTTCATGGATACCTTGATGGTCATGCGGGGGCCCTCCTCAGGGGATCGGTTCGGAAAATTCTTGGGGAAAAGAATGCTACTGCGGCGGTATTATTTGCGCTAGCCATGCGTTTACTCATCGTCGAGGACGACGCGCCCCTCGCCAGCGGCCTGTCCCGCATCCTCGAGGCCGAGGGGCACGCGGTCGACGTCACCGCGCGGGGCGAGGCGGCGGTGGCTGCTGCGTCGCAGGAGCGCTTCGACCTGGTGATCCTCGACATCGGCCTGCCGCAGATGGACGGCTTCGAGGTGCTGCGCCGCCTGCGCGCCGCACAAAAAGGCAACGGCGGCCCGGTGCCGGTGCTGGTGCTCACCGCGCGCGACGCGATCGAGGACCGCGTGCGCGGGCTCGACCTCGGCGCCGATGACTACATGGTGAAGCCCTTCGCCATGCCGGAGCTGACGGCGCGCGTGCGCGCGCTGCTGCGCCGCTCGCAGGCGCACGGCGGCCCGCGGGTGGTGCACGGCCCGCTCACGCTCGATACGGTCGCCAGAAGGGCCTTCTTGAGGGACGAACCCCTGGAGCTTGCAGCGCGCGAGTGGGCGGTGCTGGAAGTGCTGCTCGCGAAGGTGGAAAAGATCGTGTCCAAGGAGGCGATCATCCAGGCCGTCGCTGGCTGGGGCGACGAGCTGTCGCCCAACGCCATCGAGGTGTACGTGTCGCGCCTGCGCGCCAAGCTCGAGCCTGCCGGCGTGCGCATCTGCACCGTGCGCGGGTTCGGCTACATGCTGGAAGAGTTCAAAGATCCGCAAAGCGGCTAGGGAAACCCTGAAAAAGCGGCGAATCGTCATTCCCGCGAACGCGGGAACCCATGTTCTTTAGAAACAAAATGGGGTCCCCGCCTTCGCGGGGACGACTTCTTCGGACCTTCCCTGCTGCCAGAAGCCTCCGCGCGCATCTTTTGCGGATGCTGCTGCCGCCCATCGCCGCGCTGCTCGCGGTCGGCGCGCTGGTCGCCTATTACCCGTCCATCGAGCCGGCCACGGAAGCCTACGACCAGGCGCTCGTCGACATCGGCGTGTCGCTCGGCGCCTACATCCGCGGCGCCGGCCCCGGCTACCGCTTCGAGCTGCCGCCCGCGGTGGAGGAGGTGCTGCGCCGCGACCGCGCCGACACGCTCTACTACCGCGTCATCGCCCCGGGCGGCCAGGACATCGGCGGCGACGGCTCGCTGCCGCTGCCGCCGCCGGAGGCCGAGGCGGGAGGCGGCATCGTCAGCTACGACGCCGCGTTGCGCGGCGCGCCGGTGCGCGCGGTGTCGGTGCAGGCGCCCTGCGGCCGGACCACCTGCACGGTGCTCGTCGCCGAGACGACCGCCAAGCGCACGCGCCTCGCGCGCGAGATCCTGCTCGGCAGCCTGTTCCCGGAGCTGCTCATCGCCGCGGCGACGCTGGTCATCGTCTGGTTCGGCGTGAAGCGCGGCCTGGCGCCGCTCGCGCGCCTGTCGGAGGAGATCAAGTCGCGCTCGCCGGTCGACCTGCGGCCGGTCGAGGCGGGCGGCCCGGAGGAGACGCGCCCGCTGGTGGCGGCGCTGAACGGGCTGCTCAACGAGGTGGCGCAGGCGAGCCGCAGCCAGCAGCGCTTCCTCGCCGACGCCGCGCACCAGCTGCGCACGCCGCTCGCCGGCCTGCAGGCGCACACCGAACTCGCGCTGGCGCAGCCGCTGCCGGAAGCCTGCCGCGCGCAGATCGAGCAGGTGCACGAGGCGACGATCCGCACCGCGCGCCTGGCGAACCAGCTGCTCGCCCTCGCGCGCGCCGATCCCGGCGCGCGCGGCGAGGCCGCGCGGCTCGACCTGAAGGCGCTCGCCGGCGCCGAGGCCGACGACTGGGTGCGCCAGGCGCTCGCGCGCGACATCGACCTCGGCTTCGAGCTCGAGCCGGCGCCGGTGCTCGGCGACGCGTTCCTGCTGCGCGAGGCGCTCGCCAACCTGGTGCACAACGCCATCCAGTACACGCAGCGCGGCGGCCGCATCACGGTGCGCACCGGGAAACGCGGCGCGCAATCGTTTGTCGAAGTGGAAGACGACGGCCCCGGCATCCCGCCGGGCGAGCGCGCGCGGGTGCACGAGCGCTTCTACCGCGTGCCGGGGACCCCCGGCACCGGCAGCGGCCTGGGCCTCGCCATCGTCAGCGAGATCGCTGCCGGCCACGGCGCGTCGATTCAACTGGAAGAAGGAACCCACGGGCGCGGCTGCAAAGTTGCGATAACATTTCCCCATGGATAGCGTCGACATCGAAGTCCTCAAGAGCGCCGAAGCCTGGCGCAAGGCCGGGCGGCGCGTCGCCCTCGGCACCATCGTCAAGACCTGGGGCTCGGCGCCCCGCCCGGTGGGCGCCATGGTCGCCATCCGCGACGACGGCCTCATCGCCGGCTCCGTGTCCGGCGGCTGCGTCGAAGATGACTTGGTAGAAAAAATAAAAAGTGAGTCGATCGCTGCCAGGCACCCCCAGCTCGTCACGTATGGCGTTACCAACGAGGAGGCAACGCGCTGGGGCCTGCCCTGCGGCGGCACGCTGCAGGTCGTGGTCGAGCCGCTGAGCGACGCGAGCGGCATCGCCGAGCTCCTCGAGCGCATCTCCAAGCAGCAGCTCGTGCGCCGGCGCCTCGACATGGCGAGCGGCCGCGTCACGCTCGAGCCCGGCGGCCGGCAGGACGCGCTGGAGTTCAACGGCAAGGAGCTCTCCGCCATACACGGCCCGCGCTGGCGCCTCGTGCTCATCGGCGCAGGGCAGCTCACGCGCTACCTCGCCGAGATGGCGCGCATGCTCGACTACCAGGTAAGCGTGGTCGAGCCGCGCGAGGAGTACTACGGCGGCTGGGACCTCGAGGAGGTGCCGCTCGACCGCGGCATGCCCGACGACGTGGTGCGCGAGTCCAACCTCGACGGGCACAGCGCCGTGATCGCGCTCACGCACGACCCGAAGCTCGACGACCTGGCGCTCATGGAGGCGCTGAAGTCGCCCGCCTTCTACGTCGGCGCCATCGGCTCGAAGAAGAACAACGACGCGCGGCGCCAGCGCCTCGAGGAGTTCGACGTCTCGCAGGACGAGATCGCGCGCCTGCGCGGGCCGGTGGGCCTGTACATCGGCTCGAAGACCCCGCCGGAGATCGCGGTGGCGATCCTCGCCGAGATGACCGCGGTGCGCCACGGCGTCGCCGAGCCTTCGTGGGCGGCGAAGAAGGAAAGCCGCTTCGATCCTTCGGCCTGCGAAGTCACCGACGTCAAACAGAGCTGAGTTGAAGGAAATCGTCGGGCTGCTGCTCGCCGCCGGATCGGCGAGCCGCTTCGGCTCCGACAAGCTGCGCCATGCTCTCCCGCATGGCGTGCCCATCGCCGTGCAGGCCGCCCGGCCCCTGAAAGCCGAGTTGAAGAGAGTCATAGCGGTGGTCAAGCCGGGCGCCGATGAGCTCGCGGAAGCTCTCAAGAATGAATCTTGCGAGGTCGTCGTCTGCGAGAACGCCGCCGAGGGCATGGGCGCGAGCCTCGCCTGCGCGGCGCGCGCCGCCGGCGAGGCCGGCGGCTACCTCGTCGCGCTCGGCGACATGCCGTTCCTGCGCCGCACCTCGATCGCGGCGGTGCGCGACGCGCTCGCGGGCGGCGCGGCGCTCGTCGCGCCGTATTTCCGCGCCAGGCGCGGGCATCCCGTCGGACTAGGAAAAGGTTTTTATGCAGAGCTGCTGTCCCTCCGGGGAGATGAAGGCGCGAAAAAGCTCCTCGCCGCGAACGAGAAGCAGCTCGTGAAAATTCCTATCGGCGATCCCGGCGTGATCCGCGACATCGACACGCCCGCCGACCTGCTGCCGCCCCTGCGCATCTGACGTATCATCGGACGCGGGGGTAAGCCGCGATCGCCGAAACAAGCTCCAAGCGCGCCATTCTGTTCGCCGACGTCTGCAACAGCACCGGCATCTACGAGTCGGTCGGCGACGCGCGCGCGCTGGCGCTGGTCAATCGCCTCTTCGCGCAGCTCGCGAAGCGCGTCAAGGCCGCGGGCGGCGCGGTGGTGAAGACGCTCGGCGACGGCATGGTGTGCCAGTTCAAGGAGCCCGAGGCGGCGCTGCGCGCCGCGAGCGCCATGCAGGCCGCGACCGGGCGCATGCCGCTCGCCGGCCAGCACAAGCTCGAGATCCGCGTCGGCACGACGTGGGGGCCGGTCGTGGTCAAGAACGACGACGTGTTCGGCGACACCGTCAACGTCTGCGCCAAGCTGCAGGCGCTCGCCAATCCGCAGCAGGTGCTCACCACGCGCGAGCTGGTCGAGGCGCTGCCGGCGCGCCAGCGCGCCCGCTGCCGCCAGCTCTACCCGACCAGGATCCGCGGCCGCGCCGGCGAGGTGATGGTCTTCGAGGTGCTCTGGCGCGAGGACCCGGACCTCACGCAGATGAACCTCGCGCCCGACTCGTCGCGGCCGGGCCTCTGGATCCTCAAGCTCACCTACGGCGGGCAGAGCTTCACGGTCGGTCCCGCCGCCGCGGCGAAGCTCGGCCGCGACAAGGCGAACGACGTCGTGGTGGCGAGCACGCTCGCCTCGCGGGTGCACGCGCACATCTTCAGCCGCGACGGCAACTACTTCATCGCCGACCAGTCCTCCAACGGCACTTTCCTCCTCGCCGACGGCAACACCCGCGAGGTGCGCCTGCGGCGCGAGGAGGCGCTGATGGGCGAGCGCGGCTGGATCGGCCTGGGCAAGCCCGCCTCGAACCACGGCGCGCACTGCCTGCGCTACCGGCTGGAGCGGCGATCAGCCTAAGGGGTCAGAGGAATTTTCCCGTCATCTCCGACCGGCTGAAGGTTTCCCGGAAAATTGCTCTGACCCCATAAAGCGTTGAGCTCCGCGGTCGACAGGCAGCGCTCGAGGTAGCCGAAGCTGCCTTTGTCCTTCACCTCGCGCGCCGCCTCGGCAAGCCCGGTCATCGCCGCACGGTAGAGCGAGGTGGCGAGGCTGATGCGGCGCACGCCCGCCGCCTCGAGCTCGGCGACGGTGAACGACTTCCCCTTGATGCCGGCCATGAAGTTCACCGGCTTCTTCAGCGCCGCGCACACCGCTTTCACCGCGGCGAGGTCGGGCAGGCCCGGCGCGAAGAGCACGTCGGCGCCCGCCGCCTCGAACGCCTGCAGGCGCCGGATGGTGTCGTCGAGGTCCGGGTTGCCGCGCAGGAAGTTCTCCGCGCGCGCCGTGAGCGTGAACGGGAAGGGGAGCGCGCGCGCCGCCTTCACCGCCGCAGCGACGCGCTCGGCGGCGTGCGCGAGCTCGTAGAGCGGCTTCTCGCGGTTCCCGGTCGCGTCCTCGATCGAGCCGCCGACCAGGCCGACGCCGGCGGCGAGGCGGATCGTCTCCGCGGCGTCGGCCGGCGCGTCGCCGAAGCCCTTCTCCAGGTCTGCCGACACCGGCAGCGTGCTCGCCGCGACGATGCCGCGGCAGTGCGCGAGCGCCTCGTCGCGCTGCACCTGCCCGTCGCGCCGGCCGAGCACGCCCGCCTGCGCGCCGCTCGAGGTGGCGAGCGCGGCGAAGCCCAGGCCCTCGAGGAGGCGCGCCGAGCCCGCGTCCCACGGGTTGGCGATGACGAAGGCGCCGGCGCCCTCGTGCAGCTTGCGGAAGCGCTCCGCCTTTTCGCGCTGGTTCATCAGGCCGCCTTCTCGCAGCCGGCCGGCTTGTAGACGCGCTCGGTCGAGGCCGGGTGCTTGGCGAGCTTCTCCGCCGGCCGGCGCGGCCGCGCCACCAGCTCGCCGCCGCAGTTCGGGCACTTGCCGCCGAGCACGCCCAGGGCGCAGTCGCGGCAGAAGGTGCACTCGAAGGAGCAGATCACGGCCCGCCCCGTGTCCGGCGGCAGGTCGCGGTTGCAGCATTCGCAGTTCGGTCGCAACTGGAGCATGCGCCTCATTCTAGGCCTTGGAAGAAGGGGCGGAAGCGGCAAAAATGTTCCCGATCGGGAACATTCTCTGGCCCCAATACCTAGGGGCTCGCCGGACCGGGTCAGGCCCGGCTGGTAGAATCGGCCGCTTTTCCGGCCCATTCCCATGTTCGCCCAGAACCTGCTGGCGCAATCCGACCCCGAGGTGTGGAACGCGGTGCGGCTCGAGCACCGGCGCCAGGAGGACCACGTCGAGCTGATCGCCTCCGAGAACTACGTCAGCCAGCCGGTGCTGATCGCGCAGGGCAGCCAGCTCACTAACAAGTACGCCGAGGGCTACCCCGGCAGGCGCTACTACGGCGGCTGCGAGTACGTCGACATGGCGGAGTCGATCGCCATCGAGCGGGCGAAGAAGCTCTTCGGCGCGCCCTGGGCGAACGTGCAGCCGCATTCCGGCTCGCAGGCGAACCAGTGCGTCTACACCGCGGCGCTCAAGCCC
Source organism: Betaproteobacteria bacterium (assembly GCA_052387375.1). Lineage (GTDB taxonomy): Bacteria > Pseudomonadota > Gammaproteobacteria > Burkholderiales > SG8-39 > SCGC-AG-212-J23. Next base: position 13,864 of record JBQTJF010000173.1, read on the forward strand.
GGCGACACCATCCTCGGCATGTCGCTCGCGCACGGCGGGCACCTGACGCATGGCTCGCCGGTGAACCTCTCCGGGAAGCTGTACCGCATCGTCTCCTATGGCTTGAACGCGAAGGAAGAAATCGACTACGACGCCGCAGAGAGAATCGCTCTTGCCGAACGTCCCAAATTGATCGTCACCGGCGCTTCGGCGTACGCGCTCGCCATCGACTGGAAGCGCTTTCGCGCCATCGCCGACAAGTGCGGCGCGCTCCTCATGGCCGACATCGCGCACTACGCCGGCCTCATCGCCACCGGGCTCTACCCCTCGCCGCTCGGCGTCGCGCACTTCGTCACCACCACCACGCACAAGACGCTGCGCGGCCCGCGCGGCGGCATGGTGATGGGCCTCGCGGAGCAGGAAAAGGCCATCAACAGCGCCATGTTCCCGGGGCTGCAGGGCGGGCCGCTCATGCACGTCATCGCCGCCAAGGCGGTCGCCTTGGGCGAGGCGCTGCAGCCGCAGTTCAAAGAGTATCAATCCATTGTTCTGGACAATGCGCGCGCGATGGTCCGCGTGCTTACGGAGCGCGGCGTGCGCATCGTCTCGGGGCGCACCGACTGCCACATGTTCCTCGTCGACCTGACGAAGAAGGGCCTGACCGGCAAGGACGCCGAGGCGGTGCTCGGGCGCGCGCACATCACCGTCAACAAGAACGCCATCCCCAACGACCCGCAGAAGCCCGCGGTGACGAGCGGCATCCGCATCGGCACCCCGGCGATGACCACGCGCGGCTTCCGCCGCACCGAGGCGGAGATGCTGGCGCACCTGATCGCCGACGTGCTCGACAAGCCGCACGAGGAGGCGAGCCTCGAGCGCGTCGCCGACGAGGTGAAGGCGCTCTGCGCGCGCTTCCCGGTGTACGCATGAGGTGCCCCTACTGCGGCTCCGAGGACACCCAGGTGGTCGACACCCGGGCGAACGTCGAGGCGAACACCACGCGCCGGCGCCGCAAGTGCCTGTCCTGCGAGAAGCGCTTCACCACCTACGAGCGCGTCGACCTGAAGATGCCGCGCCTGGTGAAGAAGGACGGCAGCCGCACCGACTTCGACCGCGACAAGCTGACGGGCAGCATGATGCTGGCGCTGCGCAAGCGGCCGGTCGCCACCGAGGAGGTCGAGGGCGCGGTCGACCGCGTCATCGAGCGGCTGCGCTCGCTTGGCGAGCGCGAGGTGCCGACCAGCCGCGTCGGCGACTTCGTCATGCGCGAGCTCGCCAAGCTCGACAAGATCGGCTACATCCGCTTCGCCTCGGTGTACCGCAGCTTCGAGTCGCCCGACGACTTCCGCGAAGCCGTCCAGGAAGTCAAGGCGGCAAAAAAACGACGCAAGTGAGCCCGTTCGGCGCTTTCGACCACGCCATGATGCGGCGTGCGCTCGATCTCGCCGCGCGCGGCCTGTACACGACGACGCCGAACCCGAGAGTCGGTTGTGTCATCGCAGCCGGCGAAGCCGTGGTTTCAGAGGGGTGGCACGAAAAAGCCGGCGGGCCGCACGCCGAGGTGGTCGCGCTCGAGAAGGCGGGCGAGCGCGCGGCGGGCGCTACGGTCTACGTGACGCTCGAGCCGTGCAACCACCACGGTCGAACGCCTCCCTGTGCCGAACTGCTGATAAGCAAAAAAATCTCCCGCGTAGTGGCGGCAATGCGCGATCCCAACCCGGAAGCCGCGCACGGTGGCGAGGCGCTCGCCGCGGCCGGCATCCGCTTCGAGCACGGGCTGATGGAGGCGGAGGCGCGCGAGCTCAACATCGGCTTCGTCTCGCGCGTGACGCGCGGCCGGCCGTGGGTGCGGATGAAAATCGCGGCGACCCTGGACGGCAGGACGGCCCTCGCCAGCGGCCAGTCGAAA